>CAYSTX010000016.1:0-29851 GCA_964434035.1 uncultured Acetobacteraceae bacterium
TCGATCGCCGACGCTATGCGGCATGGCGTGATGGACAGAATCGAAAAGGAGAAGACGAACAGTTTCCCGGATGGCAGTTCGCACGCCCGCAACACCCATTCGGCCGTGTTCGCCGAAGTAAAGGTGGATGAGCAGCTGGGCGTGGTCCGGGTCACCCGCGTCGTCAGCGCTGTCGCGGCCGGCCGCATCCTGAACACCAAGACCGCGCGGAGCCAGATCATCGGCGGGGTGGTGTGGGGCATCGGAATGGCGCTGCACGAGGAAACACTCATCGACCACGCATTTGGCCGCATCATGAATGCGAACATTGCCGAATATCACGTCCCGGTGAACGCCGACGTGTACGACATCGACGTCATCTTCGTCGACGAGCCCGACGACAAGGTCAACCCACTCGGCATCAAGGGGGTGGGCGAGATTGGAATTGTCGGGGTAGCGGCCGCGATCGCCAACGCCGTCTATCACGCGACGGGCAAGCGGGTGCGCGACCTGCCGGTCACGCTCGATAAGCTTCAGCGATAAGAGAGCCGCATCTTCGCCGCTGCCAGCGGAAGCGGCGCTCATCAGCAGGTTGAGTTCAGATCGAGGCGCTGGTCGACCTCGCCGCCGAGATCGGGGCAAAGTAATTGCTAACAGACCCTAGTTGATTGGCGGACGGTCGGACGCATTGCTGCCGATCTGAAGCGATGAGTCTGTCGCGATAATTCTCGTCTGCCGACAATCCGGCGCCCGGGCCTGCAACGTCCGGCCAGACTTGAACCGCACCGTCAACTCGGCGAGACAGTCGTTGCTCGAAACGGCCAAATTGCGCCCCTGCTGCGGCCGCAGCGGCTCGTTCCACGTAAGGTCCCGCTCATCTCCATTGGTCATGCGGGCGTGCGCTGCGACAATGACATCGCTGCTGCGGTTGAGGAGCGAGTAGCTTCGCGCCCGCTCCATCGTGAGTGGCGCAGCATGCGGCAAGTGCGAATTGCTGTCCTGGGCCAGCGCAATATTTATGTGACCGCCGATCGCGAGTAAGACCGCCAGAATCATCGATCGAGGCACCATGGCTGACCTAATCCGCTGCAAGACATCGAAGCCTCCGCTTCGGTGCATGCGAAGGGAACGGCTGCCGATCTGCGGGGTTGCAGACGTTAGCTGCGTCAAAATTGCGTCAGCGTCAAACTGCCTAGCTCTCGGTCGGTTCCGGATCTGGCACGCTTTGAACGCGCGACGACAGCAGTACACGCCGTCAGCGACCGGCAGGCCAGTTGCAAAACAACTTCATTCCGTCGGTGATTTCCCCGCCTGCTAAGCGGACCGGTGTCGGTGGATGGAAACGCAGAGCAAGTCCTCCCGAGAGATCGAACTGAAGCTGGCGGTGCCTGCCCGTTCAGCCAAGGCGCTCACGCAGCATCCTTTGCTGCGAGCATGGCAGGCGCAGCGACGGCATGAGGTCTCGACCTACTTCGATACACCGGACCTGGCACTGGCCCAACGCGGATTGATCCTGCGGGTCCGCCATACCGGCGATCGCTGCGTCCAGACATTGAAGGCGGATGCCCGGCGCGGCGTTGCCGCCGATCGCGCCGAATGGGAATGGCCGCTAGTTGACTGTACACCCGACCTTAGCCTGCTGGCCGCAACGTCCGTTGCTGGCGAGCTGCCTCCTCGCCCGGAAATCGAACCGGTCTTTGTGACCGAGATCGATCGGACGACCCGTAAACTGGTGCTTGATGGTGGGACGGTCGCCGAAGCCGCGTGGGACGAGGGCGTCATTGTTGCCGGTCCACGACGACAGCCAGTCAGCGAACTGGAACTTGAATTGCGGGACGGAGATCCGGCAGCGCTTTACCGCCTTGCGGTCAAACTGCATGGAGACGTCCCATTCACGATTGAGAGCGAAAGCAAGGCGGCTCGGGGCTATCGGCTTAGGAACGGCGAGCCGCCAGACGCACATAAGGCCGACGATGTCGCATTGCAGAAGCAGACCGGCGCTGCAGTGGCCCTACGTGATATTATTCACGCTGGCCTTGGTCATCTGGTGATGAACCAACCGGCGGGGCTGGCCGGCGATGCGGAAGGTGTCCACCAAATGCGTGTGGCTATCCGCCGGCTGCGCGCCGCCCTGATGCTGTTCAAGCCACATCTCGAGCCATTTGCGACAGCACGCTTGGAGGATGCGTTGCGTCGTATCGGAAGGATCTTTGGCGAGGCGCGGGATTGGGATGTTTTCTGCCTGCAGATCCTCCCGGAGGCACATGACGCGGCGAGTGGGGCCGACTGGAGCGATCTGCTCCAACACTCGGCCCTGGCGCGACGTGAGGCCGCACACCGGAGTTTCGCGCAAGAACTGCGTGAGCCACCTCTCACCGGCTTGGTGCTCGGCCTGGCGACGTGGGCGGAGCAAGGGCGCACGGTGCCCGGTCTGCTTGGCGACGATGAACTGCAGCGACCAATCGAGGATCTTTGTCCGCAAATGCTCGACCGGTTGGCGCGAAAGGTGAACAAGCGCGGCCGGCACATCGGTCGTTCGGACGCGGATCGGCATGCGTTGCGCAAATCACTGAAGAAGCTCCGCTACGCAATCGACTACGTCGGGTCGCTGTACCCGAGCAAGCCGGTCGAGCGGTACCTGCGGGCATGCAAGAAGCTGCAGCGGGTTCTTGGCGATATCAACGACACCGTAGCGGGGACGGCGCTCGCGGGCAGTCTCACGGACGAGACGCATCCCGACCTGGCGCCAGCTGTCGGCGCGCTGGCGAGTTTGCTCGCTCGGCGCCGGGCTAGCGCGTTGAAGAACCTTCCGAAGCGATGGAAGGCGTTCCAAGCCGAGCCGGAATTTTGGCAGCAATAAGCAAAACGCGGTTCTGGTCAGAGCGACAACGGGGCCGAGGCGCGCGAGGCGATCCGCCCCTTAATTGACCGCGTCGTCGTCCATGCCGGCGGACACGGCGTGCAACCCTTCCCCGTCACTTTCTCGCATCCAGTCGCTCAAGCAGCCGCGCGACGCGCTGCAGGCCGAGCCTGTATCCCTGAGTGCCAAACCCGGCGATCACGCCGTCGGCTCGCTTCGAGACGAACGAGTGATGGCGGAATTCTTCTCGCTTGTGGACGTTTGAGATGTGGACCTCGATGACCGGCCCGTCGAACGCGTTCAGTGCATCGAGTATGGCGATAGAGTAGTGCGTGAACGCGGCGGGATTGATGACGATACCATCCGCGGTCTCGCGCGCCTCATGAATCCAATCGACGATCTCGTATTCGCGATTGCTCTGGTGAAAGCGGATCTGGAGATCGAGTTCTGTCGCCGCATTACGGCAGTCAGCCTCGACGTCCGCCAATGTCTCGGAGCCATAGATATGCGGCTGGCGCTTTCCGAGCAGGTTGAGGTTTGGGCCATTCAGGACGAAGACGAGGTGGCTCATGGCGGTTCTTCCTTATGCTGGAAAAGGGTGCAAGGCGGGCGGCGCCGGATAGAGCACCCAGCGGGCATTCATCTCCCTCGCCGGCATCTTGCCCAATTCCCGTCTTCGGACTATCCGGAGAGTCCAACTTTCATCACGTTTACCATGGCCGCATCGACACACGCCGCGAGATCGCAGGACATCGCCCCAGATCGTCGGCGCCTTGATCCCGAGCGCACGCGGCAGGCGATTCTTGACGCAGCACACGACGAATTCGTCGAGAAGGGGCTCGACGGCGCCCGCGTCGACGCGATCGCGGCGCGCACGCAATCCGTCAAGCGAATGATCTACTACTCCTTCGGCAGCAAGGAGGACCTGTTCCTTGCTGTCCTGGAGCGCGCCTATAGCGAAATCCGTTCGGCCGAGGCGGGGCTCGACCTCGATCGGCTGCCGCCGGTGGAGGCGATCAGGCGGATGGTCGAATTCACGTTCGACTACCACGACGCACATCCGGACTTCGTCCGTCTCGTTTGCATCGAGAACATCAATTACGGCCGGTTCCTCGCCGGTTCTTCAACGATCCAGGGTATCAACGTGACGGTGCTGGACCAGCTTCGCCGTATCCTGGAGCGGGGCCAGGCTGACGGCACGTTCCGCGGCGGCCTTGATCCCGTCGATGTGCACATGATGATCAGCGCCCTGGCGTTCTACCGCGTATCGAACCGGCATACTTTCGGCACCCTGTTCGGCAGGGACATGGCGGCGCCGACGGTTCGGAAGCGCCACCGGGTCTTCGCCGTCGAGGCGGTGCTGAGGATGATCAAGCGCGACCACGGAGAGCCTCACACAGCCGCGCTCGGGCCGGTGCCCCGCGTCCGCTCCCGCCAGAGCAGATAGAGGCCGGGGGCGCCGACAAGGACACCCCCGACCGCCGCCCAGCGCTCCGGCAGCTCGCCGAAGACCGGAAGCATCACGTTGTCCCGGCGAGACCGGTCATGAGTTGCGCCCGCATCCGATCGTACTCCCGCTTGTCGACCGGCGGGACGTCCCGATGCCCGAGATCGTTAAGGTGGGTACGGTAGGTCTCCCGCGCAGTGAACGCCGCGACCGCTGCGATGACTGTCACGCCGAAGGTGATCGCGCCGACAGTCAGTGGGACGTTGGACGAGCCCGGCGGCGCGACCGCCGCGAAAACCGCGGGCAAAAGCGCCGTGATCATCGTTCCGACATTCTGCGCAATCGCCATCGCCGACACGCGAACCCGCGTCTGAAACAGCTCCGGATAGAAGCTCGGGAAGACCGCGTTGTAGCCCTGGTAGACAGCGCCCCACATGAGCAGCGACAGGAGTATCGCTAGCGGCACGCTGTGGATGCTGATCGCATATAGATAGCCGAACGAGAGCAACCCCGATCCGAGTGCGCCGCCGATGATCAATGGGCGGCGGCCGATCCGGTCCGCCAGGTTTCCAACAAACGGGATGATGATAATCGCGACGATGTTGCCGAGCACCGGAATCCACAGATAGACGGACTTCGCCATTCCGATCCCGTACGCCGGCTGGACTGCATACGCCGCGCCGAAGATGGTGGCGACGACCGGAATAACGTTCATCAACGCCATGCACACAACGCGGAGCATGTCGTCCCAGCTGAGCGCGAAGGCCTGCACGATCGGCATCTTCTCGACCTCGCCGTGCTGGCTTTCTTCGGCGAAGGCGGGCGTTTCGTCCACCTTGCGGCGGATGATGTAGCCTGCGATCACGACGACGACGCTGAGCAGAAACGGTATCCGCCAGCCCCATGCATTGAAGTCTTGCTGCGGCATGAAGGCCGCTAGCGGCAGGAACACCGCGGCGGCGAGGATCTGACCCGCCTGCACGCCCTGCAACGTAAAGCTCGCGAAATACCCTCGCCGTCCAAATGGCGCGTGCTCCAGGATCATCGAGCTTGCGCCCGAGATCTCTCCGGCGACCGCGAAGCCCTGGATCAGACGCAAGGCGACGAGCAGCACCGGCGCGAGGATACCGACCTGCTGATAAGTCGGTAGCAGCCCAACGGCCATCGTCGCGAAGCCCATCATGAACATGCAAACCAGCAGCACCGTCTTGCGCCCGTGGGTGTCGCCCCAATGCCCAAGCACGACAGCGCCGATCGGCCGCGCGATGTAGCCGACGCCGTATGTCGCCAACGATGCTACGATGGCCACCGTCGGATTGGTTGATGGGAAGAAGATCTGCGGAAAGACGAGAGAGGCCGCCGTCGCGTAGATGAAAAAGTCATAGTATTCCAGTGCCGATCCGATCCAACCGCTGGCGGCAGCTTTTCTGGACTGGTGTTTGCCGTGCGGCTCGTGCTCCGTGATCTCTGCCATTTTCGTTCCTCCCCCTGTGATTGCGCTTTACGTAGCGTTTGTTGGGCACGGACGGATCCGTTGGTACGTCTTACACCAGCGTTGCCGCCGCTTGCAGCGTGTCGAAGTGGCGCCGCATCCGTTCCGCGTCGGGCTTGATGCCAGTGAACAGCTCGAAGGCCCGCGCTGCCTGGAACACGGCCATGCCGCCACCGTCCAGCGTTTGGCAGCCGATCGCCCGCGCCTGCTTGAGCAGCTCGGTTTCAATCGGGAAGTAGATGATTTCCGACACCCACAGCGCCGGATGCAGGAACTCTGCCGGGACCGGACTTCCGGGCAGCTTCGCCATGCCGACGGGCGTGGTGTTCACCAGCCCATCCGCCTCGGCGATCGCGCCCCGTAGGTCGGTGCCCGCTTCTGCACGGGCGGCTCCGTGCCGGGCGCACAGATCGGCCGCGACCTGCTGCGCGCGCGCGGCATCGGTGTCGAACACGGTCAGCCTTTCGACGCCGAGTTGCATCAGCGCTTCGGCTACCGCTGAGCCCGCCCCGCCCGCACCCACCTGCACGACGCGCGCGCGCTTCACGCTGGGCAGGCCGCGACGCAGGTTCTCTGCGTAGCCGAACAGATCCGTATTATGCCCAAACCGTTTTCGGTCGCGCAGCACCACCGTGTTGACGGCACCCAGTGCGCGCGCGTGATCGGACAGGTCCGTCAGCAGCGGGATGATCGCCTGCTTGGCGGGGAACGTAACGTTGAGGCCACCAAACCCCATCCGTTCCGCGGCCACGAGAAGCTCCGGAAGCGCCTGAACGTCGAGACCGAGCGTCTGCAGATCGATCCGTTTGTAAATGACTTTCAGACCGTGCTCGGCGCCCTCGCGTTCATGCATGGAGGGGGTCAGCGATCCCTGGATGCCATAGCCGATCAAGCCCAGCAGAAGCGATTGCTCATCCGAGCTTGTGGTCGCTTCTGACGCTCGTCCACTCGTTACACCCATGACGAACCTCCCCGGTTTCTCTAGCCGTCCGGTCGGCGGCTGGAAACTTCTTGACAGGGGTATGGACTAACTGGTTAAACCGTGTCAACGACAAATTCCGGCAATGTGCCGGCACAAGGGGAGAAGCGCATGTGTGAGCAACGCGCCGCCGTATCAGCCGGGGAGCCCGCACAATGAGCGAACCCTGCGTACTCACCGTCGCGATCACTGGGTCCGTCCCGCGCAAGTCCGACAATCCCGCCGTCCCGATCAGCGTCGCCGAGCAGATCGAGAGCACACACGAAGCGTTCGAGGCGGGCGCGTCGCTCGTTCACATTCACGTGCGCAACGATGACGAGACGCCCTCGTCGGACCCGGAGAAGTTTGGCCGCGTGCAGGACGGCGTACGCCGCCATTGCCCCGGAATGATCGTCCAGTTCTCTACCGGAGGGCGCGGGCGCGATCAGGCTGCGCGCGGCAACGCGCTCGACTTGCGGCCCGATATGGCGTCGCTATCGACAGGCTCGGTTAACTTTCCAAGCATCATCTACGAAAATGCCCCCTCGCTCGTGACCGACCTGGCCGCGAAGATGCAGCGCTTCGGCGTGCTGCCTGAAATCGAGGTCTTCGACCTGTCGCACATCCACGGCGCCAAGCGGCTGGTCGAGGACGGCCTCATGAACGAACGCCCGCACGTGCAGTTTGTCCTCGGCGTCAAGAACGCGATGCCCGCCGAGGAACGGCTGCTCGACATCCTGCTCGAGGAGACACGCCGCGTTCTTCCGCACGCGACGTGGACCGCTGCCGGCATTGGGCGTTTCCAGTCGATCGTGTTGGAGTGGGTGTTGGCGCGGAAGGCGGATGGGGTGCGCACCGGGCTCGAGGACAATGTGCGCGTCGCCAAGGACCGACTGGCCGCGAGCAACGCCGAACTTGTTCAGATAGCCGGCGATATGGTCGAGCGTTACGGTCGGCGCGTCGCCACTCCGGCCGAGGCGCGCGCGATGCTCGGCCTGAAAGCCGCATCATGACAAACGGCAGCCATCCTCGGCGGTCGATCGCGACGGTCTGCCTCAGCGGGCGTCTGGGCGACAAACTCGACGCCGCCGCGCGCGCCGGTTTTGACGGCGTCGAGATCTTCGAGAACGACCTGCTCGCCTTCGACGGCTCACCGGCGGACGTCCGCCAGATGGCCGCAGACCTTGGCCTCACTATTACGTTGTTCCAGCCCTTCCGCGACTTCGAGGCCGTCCCCGACGCGCAGCGTGCGCGCAACCTGGACCGGGCGGAACGCAAGTTCGACACAATGGCGGCGCTGGGCGCCGAGCTGATGCTGGTGTGCAGCAACGTCCAGCAACCGGCCATCGATGATGACGCACGCGCCGCCGCGGACCTACGCACGATGGCCGAGCGCGCCGCCGCACGCGGTCTGCGCATCTGCTACGAGGCCCTAGCCTGGGGCCGGCACGTCAATCGATGGTCGCACGCGTGGCGCATCGTGCAGGCTGCCGATCATCCCGCGCTCGGCCTGGCGCTCGACAGTTTCCACACGCTCGCCGTTGGCGACGATCCGTCCGGCATCGCGCAACTACCCGGCGAGCGCATCTTCTTCGTCCAGCTCGCCGACGCGCCGCTTTTCTCGCTCGACGTGCTCTCGCTCAGCCGTCACTACCGCCTGTTACCAGGCCAGGGCGACCTGGACGTCGGCGGATTCGTGCACTGCGTCGCCGCGTCCGGCTACGCGGGTCCTTTGTCGCTGGAAGTGTTCAACGACGAATTCCGCGCCGCCCCTTCAAGCATGATCGCCCGTGACGCCATGTGCTCGCTCGCGCTGGTGGAAGCCGAGGCGGGCCTGACCGTGGTCGCGCCTCCGCCGCAGATCGAGGGCGTGGAGTTCATCGAGTTTGCGGTCGACGAGACGGCGGGCGGGGCGCTGGCCGACATGCTGCGCGGCCTCGGGTTCCACCACGCAGGCCGCCACCGGTCGAAGGCTGTGGATCTCTATCGCCAGGGCGCGATCAATTTGGTGCTCAACCGTGAGCCCGACAGCGCAGCGGCCGAGCATTTCCACTGGCACGGTCCGTCCGTCTGCGCACTTGGCCTACGCGTCGCCGATGCCGCCGCGACGATCGCGCGTGCCGAGGCGCTGACGATCACGACGTGGCGCACGCCGGTTGCCGAGGGCGAGAGCCTCATCCCCGCCGTACGCGCTCCGGACGGCATGCTGGTACATCTGGTCGATCGGCAGATAGCGCCCACCGTCTGGGACACGGATTTTATTCTGTCGACGGCTGACGCCGGCTCTGGGATTGGCCTCACGGCGGTCGACCACATTGCGCAAGCGCTCGCACCGAACGGGCTGCCCAGCGCCGTGTTGTTCTGGCACGCGCTCTTCGGCATGGAGGCGAGTGGGCCAACCGACCTGAGCGATCCCTATGGCCTGATCCGGAGCCGCGCTATGATCAGCCCCAGCGGCACGTTTCGGCTGCCGCTGAATGTCTCCGAAAGCCACGAGACAACGACTGGGCGGTTCATATCCGCTGCATCCGGTGCCGGCGTGCAGCACGTCGCGTTCGCGACAAACGACGTCGGGGCGGCAGCCGCGCTTGCTGGCGGCGCGGCGTCGATCCTGCCGATCGCCGACAACTATTACGACGACCTCGCGGCCCGCTGGGGGCTTGACGATGAGACGGTAGAACGCTTGCGGCGCCTGCACCTGCTGTACGACCGCGAGGCCCGGGGCGAGTTCATCCACGCCTATACGAGGACGTTCGAGGACCGGTTCTTCTTCGAGCTGGTCGAGCGCCGGGGGAGTGTGGGGTTTGGGGCGGCGAATGCCACGTTCCGTCTTGCAGCACAGAGCGCGCGCTCCCGATGACCCGCCCTCTCCTCCCGTCGACATCCGTACGCGGCAACACAGGAACAGATCGACATGACGCCGAACGACGAGTTCATCCAACGCGACCGGACGCAACAACCGCCCGCCTACACCGCTTTCTACAAGACGAGCACGCTGCGTTCGCCGCGCCTGCCCCTATGGTCGTTGCAGAACTCGCTCTCCGAGGTGACAGGGCCGATCTTCCGCCCCGACGAGTTAGGGCCGCGCGACAACGACCTGCTCCTTAATTACGCGAAGACCGGCGAGCCGATCGGCGAGCGCATCATCGTCCACGGGCGCGTGATCGACCAGAACGGTAAGCCGATCGCCGGTGCGCTGGTGGAGGTTTGGCAGGCCAATGCCGGTGGGCGCTACCGCCACCGCAACGACACCTACCTCGCGCCGATCGACCCCAATTTCGGCGGCTGCGGACGCATGATTACCGACGAAAGCGGTCAGTACGCGTTCCGTACGGTCAAGCCGGGCGCTTACCCGTTCCGCAACTACGTCAATTCCTGGCGGCCGTCGCACATCCACTTCTCGCTCTTCGGCACGGGCTGGGCGCAGCGCCTCATCACCCAGATGTATTTCGAGGGCGATCCGCTGATACCGCACGACCAGATCATCGCGACCATTCCGGACAAGGAGGCGGTGGATCGCCTGGTTGCGAAACTCGACCTCGATCACTCGGTGCCGCTCGACACGCTGGCCTACCGGTTCGACATCGTGTTGCGCGGGCGGCGGCAGACATGGTTCGAGAACAAGTTGCAGGGGAACTGAGGCATGTTTCAGGTGCAATCTCCGTTGAAGGAAACGCCGTCGCAGACGGCCGGACCATACGTTCATATCGGCCTGATCCCTCACCAGGCCGGGTTTGATATTTTCGAGAACAACTTCAGCAACATCCTCGCTGGCCGCGACACCCAGGGCGAACGCATCGTGATCGAGGGCCGGATTTTCGACGGCACCGGCTCGCCCGCGCGCGACATCCTGGTCGAGATCTGGCAGGCCAATGCGGCCGGCAAATATGCCCATCCGGCGGACCTGCAAAATAAGCCGACTGATGCGGCTTTTCGTGGCTGGGGCCGCACCGGCACGGATTTCGAAACGGGGGTCTATCGCTTCGAGACGATCAAACCTGGCCCCGTTATCGGACGGCGCGGGCACCGCGCAATGGCGCCACACGTGAGCTTCTGGCTCGCTTCGCGCGGAATGAACATTGGCCTGAGCACCCGACTCTACTTCTCCGACGAACAGGCTCTGAACGCAGAGGATCCCGTGCTCAACATGATCGAGCCCGCGTCCCGCCGCACGACGCTGATCGCCCAACGGAGCGAGCGCGACGGAAGGGCGGTCTATACCTTCGACATCCGCCTGCAGGGCGACGGCGAAACGGTCTTCTTCGACATCTGAGCATGACGTTCTCCGCCCTTGATTCCGAGATGCTGGGTCCGCTGTTCGCGACCGACGCGATGCGGGCGTGTTTCTCGGACCAGGCGTGGCTTGGCTCGATGCTCGCGGCCGAAGCGGCACTGGCGCGGGCGGAGGCTGGGCTCGGCTTGGCACCAGACGGTCTGGCGAGCGCGATCGAGGCGATCGCACCCGCCGATCTCGACGCAACTGCGCTGGGGCGGCAGACGGCAGTGGCGGGCGTGCCGACGATCCCGTTCGTCAAAGCGATCCAGGAACTTCTGCCGCCTGACTTCGAACGCGCCTTCCACAGGGGCACGACGACGCAGGATATCCTCGACACCGCTCTGGTTCTGCGACTTCGCGACGCACTCGCACTCATCGCCACCGACCTCGATGCGATGCTCGATGGACTCGCGACGCTTGCGCAGACGCATCGCGCCACGCCATGCGTCGGCCGCACGTACGGCCAACACGCCGCCCCGATCAGCTTTGGCTTCGCCGTTTCCGTGTGGCTCGCCGGGATCGCCGAAGCAGCCTCCCGTCTACCCGCGCTGCGCGATCGTGTGCTGGTCGCCTCGCTTGGCGGGCCGGTCGGCACGCTTGCAGGCCTGGGCGAGCGCGGACCGGCGGTGCTCGACGCCTTCGCGGGCGCGCTTGGCCTCGGCACGACCCCGCTCGCGTGGCACGCACGGCGCGGCCGCATCGCCGAGGCGGGCGCGTGGCTGGCCGAACTGATCGGCGCTCTCGCGAAGATGGCGACCGATGTCGTTCACCTCGCGTCGACCGAGGTCGGCGAGGTCTCCGAGCCTTACGTGCCCGGACGCGGCGGCTCCTCGGCAATGCCGCACAAGCGCAACCCGGTCTCGTCGACCGTGATCATCGCCGCCTTCACTGCCGCGAAGGGACTGGCGCTCACCCTGCTCGACGCGATGCCGGCACTGCACGAACGCCCGCCCGGCTTATGGCATGCCGAGTGGCACGCCCTGCCGTCGCTGTTCGGCCTCGCCTCCGGCGCGCTGCGCGAAGCGCGGGCGCTCGCGGAGGGTCTTGCCGTGCATCCGGATCGGATGAGGGAAAATCTCGGCATGACACAAGGCCTGCTGTTCGCCGACGCCGCGACATCCCGCCTCGGCGCGACGCTCGGACGCGAGAAGGCGCACGCTCTCGTGGAGCGCGCGGCTGCGGACGTGCGGGATACTGGCGACAGCCTGCAGGCCGTTCTGGAGCGCGATCCCCAAGTGCGCGAGGCCAGTGTCGACCTCGCCGCTGCCTTCAACCTCGCGCCCGCAGTCGCGGCCGCAGGCGTTTGGGTCGACCGCGCCGTGGCTGATGCCGCGCATGTCCGTGCGCGACTCCGCGCGTTGGCTGTTCCGCGATTAAGTTGAGCATCGCGCAAGGGCTCACCCATTTGCGTCGGTGCTGATGGGTTTGCGCGAAGTAGTCACTCCGCGTGCATGGTACTAGCGAAAAACTGTAGCCGCGTGAGTGGGTCCATGCTGCCCAATCCGATCAGCAGAATCATCCAGAAGACCGCCATTACAGCAAAGCCGCGAACGACGGTGGGTCCGCGGCCGACATGCATAAAGAAGATGGCGATAATGCCAGCCATGGGGGCGACGACGACCAGGATCACCGGCCGCATCGAAGGCGGCATGTGGATGAAGCTGAGGCCGAACTCGACGCCCAACAGCAGAAGCAGCACGACCCAAGCGAGCGTGAGGCGGAGGAAGCCGGGGGGCATCAGGTCCTCCCGATCAGGTAAATCAGCGGATACAACACGATCCAGATCAGGTCGACGAAGCTCCAGTAAATGCCGGTGATCTCGACCGCACTGTGGCTCTGCCTGCTGAAAGCGCCGTGGCGGGCGCGCCAGATGATGATTGCAATCAGTACTAATCCGACAAGCAGGTGCAGGCCGTGAAGGGCCGTGCTCACAAAATAGAAGACGTAGAAGAGACGTGCCCCGCGCGCCTCCAAGCCCGTATACTTGAAGGCTGCATCGGCGAAGAACGTATGCTTCTGAATGTCGTCCACCCACTCGAGACCGAACTTCAGACAGGCGAACGCCAGGCCGAGAGCAAGGGTCAGAGCGCAGCATTGCACAAGCCGCCGCACGTTGCCGACGCGAATGAAGGCGACCCCGGTGGCGTAGACGAAGCTGCTGGTGATCAGGATGATCGTGTTGACCGTGCCAATCCAGAGCGTGGTGTCCTTCGCGGCTTCATCGAACCCGGTCTGGGCCCAGTGGCGGCAATAGACCCAGGCCAGAAACAGGCCGCCGAAGAAGAGCGACTCGGAGGCGACGAACAGCCACATGCCGGCGAGCGAGGTTCCCGACTGGTGTTGCGCCGATGAATACTGAAAACCATGCGGGACATATGTTTCAGCCATGGTGTTGCGCGGGTTCCGGCCGCGGATACGAATAGGGCGGCTCCTTGACCACCGGTGTGACCGCAAAGTTCTTGGCCGGCGGGGGCGACGGGGTCTGCCATTCGAGCCCGGTCGCGCGCCATGGATTGGCTCCGGCGCGCGGCCCGTTGAACAGCGACCAACCGAGATAGAACAGCGGCAGCGCATAGCCCGCGGCGAGAATGCTCGCCCCGGCCGACGAGAGGACGTTCAGCACCTGGAACTCGGGCGGATAGTGGTGATAGCGGCGCGGCATGCCAAGCCAGCCGAGGTAGAACTGCGGCGCAAAGGTAAGGTTGAAGCCGAGGAAAATCGTAATCGCGGCGACGCGGCCCCAGGACTCGGGGTAGAGTCTTCCGGTAATTTTTGGCCACCAGAAATGCAGACCGCCGAAGAACGCGGTCACCATGCCTCCCACCATTATGTAATGAAAATGCGCAATCACGAAATAGGTGTCGTGCAGGTGCACGTCAGCAGCAAGCGCGGCCACCCACAGCCCGGCCAAGCCGCCGATAGTGAACAGACCGACGAAGCCGAGCGCGTACAGCATCGGTGCGTCGAAATGGATGAAGCCCCTGTGCAGAGTGGCGATCCAGTTGAACACCTTGATCGCGGAAGGAACGGCCACCGCAAAGCTCAGGACCGAGAAGACAAGGGCCGAATAAACCGACTCGCCAGCCACGAACATGTGGTGGCCCCAGACGAAGAAGCTGATCACCGCGATTGAGATGCTGGCCCAGGCGATGAAGCCGTACCCGAAGATGGGCTTGCGGGCGAAGCACGGGATAATTTCGCTGACCACGCCGAAACCCGGCAGGATCATGATGTACACGGCTGGATGCGAGTAGAACCAGAACAGGTGCTGGAAAAGCAGCGGATCACCATTGAGGGCGGGGTCGAAAATCCCGACGCCAAAGAACCGCTCAACACCGACGAGCAGCAGGTCGATCGCAAGTACGGGTGTTGCAAGTACGTTGAGGACGCTCGTCGCGTAGAGAGACCAGCAGAAGATCGGCATCTTGTGCCAGGTCATCCCGGGCGCCCGCAGGCGGTGAATGGTGATCATGAAATTGAGCCCGGTCGCGATCGAGGAGAACCCCGAGAAAATTATGCCAACGAGCACCAGCTCTACGTGACCGCGCGCAAAGTCCGATGACAGTGGCGTGTAGAACGTCCAGCCGGTGTCGACGCCTCCTACGAACAGTCCGTACAACGCAAACAGACCGCCGATGTTGAAAAGGTACCAACTCATCAAATTGATCTTGGGAAAAGCAAGGTCGCGGGCCCCGAGCATCAGCGGCAACACAAAGTTGCCGATCACCGTCGGGACCACCGGCACCAGGAAAAACCAGACCATGATCACCCCGTGCATGGTGAACAGGCGGTTGTAGGTTTCAGGGTCTGTGATCAGACCCTGCGGCACCAGCAGGTTCAGCCGCATCAGTGCGGCTGCAATGCCGCCGACGAAGAAGAACGTGGTCGTCGAGAGGAGATAGAGTACCGCGATCCGCTTGTGGTCGGTTGTCAGAAGCCAGCTTGCCAGGCTGAACTTGTCGGCCAGATAGCTCTTCTCCATTTCAGCCGCTTCAATGGCGGTGCTCACGACTCCCCCTCTGGACCGAGCGACTTGATGTAGGCGATCAGCTTCAACAGGTCCTCTTCGCCGATCTGGCCGGCGAATGAGGGCATGACCGCCGGGTAGCTCGCCACGCGCTCCTTCTCGGGCAGCAGGATGCAGTCGCGGATGTAGCGGTCATCAGCAATCACGACGCTGCCATCGCTCAGCGTCACCGGGCTGCCATAGAGTCCGGCCAGCCGCGGGGCGCGCACCGTGCTCCCTGACTGGGCGCCGCCTGCCCCGTTCGAACCGTGACAGCCGCTGCAGCCAAAGCGCATGAAGAGGGCCTGGCCCTGCGCGACCAGGCTCCCGGAAGTGCCGTTCTGCTCCAGCCAGCGCTGGTAGTCGGGTTTGGTCATGACGATGACCTCACCCACCATGCTTGCGTGATCGGTGCCACAGAACTGCGAGCAGAAGAGATGATAGGTGCCGGTCTTGATCGCCCTGAACCAAACCGTCTCGTAACGGCCGGGCAGGACATCATGCTTGATGCGGAAGGCGGGGACAAAGAAGTCGTGGATCACGTCCTCGGAGGTTAGCATCACCGCGACTTGTGTGCTCACCGGCACGTGGAGCGTGTTGATTTCGCGTTGGCCCCCGGCGTGCTCGATCTTCCACATCCACTGCTTGCCGATAGCGTAGACCTTAAGTGCATCCGGCGGCGGCTGCATCAGCCGCACATACAGATGCGCGCCCCAGACGAAGAGCCCGAAGAACAACAGCAGCGTGGCGACCGTCCACGCCGTCTCGATCCGCCACGTGCGCTCGCCAATTTTGCCGCGATCGATCCCGCTGTTGTGCCGGTAGCGCCAGACAAAGGTGACCATTAATCCGAGCACAAGCGCCATGATCAGCCCCGACAGGAGCAGCAGCGCGAGCATCAGCCCGTCGACTTCGGACGCATTGCTTGCCGCCTCGGGCAGCCAGAGCCTCATGTCCGGGCGTCCCGGCGGAAAACCAGGACACCGATGCCGGCCACCGTGACGAGGGTGAGCGCGGCCACGAGCTTGAGAAGTTTCAGGATTGAAAGCGTGTACTGGCCCGTCGTGGCATCGTAATGAAAGCAGAGCAGAAGGATGGGAGCGACCGCGGCGCGGATGGTGCCGTGATTGGCTTCCGCCACTGCAACGCGAAGGTCCCCGGGCCGATAGCTGAGGCCAAGGAGATAAGATGAAATCCTGCCGGAGGGTGTGACGAGGACGAGCCCAGTGGGATGAACGAGCTCCTTGAGCGCCGGGTCGAAGCGGCCCTCGAACCCGACGGCATCGGTGAGCGTGGTGATCGACTGCTGGTCGCCCGTGAGGTAGCGCCAGTGGGTCTGGGCGCCGGAGAGAGGATAGGAGGCGATGTCGGCGGCCTTGGCGGTGCGCGCTTCCTTCGAGGTCTCGTGGGGATCGATGGAGACGACGGCGAGCACGTAATCTCGTCCGCCCACGAGACCGGCGGCATCCAGGGCGGAGAGCAGTGTGCTGCGCACAAGACCACAGAGGTTCGGGCACTGGTAATAGCCGAGCGCCAGGATAAGCGGGCGGCTCTGCGGCAGTTCCGCCACCCGGACCGGCCGTCCGTCCTCGTCCCGTAACAGGTCATCGGGCGGAAGCTGTGCGCCGGGGCGCTGCACCCAGCGATATTCCGAGAGGTCGGGCGCGACGGCATGAGCCGGCGCGGGAGCCAGCAGAAGCGATAGCAGGAGCGCAAGGCGGATCATCGGTTTCCACCAGGGCCGGATGGTGTTGTGGGCTGGGAAGACCGCGTTGGCCAATCGGCTATGCCACGCCGCGCGACCTCGCTCATGGCGATGTCGATCGGCAGGCGTACCACGCCATGCGCATGGTCCACCCAGCCATAACTCCCCAGCTCCGCCATCTCCGCGGCGAGGAAGCGCTGCATGTCGTGGCGGGGGCTGAGTTGTAGGCTTGGCTCGGGACAGACGGGCACCGGCGTCTGCAGAGTGCGATCCGTGGTCGGATAGGGAAACAGCCAGAGGGTGCAGAGCGTCACGAGAGCGAGGAACGCCACCAGCAGCGCGAAGGCCCCGGCGATGAACTTCCCTCCGACATCGGCGGCTTCATAGCGTGCCGCGGGGAGGACCAGTTCGCCGGAGGAGGTGTCACGCCGATGGCGCCAGAGGAACCTAACCATGATCTTGCGGCACTATGCCTGGAATTGCGAGGACGCGCGGGGCACGAAGTGCCAGGGCGCAGGCGAGGCCGCCGACCGCGAGCATGGCTGGAACAGCAATCCAGGTGAAACCATCCGGGGAAGAGGGCAGGACCAGCCACCAGGCGCGCGGAATTTCCGCGATGATCAGGCAAGCGGCCATCGCGACAAGCGCCGCAGCCGATCGTTGCATCTGCGGCCAGAGCAGCACGAAGAAGGGAACGAAGAAGTGGAGAACCGCGATCAGGCCCGCGACCCAGGCCCAGCCATGATCGATGCGGTGCAGATACCACCGCGCCTCTCCCGGCAGATCCGAGTTCCAGACGATCAGGATCTGCATGAAGTCGAGATAGCCCCAGAAAATGGTGAGGGCGAGCAGCAGTTTGCCTAGATCCTGACGCGCGTTTGCAGCGAGTGGCGTTGTCACCAGCGCGCCGAAGCTGGCCACCGAGAGCGCGAACAGCACGCCCTCCGCCGAAACGATCATCCCATACTCGCTCGACTTGAACTCCGGCTCGAGGGAGAGCGTGGTGTCGATGGCCGCGAAGGTCACGGTGAGGGCGAGCAGGATGAGGCAGGGCGGGGCGAGCCGATACAGCAGGACCTGCGGCTCGGGGCGGCGCAACGCCAGCAGTGTCAACGCGCCGATCGCGAGCCAGACGACCACGTACAGAATGCCGCGCCCATAGAGGAACGGCAGCGTCAGGTACCACGTGTTGAGCAGCCCGCGCGCCGTCTCGGCATGCGTCCAAGGATAGAGCGCGTTGACCAGGAACGGGATCGGGATGATGGCCGGCAGGATTACGCCGAGGGTCGTGATTCCGAAGACGAGCTGTGGGCGAATTGCCCAGCCCCAGCGCCCGCCAGTGAGGGCATGGATGTGAATGAGGGCGATGCTACCCAAGGGCCACCCGATCGCGAGGATGAGAGCGGCGAGCCACGCATGCGCGAACGCTACGGGAGCGACGATCCAGCCGGCCAAACTTGCGGCGAGGCCGACGCCCCCGCATGTCCAGGCCACCTGTTCGGCCCTCCCGCTCTTCATTTGAGCTGGGCCCGCTGTTCGGGTGGAACATCGGCGAGCGTGGCATGGCGCGCGAGTTGCAGCGCGCGGATATAGGCGGCGATCGCCCATCGATCGGCCGGCTGAACGCGGTTCGCGAACGAATACATGGCACCGTGGCCCTCGGTGATCACGTCGTAGAAATGCTGCGTCGGCGCCTTCAGCAGGGTGGCGCTCGTGTAGTCGGGGGGCGCCGGGAAGCCACGCTGAACCACCATTCCTTTGCCGTCACCAAGTTCGGAATGGCAGGGCGTACAGTAGATGCGATACCGTTCCTGACCGCGCTGCAGAAGTGCCTGGGTCAGTGGCGGCGCCGGCACTGAATGTTCACCGAACTCCACAATGCCCTGGGGCTGGGCTGCGGGGCCGACCTCCGGGGAATAGGCCTTCTGCTTCGGCTGGCTGATCATCTCATCGCAGCTGCCGAGCAAGAGGATCCCGAGCATGAGCAGAAATGGCCTCAATCCTCAGGGATCTCCTCGATGCGAAGCGGCGAGTGCTGGGCGAGGAGGCGGCTGACCTGAGCAAGATCGTGGGCATCGTCGCCTTCAACGGCAACGATCCAGAGGTCGCGCATGGCGCGGCGCATCGACTCGCAGTGGTCGATCGGCGCATACGGGCACGGCATGCGGTTGACGACCAAATAGCCGATGAACCCGGCGCCGACCGCGCTCAGGATGCCGAGCTCAAAGGCGATCGGCACGAAGGTCGGCCATGCGAACAGCGGGCGTCCGCCGATATCAAGCGGCCAGACCCAGACATTCACCCAGGTCATCAGGAAGAAGAAGCCGCAGAAAGCAACCATTCCGGCAATGAACATGACCAGCGGCAGCGGCGATCCAGTCGGGTGCTCGTCGAGCGGCGTCGGCGTGTATGTCTCGTAATCGAAATGCTGCTCCCGCAGCGTGACAAGCGCTTGGCAAAGCGCCCGCTCGGTCCCGAAGGCGGCGAGGACGCCGCTCATGCTGCCCTGCCCTCCTCCTTGCGCAGGATCAGCGAGCGCATCTCATGCATGGATACGACTGGAACGAAACGGATCGCCACGAGGACGCCGGTGAGAAACAGGCCGACGGTGCCGATGAGGGTCGACCAGTCCCAGAACGTGCCGTGGAAAACGCCCCAGGCAGAGGGAGTGCGCGGGCGATGCAAGCTTGTTACGACGATCTCGTAGCGCTCGAACCACATCCCGACGACGACGCCCAGGCTGATGATCAGCACGACCGGCTGGATCATGCGCAGTCGCCGAAACCAGAACAGTTGAGGCAGGGCAACGTTGAAGCAGATCGTCGCCCAATAAACGCAGGCGTAATAGCCGAACAGGCGTTCCTCGAAATTCACCCACTCGGCGTGGTCGTTGCCGTAGAAGGTGGTGAACGCCTCCATCAGATAGGAGTAGGCAAGGCAAAGCGAGCTGATGAGCAGCAGGCGGCAGAGCACGTCGAGATGCCGGCCGGTGATGACGGCCTCGAGGCGCATCAGGCGGCGCAGCGGAATGACCAGCAGCAGGACAATGGCAAAGCCGGAAAGGAGTGCCCCGAAGACGAAAAAGATCGGGAACTGGGTCGAGTGCCAGCCGACGGTGGCGGCACCGGCGAAGTCCAGTCCCACGCAGGAATGAATCGACACGACGACCGGCGCCATGATGGCGGCAAGCACGCTGTACATCGCGTAAAGGTGCTTCCACTGGCGGGACGAGCCTCGGAATCCCAGGGCGAAGAACCCGTAGATCACCTGTTTGAGGCGCGTGTTGGCACGATCGCGGACGCTGGCCAGGTCCGGCAGCAGGCCGACATACCAGAAAATCACCGAGGTCAGAACGTAGGTGTACAGCGCCCAGAAGTCCCACAAGAGCGGACTGCGGAACTGCGCCCACGTGCCCATCGTGTTCGGATAGAAGAAGAGCCAGTAGGCGAACCATGGCCGGCCCAAATGGATGATCGGGTAAATCCCGGCCGCGGCGACGCCGAACAGCATCATCGTCTCGGCGATGCGGTTGATGGAGGCCCGCCAGTCGACGCGCACTAGATAGAACAGCGCCGAAATGATTGTGCCGCCCGAGGCAATGGCGATCCACCAGACATAGCTGAGGATCGCGAAGCCCCACATCACGGGCCAGTTGAGCCCCCACACGCCGACGCCATTGACAAAAAGATAACCCAGCGCAACGAGCAGCCAAAGCGTCGCCAGCGAGGTGGGAATGAGGGCGAGATACCACCAAAGAAATCCCCGCTCGCGGATCACCAGGGCGACGACACGGTCGGTCATCGACGCGATGGTGATCTCGCGGAGGAGGACCGGATCATCGAGGCGCGGCGGCACCACCTGCCCGCGCCGCGGATCATTCAGCGCGCGGCCAATGAAATCCATGCGCGGAGCGGGCACTCCGCTCATCCCGCACCCCTCCCCGCCACATGTCTTTGCCGGCTTGTCATGTCCCTTCCACGGCGGCAGGGATGCCCGGGTTTGGGTTGCGCACGAGCGCCTCGTATGTCGTGCGCGGTTTCGTGTTCTGGTCCTCCAGCATGGTGAAATCGAGCGGGCTGTGCTTGCGCGTGGCAACCGCGTCCTCGGGATCGTGGAGGTTGCCGAAGGTGAAGGCCTGGGTCGGGCATGCCTGCTGGCAGGCAGTCTCGATGCTTCGCTCGGGGCGGTTCTCCCGGTCGGCCGCGATGCGCTCCTGGGCGATCCGCTGCACACAGTAAGTGCACTTCTCCATCACGCCGCTCCCGCGCACGGTGACATCCGGATTCCACGACGGAGCAGGCCGGTTCTGTTGCCGCGCGTAGCCGTGGAAGTTGAACCGGCGCACCTTGTACGGGCAATTGTTGGAGCAGAACCGCGTGCCGATGCAGCGGTTGTAGACCATCAGGTTGAGCCCCTCGGAATCGTGATTCGTTGCCATGACGGGGCAGACGATCTCGCAGGGCGCCTGCTCGCAATGCATGCAGAGTACGGGCTCGAAGAACTTATCCGGGTTGTCGATCGTCCCCTCATGGTAAAGATCGATTCTTAACCAGAACATCTCTCGCTCACGTTGCACCTGCTCCTTCCCGACGGTTGGGATGTTATTTTCCGACTGGCACGCGATGACGCAGGCGTTGCAGCCGATGCAGGCATTGAGATCGACACTCATCGCCCAGGCAGCCGGGCCGGGTGGAACCCAGCGATAGAGATGCGGCTCTTCCTGCTCCTTCCTCGCGAAGGTCGGGTTCTTCTGGAACTCGGCCAGCGTGAGGTGCCTTAGTATATTGTCGTCGCTGTGCAGCAGAACGTCGTGATGCACGGTGCTGGCGAGTTCGGCGTGTCCGTCGGCGCGAGTGATCGCAGGAGGGGCGTCGATGCCGGTGAGCGGGTAGTAGTTGAAGCCGGCGCCCTCGCCGACGGCGCCGACACGCTCGCGCCCGCCACCAAGCGGCGCGGTGACCACATCGGGCGCTTGTCCGGGAACGATCCAAACCGGCGCCGTGACGGATGCGCTGCCAATCCGGAGGAGAACATTGTCGCCGTTGGCCACCCCCAGCTTATGTGCGAGCGCGGGGGCGATGTGCAGCGGGTTATCCCAGGTCAGCTTGGTCAGCGGCCGAGGTAGTTCCTGCAGCCAGGGATTGTTCGCATGGCGCCCGTCCCACAACGACGGATCGGGGCGGAAGAGCACGGTAATGTCGCGCGAGGGCGGTGCCGGTGGGAGGATTTGTGCGGCATCGGGGCGCAGCGTCACCTCCGCACGCGGGCTCGCGGTATGGGGAACCACGCCGCGCGCGAGAGCATCGGTCCACCCGCCGGGCTCGGCGAAGCTTGGCTTCCAGGTCTCCCGAACAAATTCTCGATCGTTCGGCGCGGAAGACCCGGCGAACAGCGCCAGCAACTCGCCGGCACTCAGCCCACCATGCAGGGGCAATGCCTGGGGCTGTAGAATGGTGGCCGTGCCATCGTGGCCGCGCGCATCGCCCCAACTCTCCCACGCATGCTTCATCGGGACGGACCACAGCGTCGCCGCACTGGTTTCATTCGGATGGACGGACAGTGACAGGCTAAAGGGAACCCGGGTCAACGCCTCGGTAAAGCCGATATCGGCGGGCGCGGCCCAGACGGGATTCTGGTCGATGATGACGAGGGTCGTTACCTCGCCCGAGTGCATGTCATCGGCCAATGTGCGCAAAGAGGCGGACTGGTTCTGGATCGCATGCGCGACAGGCTGAACCAGATCGTAGGTAACGTTCCGACCGCCCAGCGCCTCGTTGACGGCATGTACCAGCGCATGCGTCTCGGGCGGCTGCCCGGGGCCGACATGAACGAATGCGCGACCGCGACGGGCCGAAAGGTCCGCGATGATCCTGCCGAACCAGTCGGGCGTCTGAGCGGGTGCGGTGCCGGTCTGCAACACCGCGGCGCCGAGGGTGAGGACAAATTCGTGCAGAAGCTTTGGCCCTACCGCGAAGTGGTGATCCGCGATCGCGCCCATGTTGCTCGCTGAGGACTCGAGCACATAAAGCCGGCTCATAGTCTGCGTGCGCGTGGGATTGCGGCGTGACGCAAAGTCGCGCGCGTAACGGACCCAGCCGGGCGCGGAGGAAAGCAGATCGCTGTCGATGGCCAGGATGACATCGGCTTTGTCGAGATGCGCGATGAGTTCAACTGGCGCGCCGTAGGCGAGGATAGCGCCGTTCGTGGCGCTGTCCCGCGTAACCGGCTGCCACTGGTGCCAACGTGCTTCGGGATACTGGTTGAGGAGCGCGTCGAGCCGGCGTGCCAGCGTCGGGGATGTGACAGTGCCGGTCAGGATGCGCAGGCCCGCGCCCTTCGTTGCGGCGAGGCGGGCACGTTCCGAGAGCAGTGCCGCCTCGAGACCCTGGCGGTCCGAGGGCTGATCTTTCCAGTTGATCCCAAAGGCGCGATCCGGATCGTAGAAGTCGAGCACGTCGGCAATAGAAAACGGATCGGCGGCGCCCAGGCTGGACGGGTGGTTTGGGTTGCCCTGGACCCGGAAAGGCCGGCCCATGTTGTGCGTGACGAGGGTGCCGAGCGCGTACCCGTCATGCACATACGCGGTGGCGTAATTGTTCGGCACGCTCGGAATGATATTCTCGGGGTTTCGCACCGCGGGAATGAGTTGGCCGCCCGGCTCTCCGGAATCGCAGCCGGCAATCCCGGTGAGTGCGAGTGCGGCACCCATGAGCTGCAGCATGCGGCGACGGGAAGGCCCGTTCAGCTCGGGGGCAAGCGCGGGAAACTCGGCGGCGGCGCGTGCGAGGAAAACGGGATCGGCTTCGAGCTCCTCGGCGCTGCGCCACAGATTTCTGCCCCCTACCGGTGGCATATGGAACACTCCGTCAGGGGTCGATCAGGGAGATGGTACTGCGCCAGCAGCGCGGCCGGCGACGGCGTGTCCTTCGTCCGGTGCCACTCAGTGTCGTAGATTGCGTTCGCAGGGCGTAACTGCGGGCCAGGGTCGTTGTGGCAATCAAGGCAGAATTTCATAGTAAAAGTCTTTGCTTTGTACATCAGCGGCATCCTGTCCACGGCCCCGTGGCACTCGCTGCATCCGACGCCCTTGGCGACGTGGATCGAGTGGTCGAAGTAGACGTAGTCGGGCAGGTTGTTGACGCGGTTCCAGGCAATCGGTGTGTTCTCGGCAAGGCTGCGGCGTACCGGCGCCAGCACCTCCGCGTTGGTCCAGATCTGCGAGTGGCAAGTCATGCAAGTATAGGTGGGTGGCAGCCCCGCATTGGCCGCCACCTCGACAGAGCTGTGGCACATGCGGCAGTCGATCCCGAGGCCGGCGACGTGGTGCTCGTGGCTAAAGGGAACAGGCTGTGAGACGGTCCAGCGGACACCGAGCTCATAATCCGTCCTTGGCCACAACCACCACCACCCCATAAGGGCGGCGAAGGCGATCAGCACGCCGAGCACCGCAAGCTTTGAAACCAGGTTTGCGCTCGGTCCGAAGATCGCCGCCATCGCGCCCGCTGCCAAAAGGTAAAGCCAACGGCGCACGCATGCGACGCCCCCCTTGCGCCCACACAACGGCCCGCCGCCAGCAAGGTTGCAGTTGGTCGTCGTGGGAGTTTGCCGCCGTCCTACTCGGGAACCGACGGGCGAAGCCTCCGCTCAGAAGGAGATTGGTGCGACATGGGAAATGCGTCCGCGTCCGGTCGGTCCCTCCAACGGCGGTCGCGAAGGACGAGCACCATGGCCGACTCTCCGTTCGACAGGCGAAGCCTCAATCGTATGTTGGCGCTGTCCCTGACTCCGGGCGTGGTCTCAGCGGCGCTTTCGCCACGGCTCGCCTCGCCGAACCGAGTCAGTATTTGATACCGAGAAAGCTCAGCGCGAGCTTGGCTGGGTCGCGACCGTTCGAGGCTGATCAGCCGCGGCACGAAAGAGCGCATGTAGCGAAAGTAGTTACTCGATGCCAGCCGAGCGCATGGTTTCGCTACGGTACGCCATCGGCGCCGAAGGTCGATACCGTGCGACGCTGTCGTAATCATTAGCCCGTCCAGGTTGGGCCGGTGAATGCGCAGTTTGTCGGATTCCTCACGGGCAACATGAGAGCGGCCATGCAAACCGTAGTTGGCGCCTGAAACGAGCCAAGGCGCGGCCGGTGCAGCCCGATCCGATGATTTGCGTCGTATGGAAGACCGGGCCGGACAACGCCAACAACGTGTTGGCATTGGCGTTCGGGGGGCTGATCGTGATGCTACTCATCGTCGGGTCGTTGCGGATCATGTATCACCTGAATCACAACATGCCGCCGATGGACCGACTCATGCCGATGTAGCGGTGAGTACATTCGTTGTGAGGAGTGGCGGGAGAGCAGAAAACGGACCTGTGAGGCCCAGGCCTTTGGCCGTCGCTGAGCCGGATCTAAGCGAGGTGTGGTGCCGACCCAACCGCGGCTCACGTCAGCCGAGCGCTTCACGCAATTGTCGAAGCATACGGGTGCGGTCGCGCCGGGCGGTGAGCGCCTGCCGCATATCGACGCTGACAAAGCGGGTCGGCGTGTGCGGCTGCATCTGCCCGATAAAATCCATGTCGGCCGAGATCACGGTCCCGAGCATGAAGTAGCCGCCGCCGGAGACGGCGTCGCGGTGCAGCACGATCGGCTCGATGCCGCTCGGCACCTGGATCGAGCCGTACGGATAGCAACCGTCGACGATATTGCTTGGATCGGAGCCGGCGCCGAAGGGCTGCTTCCGCTCGACCAGCACGAGCGGCCGACCACCGCGGAACCGGTAGCCCACGCGGTCCGCCTCGGGTGCCACCTTCCAGGTATCCTCGAAGAAATGCTTGCCCGATTCCGCCGTTACGCGGTCCCAGTAGAGACCGGTCAGCACGCGCAGCTCGGGCGCGGCCCCGAGACCACGGCGCAACGCGTCGGGCACAGCCTTACCTTCCTTCGCTGGCCGCTTCGCGGCCCCAACGACCAGTGCGTCACCTGCCTGGAGCCCCCGCCCTTTGAAGCCGCCCAGGGTGCAGAGCGCGTAAGTCGAGCGGCTACCAAGGACGAGCGGCACGTCGATCCCGCCCGAGACGGCGATATAGCCGCGCGCGCCTTTCTTGAGGACACCGAAAGAGAGCGTCTGCCCTGCCCTCACTCGGAACCCGGTCCAGGTCGGGCAAGCCTCGCCGTCGACCTTCGGCGGCAGTTCGGCGCCGGTTACCGCGACGGTGGCGTCGGAGGTGAAGCGAAGCTCGGGGCCTATGAAAACGGCTTCGAGCACGGCGTCGCCCTCATCGTTGCCGACAAGCAGATTGGCGGCACGGAGGGCATAGCGGTCCATCGCCCCCGAAAGCGGGATACCGAGATGGTAGTACCCGGGGCGGCCGAGGTCCTGGACTGTGGTGGCGAAGCCCGGCTTCACGACGTCAATTGCCATGGAGCGCCTCCTCGAGCTTCCTGGCGTAGCCGTCCGGGTCCTTGTGAAAGTCGTCCAGGACGAAGGTGACGGGCCGAATGCGCGGCTCGAAGCGGCCATTAACAACGTCGTCGACGATCTGGTCATAGCCGGCGCGGTCAATCGGCTTGAACTGCACCACGTCGCCCGGCTTGAAGAGGATCATGAAGTCCCGAAGATACTTGATCTCTTGCTTCGGGTCATAGATCGGCATGGGCGTGATGCCGAACATCTGGTACCCGCCGGCACCGCGAACCGAGTAGATGCAGCCGAAGCAGCCACCGTGTCCGACCGTCAGCTTTGGCGTGTCGGTGCGGGGGTACAGATATTTCGGCACCTCGATCTGCTTCGCATGCTCGACCATCTGATAGAACCAAGGGACGCCCGCGACGAAGCCGACCATCGGCACGAACCATGGCGCACCGGCATGCGCCGCGATGAACTCGTCGACGCTGCCGTAGCCGTTGATGCGCGCAGCATATTCGAGATCGGTCGATGTCGGGTCCTGGTGCCGCTCACGGAAGCGCATCAGCGTCTCGCGCGTCCAGGGATCGTTGTAGAAGACCGGGATCTCGATGATCCGCGTCTTGAGGACTGCTTCGGCCCTGTCGGCCTGCGCCTCGAGCGCCTCGATCTCGGCGAGAAGGTTGTCGGGCGCGATCACGTCGGGATCGAATTTGATCAGGAACGAGGCGTTGGCCGGGCAGATCTCGGTCACGCCCTTGATGCGGCTCTCGCGCACCGCGTTCGTCATGGCAAAGCTCTTGAAGAAGGCCTCCAAGGACATTTCCTCGTCGACCTCGGCGAAGAGGTGCTCGTCACCCCCGAACGAGTATCGATTCTGCATCGACGGATCGCCTCCTCAAGGTCAAGCGGTCCTAGCGAGCGGATTGGCCGCGAGCCAGGTGTCGAGCCAGCGCGTGTGAAAGCGGGCCGCCGCCACATCGGCATCGCGCACGAGCGCTGCGTGGAGCGGTACCGTCGTGGGGATGCCGCCGACCTCAAGGTCGCCGAGCGCGCGATCGAGGCGGGCGAGTGCCGCCGCGCGCGTCTCGTCCCAGGCGATCAGCTTGCCGAGAAGCGAATCGTAAAAGGGCGGCACCACGTAGCCGGGATAAAGCATTGTGTCGAAGCGCACACCCGGCCCGCCGGGGACGCGAAGCGCCGTCACCACACCCGGAGCCGGCATAAACTGCTTTGTCGGATCCTCGGCATTGATCCGGCACTCGATCGCGTGACCCCTGAGCGGGACCTCGTCCTGACGGATGCGCAGTTTCTCCCCTGCGGCGATACGGATCATCTCGCACACGAGATCGACGCCAGTCACCATCTCGGTGATCGGATGCTCGACCTGGATCCTTGTGTTCATCTCGATGAAGAAGAATTCGCGTGTCTCATCGTCGTAGAGGTATTCAGCCGTGCCTGCGCCACGATAGGCGACCGCGCGAGCGAGCCGCACGGCGGCGGCACAGAGACACCCCCGAACATCGGCGGGGAGCGTTGCGGCTGGTGCCTCCTCCCAGACCTTCTGCCGCCGGCGCTGCAGCGAGCATTCGCGTTCGTAAAGGTGGATTGCGTCTTCGCCGTCGCCGAGGATCTGCACCTCGACATGCCGCGCCCGCGCCATGAAGCGCTCCAGATAGAGCCCGCCATCGCCGAATGCGGCTTTCGCCTCAGAGGCGGCCACGGACAAGAGGTTGCCGAGCGCATCCGCATCCTCGGCGACCCGAATACCGCGGCCGCCGCCGCCGGCTGACGCCTTGATCATGAGTGGAAAGCCGATGCGGCGCCCGAGCGCGAACGCGTGATTGAAATCAGTGAGCCGGCCCTGGCTCCCCGGCACCGTCGGAATGCCCGCCGCTGCCGCCACCTCGCGCGCGCGCGCCTTGTCGCCCATCTGCCGGATGGCGTCGGCGCTGGGACCAATGAAGGTAAGGCCGGAGCCCTCCACCGAAGCGGCAAAATCGGCGTTCTCGGAGAGAAAGCCGTAGCCCGGATGGATGGCGTCCGCGCCCACCGAAGCTGCGGCACGAAGGATCGCTTCCGCGCTGAGGTAGGATTTTGTCGCTTGCGGCGGTCCGATTTCGACCGCCTCGTCGGCAAGCTTCACCGCCAGCATGTCGCGGTCGGCCTGGCTGAAGACCTGCGCCGTCGCGAGCCCCAGCTCGCGAGCTGCACGGATGATCCGGACTGCAATCTCGCCGCGATTGGCTATGAGGATCTTCGAGATCGACATCGGGGCCCGGTCGGCGCGCTTCAGCGGTCGAGCTCGTAGAGCGGCTGGCCCGCCATGACGGCGTCCTCGTTCTCGACCAGGAACTTGACGAGGCGCCCACCTTCCTCGGCGAGGACGGGCGTGAAAGTCTTCATCACTTCGATGAGCCCGACAGTATCGCCAACCGCCACAATGTCGCCTTCAGATTTGAAGGGCGGCTTGCCGGGCGCCGGTGCGCGATAGAAGACGCCGGGAAGCGGGCTTGGGAACGCGGCCATCGCCATGAATCCTCCTCCGTCAGACCGCCTTGCCGAGATAGTCGGCGAGCGCGCTGCGCACCGCCTTCGCCACGCTGACGCGTCCGGCGTATCGGAATCGCCGCAGATCGACTCGGCCCTTCCCATCTCCTCAGCGCTCTGTCGTCGCAGCCGGTCGAGGAAGATCGCGGCGATGATCACGACGCCGAAGATGATCTGCTGATTATAGCCGTCGATGCGCAGAACGTTCATGCCATTCGAAAGAACGGCGACGATCAGCGCGCCAAGCACCGGCGACGCCAGGAGCAGACATTGTCATCACGCCTAGCGTGTGGGAAACTTCCCGGCCAAGGTCGGTCTGGCGAACCGCCGGAAATGAACATTTCCAGTAGCTTCTCAGCCCGAGAGCGAGCACTGGCTCGATGGGGGAAGCCAGCACTTGAACCTAGCTGCTCGGTTCGGTGTCGATGCGGATAGCAGCTTCCAGGTCTTATGGGAGGACGGTGAACGCGTCTTCTGCCGTGCATGGCGCCGGGGCGCCGATGGCAACCCGGACGCGGTGCTCGCCGTGTCGCCCGCAGGGGAGCGTCCAATACCGGCCATCCTCGATCGCCTCGCTCACGAATATGGATTGAAGGATGAGCTGGACGGGCCGTGGGCTGCGCGGCCGCTGGAGCTTGGGCGTCACGGCGGTCGGACGATGCTGGTGCTCGAGGATCCGGGCGGCGAGCCGCTCGACCGGCTGCTCGGCGCGCCTCTTGAGGTGGGACGCTTCCTGCGCCTCGCCATCGCCATCGCTGCGGCCCTCAGCCAAATGCACCGGCGCGGCCTCGTCCACAAGGACATCAAGCCGGCCCACGTCCTGGTGAACTGCACGACCCACGAGGTCAAGCTCACCGGTTTCGGTATCGCCTCGCGCCTGTCCCGCGAACGGCAGTCGCCCGCGCCTCCCGAGACCATCGCTGGCACCATCGCCTATATGGCCCCCGAACAGACCGGGCGAATGAACCGCTCGATCGACGCCCGCAGCGACCTCTATGCCGTAGGCGTCACCCTGTACCAGATGCTCACCGGCGTCCTGCCGTTCACCGCCACGGACGCGATGGAATGGGTGCACTGCCATATCGCGAGAAAGCCGGTCCCGCCCGCCGAGCGGCTGCCGACCGTGCCTGCTCCGGTCTCGGCGATCATCATGAAGCTGCTCGCCAAGACCGCCGAGGAGCGC
>CAYSTX010000017.1:0-3357 GCA_964434035.1 uncultured Acetobacteraceae bacterium
TGGCGCACTGAGCTCGGCCGTCCGGTTCCGCAGGCGCGACTGGCCTGTGGCAATATTGATCCGCTCGGAGTAACCGGAACGCCAGTGCTTGATGCCGCGCGCGGCGCGGTGTACCTCGACGCGATGATCGCTGACCGCGGCATGCCGCGGCACGTCGTCTATGGCCTGCGGCTCGCCGATGGCAGCGTGCTGCCCGGCTTCCCGATCGATGTAGCCGCTGGGCTCGCTGCGCGTGGCATCCATTTCAACCCCGCCGCTCAAAATCAGCGCGGCGCGCTAGCTCTTGTGAATGGCCGCATTTTCGTGCCTTTCGGAGGCCATTTCGGCGACTGCGGCGATTATCACGGCATGGTCATCGCGCTTGGCATAGATCCGCCGCAGCTCCTGAACGCCTGGATAACGCGAGCGCCGAAGGGCGGTATTTGGGCGCCCGCTGGACTGAGCGAGGCCGACGGGTCGCTCTACTTCGCCACCGGCAACACTGAGGGCGCGCGAGACTGGCAAGATGGAGAGGGTGTGTTCCGCGTCGGGACCGCTCTGGCTCATGCGAGCGGCCCCGCTGATGTTTTCGTTCCTTCCAACTGGAAGCAATTGGATGACGACGATCTCGATCTCGGTGGCGTCACGCCGTTGCCGCTCATGCTGCCCGGCAACCCGATTCCACTACTCCTCGCGCTGGGGAAGGACGGCAACGCCTATCTGCTCAATCGCACCAATCTGGGAGGCTTTGGCGGCGCGCTTGCGATGCACCGAGCGGCACGAGGTGTGATTATCACCTCCGCGGCGGCCTATCCGGTGGGCGGTGCGGTGTTCGTCGCTTACCAGGCGAGCGGTGCGGCATGCCCCAGCGGCCGCTATGTGTCGGGCATTGGCTCACTCGCGGTGACGGCGGAGGCCGGCATCAAGCTGCATTCGGCTTGGTGTGCCCGGCTGGATGGCCGCGGCGCCCCGATCGTTACCACAACTGACGGCAGCTCCGAACCGATTGTCTGGGCCGTTGGCGCGGAGGGCGATGACAGGCTGCACGGCTTCCGGGGCGATAATGGGGAAGAGCTATACGCAGGTGATGGGGCGGACAACGGCATGACTGGACTACGCCACTTCGCCACCATCCTCGCCGCCGCCGGGCGTTTCTACATTGCCGGCGACGGGCGCATCTTCGCCTTCGACCTGCCGCGGTGAGGCCGAAGTCGGATTTCTCCGGCTCAAGCCCAACCCTTAACCGGATGCCCGATTTCAGTGAGATGAGTTGAACCATCGGGATTGGCCGGATGCGGTACGGCCGCTGTCGGACGAGCGCCGAGCCGACAACGGGGCTGCTTTGGTCACCTCACATCGACAGGGTCGAACCTTGCTTCAGCCCCACCGCATGCCCCTGGCTCTGTCCGTCGTTCTCATCAGCGCGCTGTCAGGATGCAGCGCGGCACCCGCGCCGTCCCCGATGGCCGATGAACCCCGCAACCAGATCATCTACGTGATAGGACGCGACTGGCACACGGATGTTGCTGTCCCGGCGAGTGAACTCACCGGCCCGCTCGCTGGGCTCGAGCGGATCTTTCCGGGGGCGCGGTATTTCTCGTTCGGGTTTGGCGAACGCCGCTATCTCCTGGCTCAGGACAAGACTCTCGCAGACATGCTCCTGGCCTTGTGGCCAAGCCCCGGGCTCATGTTGGTCACCGCTCTGCGGGCCCCTCCATCGGCGGCGTTCGGGCCCGCGCACGTCGTTTCCTTGAACATCTCGGAGGCGGGCCGGAAAGCCCTGTTGACGTTTATCGGCCGTTATTTTGGCCTCGGCTCAGGTGGGGATTTGCGCCTGGCCGCAAGTGGCCCTTATCCCGGGAGCCTCTTCTTCGCATCCCCCGGGACCTACAGCGCAACTTATACATGTAACACGTGGACCGCAGACGCTCTCCGCGCGGCGGGACTTCCTGTGGCGGGCGATGGCGTTCTTTGGGCTGCTCAGGTCATGAAACAGGCGCGGGAAGTAAGCGCGATCCAAAGGAGCGACTTTGCGGCGCCCGGACGATCGGGCCTGCTACAGTCGGGACAGGTGGAGAACTGACATTCCGTCGTGACCGGCCCCCCCTCGCCCCAGGCCTAGCGACTGTCCCTGCTAGCAGGGGGGAGCAGTCCCATTGGCGCAGACGGCACCCTGTGGGACGACAACCGTGGTGTGATCGGGTGGGGGTGGACTGCTGCTGCTGAAGCTGAAACAGCCGGACAGAAGAAGAGGGCACAGCATCAAAAGCAGGCGGCGCATTCAGCATCTCCCTATCGACACCAGATATCTAGGAATGGCCGCATCTCTGGCGATGGCCGCCCTATCCCTGTCGGCGACATGCGGACCGCCGACCAGGCCGGCATCCGCAGCTTAACGATTCAGAAGGGCCAAGGTTTTGGCTCGCGTCGTTCACTCTTCTCCCTTTCGGCATGCAATTCTTATCCCGTCCTCGATCCGGGGAGACTGCGCCCGACTGGCCGGCTTCGGCAGGCAGGAGGCATTTTGCAACCCTGTCGGTCGGCCGAGGCACTAGACCGCGACGTCTGCTTCAGGCGGGCGGAGATGGGCTATTCAATGACCGGCTGGGCGCTGATCGCCTGAACGTAGGGGGTCTGGCGGCGTTACTGGCGGGCATCGCCCACATGACCTGGAATTCCTGAGATGTCCGACTACGACCTCTACTACTGGTCCGTGCCGTTCCGTGGTCAGTTCGTGCGCGCCGTCCTAGCCTATGCTGGAAAGACCTGGACCGAGGGCAAAGACGCCGCGATTTCAAGGCTGATGGGCGGGCCGGTTAAGCGCATGCCGGTCCCCTTCATGGGCCCGCCCATGCTGATCGACAAAAAGGCGGACTTCGCCATCGCCCAGATGCCGGCCATTGCCCTTTATCTGGGAGAAACATTGGACCTTATGCCGGCCGCCCCTGACCTGCGCGCGATGACCATGAAGATCGTCAACGACGCCAACGACGTGATCGACGAGATCACCCTGGATGGCGGCCGCGAGATGTGGACAGCAAAGCGCTGGCAGGACTTCGTCCCCCGGCTCAAGAAGTGGATGTCGTTGTGGGAGGAGACCGGCCGCCGATACGGCCTGAAGGCGGACTCCGGCTTTTTGCTGGGCGGCGAAGCGCCGGGCCTCGCCGACATCGTGACAGCCACCCTGTGGTCGACCATGGCCAACCGCTTCCGCAAGATCGAGGCGATCCTTGAGGAAGCCGCGCCCATGACCGCCGCCTTGACGCGGCGGATCGCCGATCTGCCGCCGCTGGCCAAGCTGGCCGCCAAGGCGCAGCGCGACTATGGCGACGCCTACTGCGGTGGCCAGATCGAGGCCTCGTTGCGTAAGGTCCTGGA
>CAYSTX010000017.1:3457-14735 GCA_964434035.1 uncultured Acetobacteraceae bacterium
CGCCTGATCCCTTGACGCCCGGCCCGGCGCCGGTGCATCAGGGCCGATCAACGGTGCCGGCGACATGCGCGCGGCCCATCAGATGGATTTCCGCCATGGCCAAAAGCAACACGGTTCAGATCAAGCTCGTCTCGACCGCCGATACCGGCTTTTTCTACGTGACGAAGAAGAACGCGCGCACGAAGACGAACAAGCTCGAGCTGAAGAAGTACGACCCGGTCGTCCGCAAGCACGTCGCGTTCAAGGAAGCGAAGATTAAGTAGTCTCGGCGACCGAGACCCGGTTCCGGCCGGCGCGCTTGGCGGTGTAGAGCGCGTCGTCCGCCGCCCGCATCAGATACTCCGCCGATCCGCCCGCCCCGTTCAGGCAGGCGACCCCGATACTGATGGTGAGCTGCGCGCGCTTCCCCGGCGTCGGCTCGAATACGGCTTCCGCCACGGCCGACCGTAGGCGCTCGGCCGCCGCGACCGCGTCTTCCCGGTCCGATCCCGGCATCACCACCGCAAACTCCTCCCCGCCATAACGCGCGATGCTGTCGAAGGCGCGCGTGTTGTCGCGGAGCGTGCGGGCGATCAGCCGGAGCGCGTGGTCGCCGACGGCGTGGCCGTGCTGGTCGTTGACCATTTTGAAGTGGTCGACGTCGAGCATCATCACGGCGAGCCCGCTCGGCTGCCCAACATCGAGCAGGCCGCGCAGATGCCGATTGAAGTACCGTTGGTTATGCAGCCCGGTGAGCGGGTCGATCAGCGCCAGTTGGAGCGCCTGCCCGAGGTCGTCGCGGAGCCGGTCCTGATAGATCTTGCGGCGGATCTGATTGCGCGCGCGCACGCGCAGCTCGTTCGGGTCGATCGGCCGCTGCAGCCAGTCGTTGGCGCCGAGGTCGAGGCCTCGCAGCACCGACGCGCGCTGTCCTGCCGAAGCGATCAGCAGCAGCGGCGTCTCATGCGTCGCGTCCGCCGCGCGGAGGCGTGACGCCAGCCGCAACGGGTCGTCGCCCGACAGCGACAGGCTGAGCACGATGAGGTCGAATACGGTTTCCGCCGTGTGCGCGAGCGCTTCCTGGTCAGACGTCGCGCTGCTGATAATGAGTTCGTCCCGCGCGAGCGCCTGCGCGACCACGGTTACCCGTTCGATATCGTCATCAACGACCAGCACTTTCGCCCCGGCAACCGGTGGCGCGCCCGCGAACGCCTCGCCGAGCCCAAGGGCCCGGGCAGTCTCGGCACGGGCGCGCCACTCGTCGAGCAGGCGCTTCAGCCGGACAAGGCCGCGAACACGGGCAAGCAGCGTGTCGAACTCGACCGGCTTCGTTAGGAAGTCGTCGGCCCCGGCCTCGAGCCCCTCGATCCGCTCCGTCCGCTCACCTAGGGTTGTGACCATCACGACTGGGATATGCAGTGTGCGCGGGTCTTGCTTCAGGAGCCGGCAGCATTCGAACCCGTTCATGCCGGGCATCATCACGTCCAGCAGCACCAGATCGGGCTGCCAGGATCGCGCAAGGCTTAACCCCGCCTCGCCATTCTCGGCCGATTGGACGTGATAATATTCGGCTTCCAGCTTGGCTTCGAGCAGCCGCGTATTCGCGGGCACGTCGTCCACGATCAAAATTCGGGCGGTCATGAAGCGGAAGCCTTGCCGAACGGTTTGGTTAAAGGCGGCGCCGTACCGCGACCGTCATCACCGATGACTAGAGGTAGAATGACCGTTGTCAACGCCGGAGCCAAGGCTTTCGAATACCGCGGGTTTGCTGTAACGCAACTCCGGTCGCCGCGTTACCCGTCCAGCGCCTCGTAGGTCCTAAAAGTAACCACTTCATGAACCAAACGCTCGAGATCGACACGAACGCCCGCACATCTGCGGGCACGCTGCCGCCCCCCGCCAATCCCTGGATGTTCTTCCGCCGTTGGGTGGCCAACCCCCTGCAAATGGGCTCGATCGTTCCCTCCTCGCCGGCCCTGTGTCGGCGGGTCGTGTCGCAGACGAAGTGCGCGCCGGACCAGGCAATCATTGAGCTCGGGGCCGGAACGGGCGTCATCTCGCGGGCGCTGCTCGATGGCGGTGTCGAGCCCGAACGACTGTTCGTCGTCGAGATCGTACCGTCCATGACACGGCATCTCGGCCGGGTTCTCCCCGGCGCGCGGGTAATCGAGGGCGATGCGCGCGACCTGCCGGATCTGATCCCGCAGGAGTGGCATGGCCGCATCGGCACGGTCGTCTGCGGCATCCCGCTCGTGCTGCTGCCGCTCGCCGAGCAGCGGCGGTTCATCGACGCGATCGAGGCGGTCGCGCCGGGCGTCGGCTTTCTGCATTACAGCTATTGCATCACCTCCCCGCTGCCCGCCGAGAAGCACGGCCTGACGGGGCGGCGCGAGGCTTGGACGCCACTCAACTTCCCACCGGCAAGTGTTTGGCGCTACGTCCCCTCCGCATGAGGAAGACAAAGGCTACAGTGTGAGCGGCCAGATGATCCTGGCGGTGCCGAAGGGGCGCATTCTGTCGGAATGCGGGCCGCTTCTGGAGCGCGCGGGCATACATCCCGCGCCCGATTACCTCGACGAGGATAGCCGCCGCCTCCGCTTCCCGACGAACGACAAGTCGCTCGAGGTGGTGCGGGTGCGGCCGTTCGATGTCGCCACCTTTGTCGCGTTCGGCGCGGCGCAGATCGGCATCTGCGGCTCGGACGTGCTGATGGAGTTCGACTACCCCGACATCTACGCGCCACTCGACCTCGGGATCGGCGTCTGCCGCATCTCGGTCGCCGAGCCGAAAGAGGATGCGGGGCGGTTCGATCTGACGCGCGCGTCGCGCATCCGGGTCGCGACGAAATATCCAACCGTCGCCCGCCGCCACTTCGCCGCCGCCGGCGTGCAGGCGGAGATCGTGCACCTGAACGGCTCGATGGAGTTGGCGCCCGGCCTTGGCCTGTCGCGGCTGATTGTTGATCTCGTGCAAACGGGCTCCACGTTACGCGCGAATGGATTGGTGGAGACCGACGTGATCGCGCACGTCACCAGCCGTCTGATCGTCAACCGCACGGCGCTGAAGACAGAACCCGAGCTGATCGGCGGCTGGATCGAGCGTTTCCGCGCCGCCATGGCGCAAGCCGACAGCGGCGCCGAGGCGGCGGCGTGAAGCGCCTCTCGACCGCCTCGGCCGATTTCGAGGCGGCGTTCGAGGCATTGCTGAACGAGGCGCGAGAGACGACAGCGCGTGTGGATGGCGCCGTCGCGGCGCTAATCGCCGACGTGCGGGCGCGCGGGGATGCGGCGCTGATTGAGGCGACGGCCAAATTCGACCGCGTTCTCCTGACGCCTGAAACCATCCACGTGACGCGGGCGGAGGTGGACGCGGCGGTTGCCGCGGTCTCGCCGGCGCTGACCGAAGCACTCGAGCTCGCGGCAACAAGGATCGAGGCGTTCCACCGGCTCCAAATGCCGTCCGACATCGTGACGACCGATGAAGCGGGCGTCCGCCTCGGGATGCGTTGGACGCCGCTCGACGCGGTTGGCCTCTATGTGCCGGGCGGACGCGCGGCCTATCCGTCATCCGTGCTGATGAACGCGATGCCGGCGCGCGTCGCGGGGGTCCCGCGGATCGCGATGTGCGTCCCCTGCCCCGATGGCGTGCTCAACCCGCTCGTGCTAGCCGCCGCGCGGCGATCTGGGGTGTCGGAGATTTACCGGGTCGGCGGCGCGCAGGCAGTGGCGGCGCTCGCGTTTGGCACGGCGAGCATCCGCGCCGTCGACCGGGTCGTCGGCCCCGGCAACGCCTATGTCGCGGAAGCCAAGCGGCAGGTGTTCGGCCATGTCGGCATCGACAGCATCGCCGGGCCGTCGGAAGTCGTCGTGCTGGCGGACGGGACGCAGAACCCGCGCCTAGTCGCAATCGACTTGCTGGCGCAAGCCGAACATGACGAGGCGGCGCAGGCAATCCTGATTACCGACGCCGCGGCCTTCGCCGAGCAGGTCGAGCGCGCGGTGGAGGCGGAGCTGAAGACGCTGCCGCGCCGCGCCATCGCGGGTGAGAGCTGGCGCGCGCACGGGGCGATCATTGTCGTCGCCGACTGGAACGAGGGCGCGCGTCTCGTGGACCGGCTGGCGCCCGAGCACCTCGAGATTATCACCGCCGACCCCGACGCGCTGTTCGCCCGGATCCGCCACGCGGGCGCCGCCTTCCTCGGCGCGCACTGCCCGGAGGCGATCGGCGATTACGTCGCGGGACCGAACCATGTGCTGCCGACCGGACGGACGGCCCGATTCGCGTCCGGACTGTCCGTGTACGATTTCCTGAAGCGAACGACCTGGGTCGGCGCGGACGCGGCATCCCTCGCCCGCATCGGTCCCGCCGCCGTGGCGCTGGCCGAAGCGGAGGGTTTGGGCGCCCATGCGCGGAGCGTGGCCCTCCGCCTCGACGCTGACGCTTGACCCTTTGTCCATGCGGAACCATGGTCCGGCCGCCGGCGGCAGGCGCGCGGCGGAACAGTCGGAGTGCGGGCGAATTGAGGGCGAATGTCTAAAGAGGACATGATCGAGTTCAGCGGCACCGTTATGGAGCTGCTGCCGAACGCGATGTTCAAGGTTAAACTCGACAACGAACACACGATCCTCGCCCATACGAGCGGCAAGATGCGGAAGAACCGAATCCGCGTTTTGGCCGGAGACCGGGTCAATGTCGAAATGACACCCTATGACTTGACGAAGGGCCGGATCACGTTCCGGTTCAAATAGCGGCGGGGCCGGTGCGGCCCGAAGGGTCGCGGCCCCGCCCCTGCTCGCGCCTCGTCCTCGCCTCGGCGAGCCCACGCCGCCTCGCGCTGCTGGCGCAGATTGGCATCGCGCCCGACCGGATCATCAGCACCGATGTCGATGAGCGGCCGCTGCCGGACGAACCCGCGCGGCGGCTTGCGCGGCGTCTGGCGCTCGCCAAGGCGGCCGCGGGCGCGGCCATGGTTTCGGACGAGCCGGCGCTGGTGCTCGCCGCCGACACCGTCGTCGTCGTTGGCAACCGGTTGCTGCCGAAGGCGGAAGACGAAGCGACCGCTCGGCGCTGCCTGTCGCTGCTGTCCGGCCGCCGCCATCACGTCATCACCGCCGTCGCCCTGCACGGCCCCTGGCCTGCGCCCCGCGTCAAGCTATCCGAAACCGTCGTCACCTTCGCCCGCCTGACGGATGCGGAGCAGGCGGCCTACCTCGCGTCCGGCGAATGGCAGGGGAAAGCCGGCGGCTACGCAATCCAGGGGCTGGCCGCGTCCTTCGTCCGCTACCTCGGCGGCAGCCATTCCAACGTCGTCGGCCTGCCGCTGTTCGAGACGGCGCAGCTGCTGCGCGGCGCCGGATGGGCGGTGCCGTGAAGATCCTGCTGGAGGCAAGCCCCGGCGAGGTCCGGGCCGCCGCCGTCGCGGACGACGACCGGCTGTTCGCGGGCCTGACCGATTACGCGCTGTGGCGGCCGGGCGCGCCGGATGGGCTCGGGGACCTGTGGCGCGGGCGCGTGCGCAAGCGGGTGGCGTCGATGGCCGGCGCGTTCGTCGCACTCGGGGACGGGCCGGACGGGTTCCTGCCCGACAGCAGCGGCGCCGCCAAGCTGACCGAGGGTGACCCGGTCGTCGTGCGGGTCGAGCGGTCGCCGGTGGGCGACAAGGGGCCACGACTCTCGGCCGAGCTATCGCCCGCCGAGCGCGCCATGGCTGACGCAGATCCCCGTTCGGGCCTGTTGGGGCGCGGGCCGAACCCGGTCGAGCGACTGGCGGCGCTACATCCGGGCGCGCCGGTCCTCGCCGGCACTCCGCGCCTGGTCGCCGCCCTCCGCCGGACGCTGGGCGAGCGCATCATCAGCGGCCCGGCGCAATTCCCGGACGATGTTGCCGAGGCAGTCGCAGGCCTCGGCGAACCGATCGTCGAGACGCCGGGTGGCGGGCGGCTTCGCATCACACCGACGCCCGCGCTCGTTGCGATCGACATGGATAGCGGCGCGATGACGGGGGAGCGTGGCGGGTCTGCCGCCGCCTGGTTTGCCGCCATGCTGCCCGCGCTCGCGCGACAAATCCGGCTCCGTGACCTATCGGGCGCGATCGTGGTCGATCCGGCCGGGATGTCGCGCAAGGCGCGGCAAACGCTCGCCCCGGCGGTCACCGCCGCATTCGCCACCGACCCGCGCCGGCCGCGCGTGCTGGGCGTCACAGCGCTCGGCCTCATCGAGATCATGCGCACTCGCCTGGGCCCACCGCTGCACGAACGCCTATCCGGCGCGCACGCCGCAGGTCTTGCCGCACTCCGCGCCATGCTGGCCGCGACGCGCCCGGCCGAAGCGCCGCCTTCTCTCCTTGCCGCACCCGGTGTCATTGCGGCGCTGGAGGCGGACGCGGCGGCGCTCGACGACATGCGAGCCGCGACCGGACGCGCGCCGATCCTCCACGCCGACCCGGAGCTGCCACCGACGCATTGGCGTTTGGTCCTTGGCTAGCCGGTCCGGGCACCCAACCTGCCCGCAAGATTAGGAGGCAGATCAATGGACGTTGGATTTATTGGGCTCGGCCGCATGGGCCGCGCGATGGCCCGCAACCTCGCCAAAGCCGGTCATCAGGTGCACGCGTGGAACCGGAGTGCCGGGCAAGCGATCGATGGCGTGACGATGGTTTCGTCGCCATCCGACGCTTTCCAGGCAGACGTGGTCTTTACGATGCTGTCCGACGACCCGGCGATCCGCGAGGTTCTGATCGTCCCGAACGTGCTGCGTTCCGCGCGGAAGGGTGTCGTGCATGTCGTCACGTCGACCATCTCGGTCGCCTTCGCCGAAGAGCTGACCGCGCTCCACGCCAGGGCCGGTGTCGCCTACGTCTCCGCGCCCGTGTTCGGCCGGCCCGACGTCGCCGAGGCGGCGCAGCTCAACATTGTTGCTGCAGGTGATCCTGCCGTCATCGACAAGGTGCGGCCGCTGTTCGACGTCATCGGCCGGAAGACGTTTGTCATGGGTCACGAACCGAAGCAGGCGAACGCCGCCAAGGTCGCCGGCAACATGATGATCGCTATGGCGATGGAGGCAATGGCGGAAGGCATCGCGATCACACGCAGCAACGGCGTCGAGCCGGGGGCCTTCATTGACCTGATGCTCCAAACGCTGTTCGGCGGCCGAGTGTACGAAGGCTACGGCCCGCGGATCGTCAAAGGCGACTTCGAAGCCGGGTTCATCATGCGACTGGGTTTGAAGGATCTGCGGCTTGCCACGGAGGCCGCGCAAAAGACAGGCAAGAAGCTGCCGATGCTGGATGCGGTCCGTACGCAGATGACCGAGGCGGTCGAGGCGGGCCTCGGCGAGAAGGATTGGCTCGCGATCGCCGACTATACCCTGCGCAACTAAAGCGCCTTAACCGCCATTCGGCTCCGCGCCGGGTTGAATGGCGGTCAGCGCCCGGCTGACGGCGGCGGCGCTGGCGGTTTCCGTGATCCCGGTCGGCAGCGCCAGGATGATGACCGAGTTATGCTCGGCCCCGATCTCGGTCATCGTCTGCTGCCGCCGTAGCTCAATCGCGATCGGGTTGACCGCCATCGTCGCCGCGGCCTGCGCGAGCTTCGTCGACGCCTCGAACTCACCGTCGGCCTTGATGACGCGCGCCCGCCGTTCGCGGATCGCCTCGGCCTCGCGTGCGATCGCGCGCTGCATTGCTTCCGGAATGTCGAGGTCCTTGATCTCGACGGCCGTGATCTCGACGCCCCATCGGCTGACCGTTTCGCTGAGAAGATGTCGGAGCGTGTTGTTCGCCATAGCGCGCTCCTTGAGCAAGCTGTCGAGTTCGTTCTGCCCAATGGTGTCACGCAGGCTTGTCTCCGACGCCTGACGGACCGCGTCGTTCCAGTCCCGCACCGCGACGATCGTCAGCGCCGGGTCACGCGCGCGATACCAGACGACGGCATTGAGCCGCACCGCGACACCGTCACGCGTCACCGTCTCCTGCGTTTCGAGCTGATGCGTGATGACGCGCGTATCGACCTTGAACGCACGTTCGATGAGCGGCATGACGATGAAAATACCTGGCCCGCGCGTCCCAACCATCCGGCCGAGCCGAAAGATCACCGCGCGCTCGTACTCCTGCGCGATCCGCAGCGATAGTAGGAATATGATGATGACGACGACGATGGTCGCGGCCGTCACCGGATAGTCGTTGAGCAGGGTCGTGAAGCTCATCGCAGCCCCATCCGTTCGTAAGAGGATCGGTCGAGCTGCTTATATTCCAGATTGGGTTATTCGGACCCATGATCCGGGTCGAGTGGCCCCTTCCGGCAGAGGGCTTGGCATGGTCCATTGCGGGACTGCCGCAAAATTGACGCGATCCCGTCGCAAACTTACACTCTAATACCGCTTTGGATGGGGTTTCGAGGGGACCCGCAGTGAGCGAAACTGTCGATTTAAAGCGATTTCAACGGTCCCGTTCGCTCGCTCGGGCCGCAGAAGCGGTTGCACGCGGTGACGGCTACTTCCGCGGGATCCTCGATGCGCTGCCGGCCGCCGTCTATATCACGGACGCCGCCGGCTTAATCACCTATTACAATGAAGCCGCGGCCGCTCTGTGGGGCCACCGCCCGGAGATCGGAAAAAATCAGTGGTGCGGCTCTTGGAAACTCTATTGGCCGGACGGGCGGGTGCTCCCGCACGACCAGTGTCCAATGGCCATCGCGCTGCGGGAAAGACGGCGCGTCCGGGGCATGGAAGCTGTCGCCGAGCGTCCCGATGGCAGTCGCGTGCCGTTCATTCCTTATCCGACGCCTCTCTACGACTCATCCGGTGAGTTCGTTGGCGCGGTGAACATGTTGGTCGACATCACCGACCGCAACCGCGACGAGCATGACGCTCAGCATCTCGCATCCATTGTCGAGTCTTCCGACGACGCCATCATTAGTAAGAACCTCGACGGAATCATCACCAGCTGGAACCGTGGAGCGGAGCGCCTCTTCGGCTACACGACGGAAGAAGCGATCGGCCGACCGGTGACGCTCCTGATCCCACCGGAGCGCGAAAATGAGGAACCTGAAATCCTCTCGCGTATTCGACGCGGCGAAAAAATCGACCACTACGAGACGGTTAGAAGGCGCAAGGATGGGAGCCTTCTCGACATTTCCTTGACGGTCTCACCTCTCCGGAATTCAGACGGGAAGATCGTCGGAGCCTCGAAGATCGCGCGCGATATCACGGAGCGACGGCGCGCCCGCGACCAGCAGGAACTCCTGCTGCGGGAAATGGATCATCGCGTCAAAAACCTCTTTAGTCTGGCCAGCAGCGTCGTGAATTTGAGCGCGAGGTCCGCTCGTACGCCGAAAGAACTGGCGGCTGCCGTCGGACATCGCCTCGCCGCTTTGGCGCGTGCCAGTGCGCTGACGCTCGTAAAGCCTTCCGACGCGACTACGACGATTGAGCACCCCGCGACACTCCACGCGCTAATCAGAACAGTCACCTCGCCCTATGACGGTCGAAACGACGAGGGCATGGAGCGTGTCGCGGTCAGTGGAGTTGATGTTCCGCTTTCTTCCGGCTCCGTCACCAGCCTGGCGCTCCTTCTCCACGAATTCGCAACGAACGCCGCCAAGTACGGCGCGCTAGCAACGCCGAACGGTTACATCGATGTCCATTGTCTCGATGAGGGGGCCGAGTTTGTTCTGACATGGACAGAGCGCGGCGGCCCACCCGTCGATCATCGGACCGAAGGCGAGGGATTCGGCAGCATCCTGAGCCGAACGGCGGTCAAAGGGCAGCTGAACGGTACGATATCGCACGACTGGGCACCGGAAGGTCTGACGATCCGCCTTACGGCAGCTCGCGACCGTCTGACAGGCGAGCGATAGATACCACCACGGCTCAGAAGTGGATCGCCTGCCCGTACGCGTCCAGCACCGCCTCGTGCATCGTTTCGCTGACGGTCGGGTGCGGGAAAACCGTGTTCATCAGGTCGAGCTCCGTCGCCTCGAGCTGACGCGCGACCGTGTAGCCCTGGATCATCTCCGTCACCTCGGCGCCGATCATGTGCGCGCCGAGAAGCTCGCCCGTCTCGGCGTCGAACACGGTCTTCACCATGCCCTCCGGCTCGCCCATCGCGATCGCCTTCCCGTTGCCGATGAACGGGAACCGCCCGACGCGCACCTGGTGGCCCGCCGCCCGTGCGGCTGCCTCCGTCATGCCGACTGACGCGACCTGCGGCCGGCAATAGGTGCAGCCGGGGATGTTGCCGGTCTCAAACGGGTGCACATCGTTGCGGCCGGCGATCTTCTCAACGCAGATGATGCCCTCGTGGCTCGCCTTGTGCGCAAGCCAGGGCGGCCCGGTGAGGTCGCCGATCGCATACACGCCCGGCTCCTCGGTGCGGCCGTAGCCGTCCACCACGACATGCGTGCGGTCGACCTTCACCTTCGTGCCTTCGAGGCCGATCCCCTCGACGTTACCGACGATGCCGACCGCCGAGATGACGCGGGAGACCGTCAGCGTGCGCGTCTTGCCGCTGTCGCTGTTGCCCTCCCGGATAGTCACCGTCACGTCGTCCGCGCCCTTCTGCATGTCCGTGACGGTGGCGCCGGTGATGATCTTCATCCCCTGTTTCTCAAACGCCTTGCGGGCGAAGGCCGAGATCTCCTCGTCTTCGACGGGCAGCACGCGTTCCAGCACCTCAACCACGGTCACGTCGGAGCCCATGTTGCGGTAGAAGCTCGCGAACTCGATGCCGATCGCGCCCGACCCGATGACGAGCACCGAGGCCGGCATCCGGTCCGGCACCATCGCCTCCTTGTAGTTCCAGACGAGCTTACCGTCGGCCTCAAGGCCCGGCAGCTGCCGCGCCCGCGCGCCGGTTGCGAGTAGGATGTGCGGCGAGGTCAGCGTCGTGACCGGCTTGCCGTTCTTGCTGACGTTCAGCGTGTTGCGGCCGTTGAGCGTGCCCTCGCCGTCGAACACCGTGACCTTGTTCTTTTTCAGCAGATGCGCGACGCCCGACGAGAGCTGTTTCGCGACGCTGCGCGAGCGCTTCACGACGCGGCCAAGGTCAAAGCGCGGATTGTCGGCCGCGAACCCGTAATCGCCGAGCGTGTGCAGCAGGTGGTTAATCTCCGATGTGCGCAGCAGCGCCTTGGTCGGGATGCAGCCCCAGTTGAGGCAAATGCCGCCGAGATGCTCGCGCTCGACCACTGCGGTCTTGAGCCCGAGCTGCGCCGCGCGGATCGCGGCGACATAACCGCCCGGCCCGCCGCCGAGGACGATCAGATCGAAATTCGTGTCAGCCATGGACGTTCCCTTTAGCGGC
>CAYSTX010000017.1:14835-29281 GCA_964434035.1 uncultured Acetobacteraceae bacterium
CGGAACTGATGCTGCCGCAGCATCCCGCGCGTATCGCGCCCCGCCGCGCCGGCCTCGGCGCGGAAGCAATCGGTCAACGCCGTCAGGCGGAGCGGGAGCGATTTGGCGTCGATGATCTGCCCCGCCGCCATGTTCGTCAGCGGCACCTCGGCGGTCGGGATGAGCCAGCGGCCGTCGGTCGTGTGGAACAGATCATCGGCGAATTTCGGCAGCTGTCCGGTGCCAAACATCGTCGCATCGTTCACCAGGCTCGGCACCGACATCTCGGTGTAGCCGAAGCGCTCGGTCGCGTGGTCGATCATGAACTGACCGATCGCCCGTTCGAGCCGCGCGAGCGGGCCGCGCAGCACGGTGAAACGGCTGCCGGCGATGCGGGCGGCGGATGCGAAATCCATCATGCCGAGCGCCTCGCCCAACTCGAAATGCTGGCGGAGCGACCGGTCTGCGTTGCTCGGCGTCCCGGTACGCGACAGCTCGACATTGGCTTGCTCGTCCGCCCCGTCCGGCACGTCGTCATCGAGCCGGTTCGGCAGGCTCGCGAGCCGCGCAGACAGATCCGCCTCCAGCGCCGCCGCACGCGCCTCCAGCGCCTCCATCGACGCACGCAGCGCCGACGCCTCCGCCTCGATCGCCGACGTATCGGCGCCGGTGCGCTTGCCCTCGCCGATCGTGCGCGCGAGCGCGTTGCGGCGCGCCTGCGCCTCCTGCGCCTCTGTCAGCGCGGCGCGGCGCGCGATGTCGATCGCGAGGATCTCGTTGGCGACGGGCGGGACGCCACGTCGGGCCATCGCTGCGTCAAAGCCGGCCGGATCAGCGCGGAGCGCGCGGATGTCATGCATGCGTCAGATCTCAACTGGTTTCGGCTCGACCATGCGGGCCGAGATGATCGAGATTTCGTAGAGCGCAATGAGCGGCAGCGCGAGGCCGCACTGTGTAATGACGTCGGGCGGCGCCAGCACGGCCGCGATCACGAACATGCCGACATATGCATAGCGCCGATAGCGCTTAAGCCCCTTAGAGCTGATGATCCCGACCTTGGCGAGCAACGTCAGCAGCACCGGCAGCTGAAACGCAATGCCAAACGCGAAGATCAGCTTCATGACGAGATCGAGATACTCGCTGACCTTCGCCTCAAGCTGAATCGGGATTCCGCCGCTGCCGGGCGGCGTCTGAAAGCTGAGGAAGAACCGCCACGCGGCCGGGAAGACGAAATAATACGCGAGCGCCGCCCCCGCGAAGAACAGCACCGGCGTCGCGATGAGGAACGGCATCAACGCGCGCTTTTCGCTGCGATAGAGGCCGGGCGCGACGAACAGCCAGATTTGCGAGGCGATGATCGGAAACGCAAGGAACGCGCCTCCGAACATCGCGACCTTGAGGTAGGTGAAAAAGGCTTCGGTCAGCGCCGTGTAGATCAGGCCGCGATTGGCGCCGCCCTCCTGCTGCAGGATGTCGACCAGCGGGCGCGCAAGGAAGCCATAGATGTCCCGCGCGAAATAGTAGCTGAACAGGAACGCGATCAGGAACGCGCCCATCGACCACATCAGCCGCCGGCGCAGCTCGACCAGATGCTCGAGCAACGGCATCGGCTTGTCGTCGATCGTATCCTCGGGCGGAAGTTTCTCCTGTTTCGCCACTGCGATTATGTCTTTCCGGTCCTAGAAGCGCGGCTTCGGTTCGCTGCCGCGACGGGTGCCGGGCGGCACGAAGGCCGGTGCATCGGTCTCGGCGACGAGCGATGGCGGGATGAAGGCGGGCGCATCCGGCGCGGGTGCGAGCTTATGCGTCGGCATATTCTCGGTCGCGTCCGGCATGAAGGGCGACGCGGGCTCGGGCTCGATCAGGCGGGCGTCTGCCACCGTCTCCGTTGCGGTCACCGTCTCGGCGGCCGTCGTGGTCGTCACGGGAACGATCGGGCTCGGATCGAGCGGGTTCCGGGCGAAGGTGTCGCGCAGGCTGTGGTCCGGATCGACGTGTCGCTCGACCTCGCCCTTCAAGTCGAAACGGCGGATTTCGTTGATCGAATTGCGGACCTCAGCAAGGTCTGCGTCGCGCATCATGTCGTCGACGTGGGTCTGGAACTCGCCGGCCATGCGGCGGGCCTTTTTGACCATCTCGGAGACGGCCTTGATGGCGACCGGCATATCCTTCGGCCCGATCGCGATCAGGGCGACGATGCCGATGAGGGCGATCTCCGACCACGCAAAGTCAAACATTCTGGCGGTGCTCTCTCCGGCCGGCTCGACGGCTCCGGCGTGCTAGCAGCATTTGCGCATGGCGGAAACCAAGCTCAACCGGTCGGGTCGGCAACCGACGGCGCGTCGGCTTGGGTAACCGTCTCCGGCGCCGTCTCGACAGCGCCCTCGGCCGCTTCGTCCGCCTCGGAAACCACCGGCCGCTCGGCGACGTCCGCCCCCTCCGCCGCGTCGTCCGGCGTCGCGCTCCCGTCGGGCGACTCCGCCACCGCATGCGCCGTCGCCGGGCCGGGTGGCTCGACCACCAGATCCTCCCGCCGCGGCAGGTCGCGCAGATCCTTGAGCCCGAACTGCGTGAGGAAGGCGGGCGTGGTCGCCCAGAGCGTCGGCCGGCCCGGCGCCTCCTTCCGCCCGCGCGCGGCGATCAGCCCTGCTTCGAGCAGCGCGTCCATCGTTGCCTGCGACAGGGTGGCGCCGCGGATCTCCTCGATCTCGGCCCGCGTCACTGGCTGATGATAGGCGACGATCGCCAGCGTCTCCATCGCTGCGCGGGGCAGCCGGCGTGGCATGGCGACGACCTTGCGCAGCGCGGGCGCCAGATCCTCGGCCGTGCGGAACTGCCAGCCGCCCGCGACCTCCACGACCTCGACGCCGCGGCCGGCATACCGCTCGGCAAGTGCCGCCAGCACCGCGTCCGCGTCGCTATCCGCGTCCAGCACTTGCGAGAGCGCGCGCGCGCCGACCGGCCGGTCGGACGCGAACAGCATCGCCTCGGCGAGGCGGAGCGCCGCCTCCGATACGCTCATGGGGTCGCGGACGGGGGGATCAGGGTCACGGGCCGGGCCGTCACCGGTTGGCAGCAAAGCATGGTCATCCATCTGCGATTTATCCTGGTCTGGCATCGTGGTCAGGCGTCGCCGCCCAGCTCCGCCATCCCCGCGTCGGGCGCGCCGGGCCCGACCAGAATAGGCCCGAAGGCCGCGTGCTGACCAAGCCGCACCGCGCCCGACCGCGCAAGCTCAAGCCCCGCAAGGAACGTGGCGGACAGCGCCGCCCGCCGCTCGACCGGGCCGTCGGCGGTCCCATCAGCGGCGGGCACGAACAGATCGAGGCTGGTCCAGTCCGGTACCTGCCCGATCAGCGCGCGGATGCGTTCCAGCGCGTCCTGTATCGTCCAGAGCCGTCGCGGCGCCGGGCGCCAGACGCGGCCGGCCGCCCCGCGCCGCATCGCCGCCAAATAGGCGCTGATCAGGCCCGGAACATCGGCCGCAAGGCGCGACCGGTCGCGCAGCACGTGATCCTCCGGCGCGCCGCGTGCGAACACGTCCTGGCCGAGCTGCGGCCGCGCCGCAAGCCAGACCGACGCCGCCCGCATGGCTTCAAGCGCGATCAGCCGTTCGGCCAGCACGCTTGCCGCGATCTCCCCCTCCTCGGCCGCCGCGTCGCCGGGCGGCAGCAGCAGGCGGGATTTCAGCCAGGCGAGCCACGCCGCCATCACAAGCCAATCGGCCGCAAGCTCCAACCGGACCCGCCGCGCGCCCTCAATAACGGCGAGGAACTGCTCGACGAGGCCAAGGATGGAGATGCGCGCCAAATCGACTTTCTGGGCGCGCGCCAGTTCGAGCAACAGGTCGAGCGGCCCCTCGAATCCGTCGAGGCGGAGCAGTAGGCCGGAGTCGGACGACACGGCCGGAGCAGCCGGCGCGGCCGGCGCCGTCTCCGTCGTCTGGGGCTCAGTCGTCTGTGGATCAAAGGAAGAGGGCATCGCCGCCCCCGGGCCCGACCGGATGCCCCGTGATCTGCAGGACGAAGCGAAGTGCCGCCGGCAATACCGTGCCAAGCAGGGTACGCATGGGATCAAACGCGATGCCGAACCCAGCCAGCAGACGTGGCAGCAGGAAGATGAACAGCAGCACGATGAAAATGCCGGCCCGCTCAAGGTTCGCCCAGGCGCGCGCCAGCGGCTCCGGCAACAGCCCGACCACGATCCGCCCGCCATCGAGCGGCGGGATCGGCAGTAGGTTGAACAGGCCGAGCACGAGGTTGAACGACATGAACGCCAGGACCAGCTCGCCCCAGATTGGGCTCTGCGCAATCACGGCGTCCAGAAACCCGCCGATGGTGAACACCGCGTCCGGAGGCAGGCCGACGGGGTCCGGCAGCAGCAGGCCGCCAATGCAGGCAAGGAAGAAGTTCATCAGCGGGCCGGCGGCGGCGACCAGCATCATCGCGCGCCGTGGGTCGCGAAACCGCCAGGCGGAGACCGGCACGGGTTTAGCCCAACCGAACAGGAACGCGACCCGGCCGATCGTCACGAGCTGAAACAACAGCAGCAAACCCGGCAAAATGATCGTGCCGACGCGGTCGATGTGGCGGAGCGGGTTGAGCGACAGCCGCCCGGCCCGGCGCGCCGTATCGTCGCCGAGCGCCAGCGCCGCGTAGCCGTGCGCCGCCTCGTGCAGCGTGATCGCGAGGACCGCGGGGACGATCGCGGTCAGAAGCGCGATAATTGCGGCGCTGTTCACGCGAGCAACCGATCGCGCTCGGCCAGCAGAGCGGCGGTGTCGTGGGCGTGCGTAGCGGCCGGCGGGCGCAGCCGGGCGGCAACCGCGTCCGGCAGGGTACCGGCCGCATCGAGAACGGCGGCGCTGTCGTCGAGCAGGCCCGAGCAATGGAGGGCGAGGTCACAGCCAGCCGCCCTGGCGGCGGCCGCACGGGCGGCGGCGGTGCCGGTCACGGCACCCATCAGAAGATCGTCAGACACGAGCACCCCCCGAAACCCGATCGCGCCGCGGACCACTTGGTCAATCACGGTCGCGGACAGCGTCGCAGGTAGCGCCGCGTCCCAAGCCGGATATAGGACGTGCGCGGTCATCGCCCAACCAACGGCCTCCGGCCCGGACGCGAGGGCGGCGAACGGCGCCGCCTCGGCGAGCAGCGTCGCGGCGTCGGCGGTGACGACCGGCAGCATGGCATGGCTGTCGGCGAGCGCCCGTCCATGCCCCGGCGCGTGCTTCATCACCGCGGCAACCCCCGCCGCCACAAGCCCCGCCGCCATTGCCGCGCCGAGCGTCGCGACTGTCGCCGGTTCGGCCGAGAACGCTCGATCGCCGATGACCGCGTGTCCGAATGGATGCGCCAGGTCGAGCACCGGGGCCGTCGCCACGTCGATCCCGGCCGCGCGGCAGTCCCACCCGATCAGATACCCGGTCAGCCACGCCGCCCGCCGTCCGGCCTCCGGATTCGTCCCGAACAACGCGCCGATGCGCGCGGCCGGCGGGTGCGCCGTCCAGTGCGGCGGGCGGAGACGGGCGACGCGCCCGCCTTCCTGATCGACCATGATGACAGCGCCGTCCGGCAGCGCCGCCCGCAGCGACGAAGTCAGCGCGGAGAGTTGCGGCGGATCGACGACGTTGCGCGCAAACAGGATCACCCCGGCTGGCGGGGCGGCACGAAACAGGGATATCTCGTCCGCCCCGAGCGTCGGGCCGGCGATACCGACAATGGCAGCGCGCATGGGAGTCTCGTCTCGGCCCGTCTCAGCGACGCAGCGGCTCGCAGGCGGCGCCTTTGGCCTTCATGTCGTCGCAAAACTTAGCGGCGTCGGCCGTCGTCGCGAAGTAGCCGGTGCGGAGCCGCCAGTACTGATGCCCATCCCGCTCAAACCGGGCGACCAGCGGTGCGTGGCCGCGCAGGATGTCGGGCATCTTGCGATCGAGCCGCGCCCATTCGGTCTTCGCCAGTTCCTCGCTGTCCATGGCAGCAAGCTGAACCTCGATACCGCTCCGCAGCGGCGGCGATGGCGGGGCCGCGGCCGGACTCGCGGCGGCCTCAGCGCGCGCCGCCGGGGCGCGGGAGGCGGGCGGCGCTTCGTGAGCCGCCCGGCTTGGGGCTGCGCTTGCTGGTAATGGCGGCGCGACTGGCGCCGGCGTGGGCGTGGCGACCGTCGGAGCCGGGGCCGGACCGGCGGCGGGCGGACTTTCGGACGCTTCGAGCGCGCGGAGTTGCGCCGGCGCGGGCGTTTCTGGCGCCGGGGCGAGATGGTCATTGGCGTCGCTGTCACCGCCGCCATCACCGGAGAGCACCGCCTCGTTCTGACCGGCCACCTGCATCCCGCCGGCGTTTTCCGGCTTCACGCGGATCGGCCGCGGATCGGCCTGCACGACCGGCACGGACGCGCCGCCCGACCGGTGGCTCGACACCGACCACGCGCCGATGACGCCCAGCAGCGCGACCGCCAACCCGCCCGCAACCAGCGCGAGGCGCCGTGTCGCCGCGTCCATGCCCCGCTGACGCGGCACCCGGTAGACAGCGGCCCGCTCCCGCCGGCTGAACCGCTCCTCACCGCGCTCCAGATCGCGATCGAGGTCGCGGTCATGGTCGATGCGGTCGTGCAGATCGTCCGGCATTGGTGGTCCTTTCAGTCAGCGCATCTCCTCGACTGGCGTGACGCCCAGGACGGCCAGTCCCGAACGGATCACGGTGGCCGTCGCCGAAACCAGCGCGAGGCGTGCCCGGGTCGGTTCGGGAGCGTCCTCGCGCAGGAAGCGGAGGGTCGGGCTATCCCGGCCTTGGTTCCACAACATATGAAAGTCGGCCGCCAAGTCATACAGGAAAAACGCGATTCGGTGTGGCTCGCGGGCATCTGAGGCGGCCAGCACGGCGCGCGGCCATTGCGCGAGCCGCCGGATCAGCGCGAGTTCGGCCGGCGCATCGAGCGACTCGAGTGGCGCTTCGGCCAGCGACTCGGCCTCAATCGCCGCCGCACCATACAACTCCACCGCCGCGCGCAGAACGGACCGGCAGCGCGCGTGGGCGTACTGGACGTAAAACACCGGGTTTTCCCGGGTCTGCGCGATTGCGAGATCGAGGTCGAACTCCATCTGCGCATCCGCCTTACGCGTCAGCATGTCGAAACGGACGGCGTCGCGCCCGACCTCGTCGATCAGGTCGCGGAGCGTGACGTATGTGCCCGCGCGCTTGCTCATCCGCACCGGCTCGCCGCCACGCACGACGCGCACGATCTGACACAGCACGGCCGCGAACTCCGTGCCCGGCGACATCGCCGCGACCGCCGCCGCCATCCGCTTGACGTAACCACCATGGTCGGCGCCCAGCACGTCGATCAGCACCGCGCGGCCGTCCGCGCCCGCCATTGCGCGCGTTCGCGCGGCCTTGTCGGCGTGATAGGCGATATCGTTGGCAAAGTAAGTATTCGACCCGTCGCTCTTGCGGATCGGCCGATCGACGTCGTCGCCGAACGCGGTCGAGCGGAACAGTGTCTGTTCGCGCGGCTCCCAATCGTCGGGCGTCTTGCCCTTCGGGGGTTCGAGCACGCCGTGATACAGCAGCCCCTGCGCTTCCAGTCGCGCGATCGCCGCGTCGGCCGCGCCCGCGTCGACGAGCGCGCGTTCAGAGCTGAAAGCGTCCTGCCGAACGCCAAGCAGCTCCAGATCGTTCCGGATTTCGGCGAGCATCGCATCGACGGTGACGCTGCGGACCGTATCGATCCAGCGTTCCGGCGGCGCGATCGTGCCGCCCGGCCCCGCGAGCGAATCCCCGTACTGCGCCGCAAGCGCGGTGCCGATGTCGATCAGGTATTCGCCGCGATACTGCAGCCCGCCCGGCGCCGCCGCGTCGAACGCCGCCTCGTCCACCTCCGCGCCGAGCGCCTGCAGGTAGCGCCAATAGGCCGCCCAGGCGAGCGCCTGCACCTGCGCGCCGGCGTCGTTGACGTAGTATTCCTTCGTCACCGCGTGCCCGGTCTTGGCGAGCAGATTGGCCAGCGCGTCGCCGACGACCGCACCCCGGCAATGGCCGATGTGCATCGGCCCCGTCGGGTTCGCCGAGACGTATTCGACGTTGACCGCGACGCCTTGCCCCGCCGTGCTATCGCCATACGCCTCGCCGACGGCCAGCACGGAAGGGATCACCGCGCGGATCGCGTTGGCGCGGAGCCGCAGATTGACGAAGCCGGGCCCCGCCGGCTCGGCGGTCTCGATCGCGGGCACGTCGGCGGCCAGACGCTGGGCCAAATCGGCCGCGATCGCCTGCGGCCGCGCGCCGGCGGCCCTGGCGGCGACCATCGCGGCATTGGTCGCCATGTCCCCATGAGCCGGGTCGCGCGCGGGCGTTACCTCGACGCGGGCGGTAATCTCGTCCGGCAACTCGGGCAGCAGCGCGCGGAGCGCCGTCAGCACCTCAGCGCGGATGGCGGCAAACAGGTCGGCTTGTTGGTTTCCGTTGGTCATGGCGGGGTCTCTAGCGCCCCCGGCCTCATCCCGCCACGCCGATATCCGTCAGCCGCCGGTGCTCATCCATCGCGAAGCGGTCGGTCATGCCGGCGATGTAGTCGCAGACGATCCCGGCAGCCCGCGCCGTCCCGCCCTCGCCCGCCCGCGCGCGCCAATCGTCCGGCAAAAGGCCGGGATCGGCGTGCAGGATCGCGAACAGGCTTTCCGTCAGCCGGCGCGCCTTGCTCGTCATGCGGTTGACGCGCCAGTGCCGATACATCCGGGCCATCAGGAAGTCCTTAATGATCCGGTTCGCCTCGGCCATCTCCGGGCTGAACCCAACCAGAGGTTTCTTCGCCTTCCGCACGGCCTCAGCGCTCGCCGGCCCAATCTTGTCCGCCCGGCGGCGCGTCTCGGCGACGAGGTCCGTCACCATCGCATTGATAACCCGCCGCACCGTCTCATGCCGCAGCCGCGGCGGCGGAACGTCGAGGCTCGCCCGCCGCGACTCCGTCAGCGCCGGGCCGATGATCGGCAGGTGGAGGATGTCCTCGGTCGCAAACAGCCGCGCCCGGAGCCCGTCGTCGAGGTCGTGGCTGTGATAGGCGATATCGTCGGATAGCGCCGCCACCTGCGCCTCCGCACTCGGGTAGGTGCCGAGGTCGAGCTTGAACCGATGATCGAACTCCGCGATCGAGGCAGGCGGACGGGGCAGCGGGCCGTTGTGCTTGGCGAGGCCTTCAAGCGTCTCCCAGGTCAGGTTGAGGCCGTCGAACGCGGCGTAGCGGCTCTCCAGCATGGTCACGATGCGGAGCGACTGCGCGTTGTGGTCAAAGCCGCCATACGGCTTCATCGCCGCGTTCAGCGCCTCCTCCCCTGCGTGACCAAACGGCGGATGGCCGAGATCGTGCGCGAGCGCCAGCGCCTCCGTCAGGTCCTCGTCGAGGCCGAGTTCCCGGGCGATCGAGCGGGCGATCTGCGCCACCTCGATCGAGTGCGTGAGCCGCGTGCGGAAAAAATCGCCTTCGTGATTAACGAAGACCTGTGTCTTGTACTGGAGCTTGCGAAACGCCGAGCTGTGGATGATCCGGTCGCGGTCCCGCTGCCAGGGCGAACGCGTCGGGCTTTCCGGCTCGGGGTGGAGCCGGCCGCGCGTGCTTTCTGCCGTGACGGCCCACGGCGCGAGATGGTGGCGGCCGGCGAGCGCCGTTCCGGCGGGATCGGTTGCGGTCATGAGCCTGCTGGACGACGATGCGTGGATCGAATTACACGGCCGGCCCGGACGCGGCAAACGCCGTCGCGCTGGAGCAACCCGACCCCGTCCTGACGGAGAACACGACCGCCACCGACGTCGACGGCTGGGACAACCTCCGGATGGTGCTGATCATTGTCGCCGTCCAGGAACCGTTCGGCATGCGCCTGATGACGCGGGAGATCGACAGTCTCGCGACGGTCGGCGATTTCGCGACCCTGATCCGCGGCCGGACGAGCATCGCCGTCTGACGTGGCCCTTTGACGGCCCTGCCCGGCCGCCTATGTTCCGGTCATGGACACGCACTTCGCCGTCACCGATAGCGCCGCCCGCCGCATCGCCGAGATCCTGGCCGACCAGCCGCAAGCCGCGTCGCTCCGCGTCGCCGTGCTGGCCGGCGGCTGCTCGGGCTTTCAATACAAGTTCGAGCTGGACCATGAGCAGCAGCCGGACGACGTGCTGATCGAGCGAGACGGCGCCCGCGTCGTCGTCGACCCGACCAGCCTCGACCTGCTGGCGACCGCCCAGCTCGACTACGTGGAGTCGCTGATGGGCAGCTATTTCGCGGTCAAGAACCCGATCGCGACCTCATCCTGCGGCTGCGGCAGCAGTTTCGCGATCGACTGACCGTCGGGGTTCGCGCCGCCGTGCGCATCGCCACCTGGAACGTCAACTCGATCCGCTCGCGCGAACACCACGTCGCCGACTGGCTGGCGCGGACGCAGCCGGACATCCTGGTGCTGCAGGAAATCAAGTGCGAGGCGCATCAGTTTCCCGCCGCGCGGTATCAGGCGCTTGGCTACCATGTCGAGGTGATCGGGCAGAAAAGCTACAACGGCGTAGCGGCGCTGACCCGCGCGCCGGTCGACGTGTCGCACCGCACCCTCCCCGGCCTGCCGGAGGATGACGCGCAGTCCCGCTACATCGAGCTGACGACCGCCGACGGCATCAAGGTGATCGGCATCTACCTGCCGAACGGCAACAGCGGCGGTGAGATCGGATACGACTACAAACTCGCCTGGATGGACCGCCTCGCCGAACGGGCGGAGGCGCTGCTGGCGAATGACGTGCCGCTGGTGATCGCCGGGGACTTCAACGTCTGCCCTGAGGATCGGGACTATGCGCCCGGCAGCCTGCCCAGCACCGACGCGCTGGTCCGGCCACCGACGCGGGCGCGGTTTCGCCGGCTCCTGTGGGCCGGGCTGACCGATGCCGTCCGCGCGATGCATCCGACGACGCCGGAATACACGTTCTGGGACTATCAGGCCGGCGCATGGCGGAAGGATGCCGGACTCCGTATCGACCACGCGCTGCTATCGCCGACGCTCGCCGAACGCCTCGTCGCCGCCGCGCCCGATCGGACCGAGCGCGGGCGGGAGCAGCCGTCCGATCATGTGCCGGTTACGGTCGAGATCGGCTGATCGAGCGCGGCAACTCATAATCAGCCACGCGGAGGTGGTCGGTTGCGTGGCGCAATAGTTACGGATGCATCAATCACATAGTCGACACCTGCGAGCATCTCATTGATGCCACCGCCGCTCTGGCAGTTGCGCTCCAATCGGACGTTGCCATATGCCGCGCCGGCGACAACGTCCTGGCGAGGCATTGCACATGATGAAGACCATCTCTGCGGTTCGGTTAATTTCCATCACCTGGGCCGCGCTCGGCTACGCTCTCCTGGCGCTGCCGCTGAGCGGGTCCACAGCCAATGCGGCTGGCGACGCGAAGGCCGGTGAAGCGGTCTTCAGCCGCTGTGCCGCCTGCCATTCCACAAGCCCCGGCGTAAACAAGATCGGCCCCTCCCTTGCCGGAATCGTCGGCAGCCAGAGCGGTGCAGTACCGGGATTCCATTTTTCCTCCGGAATGAAGAACGCCAAGGTCACGTGGGACGAGGCATCGCTCGACAAGTTCCTGCAGAACCCAAACGGATTAGTCCACGGCACCAGCATGTTCTTCAGCGTGCCCAACGCTACGGATCGCCAGAACGTCATCGCCTATCTCGAAACGCTCAAGCACTGACGCTCCCCCACGAAAGCCTGCAATTCGACGACGGAGACCTGCATGCCCCGCATTTCAATCAACGGCACCGAGCATGACATCGATGCCGATCCGCAGATGCCTTTGCTCTGGGCGATCCGCGACATTATCGGACTGACTGGAACAAAATTCGGCTGCGGCGTCGGTGCGTGCGGCGCCTGCACCGTGCATATGGACGGCCAGGCCACGCGGGCCTGCATCACGACGCTCGCCGATGCCGCGGGCCACGCCATTGTCACCATCGAAGGGCTCAGCCCGGATGGCAGCCATCCAGTGCAGCAAGCCTGGGAGGCCCACACTGTTCCTCAATGCGGGTTCTGTCAGCCGGGCCAGATCATGCAGGCGGCAGCGCTTCTGCATCAGACACCGAAGCCGACGGATCAACAGATCACCGACGCCATGGTCGGGAACATCTGCCGCTGCGGCACGTATCTGCGCATTCGAGAAGCCATCAAGTCAGCAGCGGGCAAGTCAGTGGCGGGATCGATCTGATGACTGAGATCGTGAACCTCAGCCGGCGCGGCATGCTTCAGGGTATTGCTGCCAGTTCCGGACTCGTCCTCGGCTTCACTCTTGGCTTTCATCACCCTGCGCAGGCCCTGGCGGCGGAGACCAAGGCGGCGTGGCCGTTTGAGCCCAATGTCTTTGTCTCCATCGACCAGACCGGCCTCGTGACCATCGTGGCCCATCGCGCCGAGATGGGCACGGGCATTACGACCGACCTGCCTCTGATCGTCGCCGAGGAACTCGACGCCGATTGGAACCATGTCAAAGTGGTCCAGGCCCAAGGTGACCCACGATACGGTGACCAGAACACCGATGGCTCGCGCAGCACCTGGCAGTTCTACCAAGCCATGCGCGAAGCGGGTGCGACGGCGCGCCAAATGCTGGAGGCGGCCGCCTCCGCGACCTGGCATGTGCCGGTCAGCGAATGCCGCGCAGAGAACGGCACGGTTCTGCACGCAGCCAGTGGGCGGCGCCTGTCCTTCGGCGAGTTGGTCCAGGCGGCGTCGGAACAGCCGGTCCCGGCGCGCGACACGCTTCGCCTCAAGGACCCGCAAGCCTGGCGCTACATCGGTAAGCCGACGCCTGTCGTCAATCTGAAGGACATTGTGCGCGGCAAGGCAGTCTATGGTCTCGACGTCGTGCTGCCGGGCATGAAATACGCCTCCGTCGAGCGCTGCCCGGTCTATGGCGGAAAGGTCAAATCCTTTGATGCCTCAGATGCGCTGAAGGTCACGGGGGTTGAGCGCGTCGTGGAGATTCCGGCGACGCCGATCCCATCCGGCTTCAAGCCGCTGGGCGGCATCGCGGTGATTGCGAACAACACCTGGGCGGCCCAGCAGGGACGTGCGCGTCTCAAGATCGAATGGGACGAGGGACCCAACGCCGAACATGACAGCCGGACCTACCGGGCCGAACTCGAGGCGACCGCACGCGAACCGGGCCGTGTCGCGCGCCACGAAGGCGACGTCGATGCCGCGTTCGCGGGCGCCGCAAAAAGAGTCTCGGCCGAGTATTTCGTTCCCTACCTAGCGCATGCGCCGATGGAAGTGCCCACCGCCGTCGCGCATTTCGCCGCAGGGAAATGCGAGATTTGGTGTCCGACGCAGTTCCCGAAGCAGGTACGCACAACCGTCGCCGAGGTGTTGAGCGTGTCCGAAACCGACTTGACGGTCAACATGATGTTGCTGGGCGGCGCATTCGGCCGCAAGTCCAAGCCGGACTATGTGGCCGAGGCCGCGTGGCTGTCGCGCGAAGTGGATGCGCCGGTCAAAGTCACCTGGACCCGGGAAGACGAGATCCAGCACGACTATTACCATGCGGTCTGTGCGCAGCGTCTCGAGGCAAGCCTCGACCATGACGGCCGGACGAGTGGCTGGCTGCACCGTACCGTCTTTCCGCCGATCCCGGCCACGTTCCAGCCGAACGTTGTCTACGGCAACGGCGGGATCCTGCAACAGGGCGTCGTCGACATGCCCTATGACATCCCGAACACAAGGATGGAGAACGGCCCCGGGCCCAACCATGTGCGCATCGGCTGGTATCGGTCCGTCTACAATATTCCGCATGCCTTTGCGGTGTGTTCGTTCGCTGATGAGTTGGCCGTCGCGGCCGGCCGGGACCCAGTGGACTATCTGCGGCAGCTGCTTGGCCCGGCCCGCAAAATCGATCTGAACGCCATGGGTGTCGATTACCCGAACTATGGCGTGAATGAGCTGCTTCCCTCCATGAAGAACGCTTATCTGATCGACACTGGCCGGCTGCGCGGCGTGCTCGATCTGGTGGCGGAAAACAGCGGCTGGGGCGGCAAGCTACCGCCGCGTGAGGGCCGCGGCATCGCGGTCCATCGCAGCTTCCTCTCCTACGTGGCGGCGGTGGCGCATGTCGCGGTCGGGCAGGACGGACAGGTCAGCATCCCTCGCATCGACATCGCGATAGATTGTGGGCTGGCGGTCAATCCAGATCGCGTGCGCGCACAGATCGAAGGGGCGGCGATCATGGGGATCGGCAATACGCTCTACAGCAACATCACCTTCAGTAAGGGACGCGCCGAGCAAAGCAACTTCACCGACTACCTTGTCGCCCGGACCGACATCACGCCCGACACCCGCGTCTATATTGTCAAGAGCAGCGCACCGCCGGGTGGCGTTGGCGAACCTGGTGTTCCGCCCATTGCGCCCGCGATCTGCAACGCGATCTACGCGGCGGTCGGCAAACGGATTAGG
>CAYSTX010000018.1:0-5022 GCA_964434035.1 uncultured Acetobacteraceae bacterium
GCTCGGCTCTGACACCGACCTGCTTGGCCAGGTGCGCAATGGCCGCGTCGAGTTCTTCAACCTCTCCTCGTCGATACTGGCAACGCTGGTGCCCGCCGCCGGGCTGCTGAACGTGGGTTTCGCGTTCACCTCGAGCGAGCAGGTCTATGGCGCGCTCGACGGCCCGCTCGGCAAATACATCCAAGCTCAGATCGAGAAGGTCGGCCTGCTCACGGCCTCGCCCTGCTGGGCGAACGGGTTCCGCGATGTCACGTCTTCAACGAAGCCGATCCGGACCGCAGACGATTTTGCCGGGTTCAAGATCCGGGTCCCTGCCTCGCCGATCCTGACCTCGCTCTTCCAGGCGCTCGGCGCGGGCCCCACGCCCATCAACTTCAACGAGCTCTACTCGGCGCTGCAAACCAAGCTGGTCGAGGGGGAGGAGAACCCCCTGCCGATCATCGCCACGGCCAAGCTGTACGAGGTGCAGCAATACTGCAGCATGACCAACCATGTCTGGGATGGGTACTGGATCCTCTCCAACCGCCGCGCCTTCCAGCGCCTGCCCAAGAACATCCAGGAGATCGTTACGCGCGAGTTCACCCGCGCCGGGCAGGATGAGCGGGCCGATATCGCCCAGCTCACCGACACGCTGCGGCAGGACCTGTCCGGCAAGGGCATGAAGTTCATCGATCCGGACCGCGACGCGTTCCGGGCCAAGCTCAAGGCCACGAGCTTCTACAAGGACTGGCGTGCCAAGTTCGGCGACGAGGGCTGGAAGCTGCTCGAACCCGTCTCCGGTCCGCTGGCGTGACGGCGGAGGCGACCACGCCGCCGGGCCTCGACTTCGCGGTCGAGCGTCCGACGCTGCGGCGTCTGGAGCGCTGGCTGGGGCTTGCGGTGGCGGTCCCGGCCGGCATCGCCGTCCTGCTCGAGGTCGGCATCCTGCTCTACAGCGTCACGATGCGCTTCGTGTCCAACAACCCGCTGGTCTGGGGCGACGAACTCGCGAGCATGGTGTTCCTCTGGCTGGCCATGCTGGGCTCCGTGCTGGCGCTCTGGAATGGTGAGCACATGCGGCTGACCACGATTGCCTCGCGCCTGCCGGCGCGCTGGCGGGCGCTCTCGGACACGCTGGCGGTTGCAGCGCCGTGCCTGTTCCTAGCCATGGTCATCGGCCCAACGCTGGACTTCATGGAGGACCAGAGCTTCGTCGAGACGCCCGCGCTCGGGTGGCCGGACTCGGTACGGGCGGCGGCGGTCCCCGTCGGTTGCGCCCTGATGCTGCTGCTCTGCGTGCTGCGGCTGCTGCAGCATCGGCTCCGGGACGTGCTTGCCTGCGTCGCCGTGCTCGGCGTCATCGCCGCCGGGCTTTGGCTCACGGCGGGGCCGATCGTCGCTATGGGCAACCTGAACCTGCTCGTCTTCTTCGTGCTGCTGCTCGGCGCCGGCGTGCTGATCGGCGTGCCGATCGCCTTCGCCTTCGGCCTGGCGACGGTCGCCACCCTGCTCACGACGACCTCGACGCCGCTCGCGGTCCTGCCCGGCCGCATCGACGAGGGGATGAGCTCTCTCATCCTGCTCGCGGTGCCGCTGTTCATCATGTTGGGCCGGCTGATCGAGATCACGGAGATGGCGAAGGCGATGGTCGCCTTCCTCGCCGCGCTGCTCGGGCACGTGCGCGGCGGGCTGCAATACGTGCTGCTCGGCGCCATGCTGCTGGTCTCCGGCATCTCCGGCGCCAAGACGGCGGACATGGCGGCGGTGGCGCCGGTGCTGTTCCCGGAGATGCGCAAGCGAGGCCTAAACGACGGCGAGATGGTGTCGCTGCTGGCCGGCGCCGGAGCGATGGCGGAGACGATCCCGCCCTCGCTGGTACTGATTGCGATCGGCTCCGTCACCGGCGTGTCGATAGCGGCGCTATTCACGGGCGGGCTGCTGCCAGGTGTCGTGCTGGCGATCGGCCTCGCCATCCTCGCGCGGCAGCGCACGGGAACCGAGGACATGCGCGGCGTCAAGCGCGCCTCCGCCGCGACAGCGCTGCGCACCTTCGTGGTCGCCATCCCAGCGCTCATCCTCCCCGTCCTGATCCGGACGGCGGTGGTTAACGGCGTCGCGACCGCGACCGAGGTCTCCACCATCGGCATTGCCTACGCGGTGCTGGCCGGGGTGCTGATCTATCGCAAGTTTGACTGGCGCCAGGTCCCGCCGATGCTGGTCGAGACGGCCTCACTGGCCGGAGCCATCCTGTTCATCATCGGCTGCGCCAATTGCATGGCGTGGGCACTGACCCAGTCCGGCTTCTCGCACAGCCTCGCGGCGACCATGGCCGCCGTACCCGGTGGAGCCTGGGGCTTCCTCGGCATCTCCATTGTGGCCTTCATAATCCTGGGCAGCGTGCTTGAGGGCATCCCGGCGATGGTGCTGTTCGGGCCGCTCCTGTTCCCCGTCGCCAAGGCGCTCGGGGTGCATGAGGTGCACTACGCGATGGTGATCATCCTGGCGATGGGCGTCGGCCTGTTCGCGCCGCCGTTCGGGCTCGGTTATTACGCGGCATGTACCATCGGCCGGGTCAATCCAGACGCGGCAATGCTGCGCATCTGGCCCTATCTCGGCGTGCTGGTCCTGGGGCTACTTTTGGTCGCTGCTGTGCCTTGGATCTCCATCGGGTTCCTGCCGCAGTAATTGAGCGCAGTCCGCTCGGAGGACTTCAGCATCAGAAGCTCCCCTGGGTTCTGTCGTGATCCGAGGCCAGTGGCAGGCCTGGCCAGGGCGAACAACGGCCGTTTCCTTCCAAACTTGGCCGAGGCTTCGTACCTCGGCTCTTTTTGTTTGCCGCCCTCGTCAAAAGTTAGGACTTCCGGAGCACGTTTCTCCGACAGGCTCTGTCGTCTTCGATCCATCACGCTCGGCCACATGATGGGTGAGCCGAATTGAAGCCTAACCGTTGCGCACCGTTCGGCAGACAATTCGCCTTTTCCGGCCAAGGCGTTTTTCATCCGCGAAGCGCGCCGGTGCGTTCTGTAGCCGTCATCGAAAAGACCGCCTTGGTGGCCGTCGGCCGCTTGTTCGCTCAACGAGATTGCCGTCCCTTTGTATCGTTTGGTTGGCGCCAATACGTCTGTCAGCAGCCGCCACACAGTCTCGGACATCGCGCGCGGAAAAGATTGTTCGCGCGGGTCCGAACGCCTGGACCTGACGAGCGCCTCGGCTTCGCTGTCATTCGACAAAGATGGCTCGGAAGTCGGCTCGCCGCCGCCTCGAGAACGACGCATGTATCTGCAGCCGCGGCGCGACGGTGCGCAAGATACGACGGTGCGGTCGGTGACGCGTCACGCACCGGGCCAACGGGCATTCGCGGTCTGCTTCCCACAGCCTCGTCCGGCGCCATCGTGGACGGTGTCGAGCCGCGCGGCTGTCGTCGCGCCTATCCTATCCCGAAGCAGTCGACGGATTTCACCGCGAAGCGATTGGTCTTACGTGTCGGCGAAGCCGCCGTCGGGGCACAATGAGGGATCAACTGTAGCCTCCGGGCGTGTCCGTTCTGAGCCATGACCATACTCTGCTCGGAATGCCGCCCGGACCGCCCCGAACCGTTGACCCGGCGTCGGGCCGGAGACTCGCGGAGCGGAGCCCATTACGCTTATGCTCCCGCGGGGGCCGCGGTCGATGTACCTGCGTCCATCAAACTTGATCTCGACTCGCATGCTACCATGGACTTCTGATCCCCGCTCCGTTAGCGCTCAGAGACAGCTTCTAAGGACAACGGAACTCAAGTGACAGATCAGGCTCTGCAGAGCTCCAATGAAGAACAACTGGCGGTTCTCATTGTCAGGACATTGGATCTGGATGTTGAACCATCCTTGATAGACCCGAACGCACCTCTTTACGGCGAAGGGCTCGGACTCGATTCGATTGATATTCTTGAAATTGCGCTGGCCATTTCGCAAACGTATGGTGTCAAACTGCGAGCGGACGACGCGGATAATCATAAAATCTTCCAATCACTCGCTGCCCTTAGTAACCATATTCAAACTCGACAAAGTTCCTTGGCCGGGTAAGCGATCGGGTTATTCGCTTTCGTATGATACAACGAGTGTTGTCTCACATACCGGGACTGCTGGCTGTCTTGGTGGTTCCCTTCTATATGCATTTTCTGTTTGTAACCGGCGTCGATGTTGGCTGGGCCGGATTTATCGTCTCGCTTCAGTCGGCCGCTGTGACTTGGCTGGCACTTTCCGTGTCACGGGGCAGTGTTTGCAGTTGGCATTGGGTCCCGCGAGGGCTTGTCTGTCTCGCGATGTCGTGTTTGACCGGCGGACTGTGCTGGCTATTTCCCAAAGGATTGGTCGCCGCCTCGGCGATCCCGCACGCAATCAGCTATGCCGGGTTCCTGACGCTATTCATGACGTCGCTGATGCCAGGACGGGAGCCCATCGTCACCACGGTCGCACGGCGTTTGCGCGGGCCTTTGCCAGAAGGCTTGCGGCGCTATACGCGCTCGGTGACGATCGCATGGTCTGTCTTCTTTGCCGCGCAAATCCTGTGTTCGCTCGCGCTGGGGGTGTTGGCGTCGGCTGACGTGATACGGTTGGCCGTCTGGTCGCAGTTCACGAACGTCTGGAACATCCCCCTCATTGTCGTGATGTTCGCCGGCGAGTACGCGTTGCGACGGACGCTTCATGCTGGCGAGAACCCGAGCCGGTTTGTCGATGTGCTGCGGGCTGCGTCGCGGCTCCGTCCGACAGGACCCGACTATGACCGCTGAGCCTGAAGCCAATGCCGCGATCCACCCGCTTGTGGAGCCCTCGTTCCTAGGCCGGGCGATCGCGTGGTCGGATGCCGGTCCGGTTGACGTCGACATGTTTCTGCGCAGCGTTGCAGCGCTTGCCGAGCTTCTGCCGGAGCGCGGCTACGTCATCAATCTCTGCCACGACCGCTACCGTTTCATGGTCGGGTTCGCGGCGGCTCTGTGTCGCGGTCAGATCAGTTTGCTGCCGCCAAATGACGCGCCGGACATGCTCGACCGCGTTGCGTCCGACT
>CAYSTX010000018.1:5032-17472 GCA_964434035.1 uncultured Acetobacteraceae bacterium
GACTATCCCGACGTCTACGCGCTGCACGACAACGAGATCGCCGCGCCGCCGTGCCCAATGCTGCGCTACCCGCGCAATCTCTGTCTCGGCTCGGCCTCGGCTGATTTGCCAGCGTTTCAGGCCAACCAGACCGCAGTCATCCTGTTCACCTCAGGCTCGACGGGACGCCCGCAGCCGCATGCGCGTGATTGGGGCACGTTGGTTCGCAGTACACGCGCCGCCGGAGCCTCGCTTGGCATCGAGGCCCTCGCTGGTGCGACGATTGTCGGCACCGTGCCACATCAGCACAGCTATGGCCTGGAATCGCTCGTGCTGCTGGCCTTGCAGCATGGCATGACGCTGCACACCGATCGTGCATTTTATCCGGAGGACATCCGGGCGCGGCTGGCCGCCGCCCGCCGTCCGAGGATTCTGGTTACAACGCCCGCACACTTGCGCGTGATACTCGCAGACGATGTCGAACCGCCAGCGACGGACCTCGTGATCTGTGCAACGGCGCCGCTGTCGCCGCAGCTGGCTCGCGCTGCGGAGACGCGTTTTGCCGGACCGCTGTTTGAGATTTATGGTTGCTCCGAGGCGGGCCAGCTCGCGGTGCGGCGGACGGTGGAAGATGACGAATGGCGCTGCATGGACGGAATCGTGCTGCGTCAGGACGCAGCCGGCACCTGGGCCGGCGGCGCTCCGATCCCGACCGAGACGATGCTGGGTGATACCATCGAACTACGTGACGAGCGGCATTTCCGCCTATTGGGTCGAACCCGCGACATGGTCAATATTGCCGGCAAGCGTACGTCGCTTGTGCACCTGAATTTCCAGCTCAATGCCATCCCCGGCATCGAAGACGCGGTATTCGTTCAGACCGAACAAAGCGCGCTTGAGCCGACCCGCCGTTTGGTTGCGTTCGCTGTGGCGCCTGGGATGACGGCCGAACTGATCCTGACCGCACTGCGCCGGCGGATCGACCCGGCATTTCTGCCGAGGCCCCTGCATCTCGTTGAAGCGTTGCCGCGTAATGAAGTTGGAAAAGTAACGCAGTCCGCCGTTGCACAAATGCTAAGCGAGTCGGATGGCTCATGACGACGACGATGTGCCGCACAACCTACCAGATCGCATCGGATCATCCAGCGACGCTAGGGCATTTCCCGGGAAACCCGATCGTGCCGGGCGCCCTTCTGTTGCGGATCGTTTCGGGTGAGATTTTTTCCGCGCGACCAGGCCAACGGTGCGTCGCGGTGCCCGCGGCCAAATTCCTAGCACCGGTACGACCCGGCGATGTGCTCGAGATCGACTGGTCCGATGCCCAGGCGGACGACATTCGTTTCACCTGCCGCGCTGGCGGCGTCGAGGCCATGACCGGGACGCTGCGGTCCGGCGCCGGCTGATATGAGCGCCAGCACAGAGAAGCACCGCCACACGGCTGAGGCCGCTGGCTGGGCCACGCGGCCGGAGCGCGGGTCGTTACCAGCTATCCGAGGGCTGGTCTGGGTCGCCCTGCATGCCGGGCGGCCGCTCACGCGCATGCTACTGCTGCCGATCTGCGCGTATTTCGTGATGTTCTCGCCGGATGCTTCCGCTGCGTCGCGCGACTATCTGCGCCGCGCGCTCGCTCGGCGGCCAACGATGCGGGAGCAGTTCCGGCACTTCTACACGTTCGCGGCCTGCCTGCTTGATCGCGTGTACATGCTCAACGGTCGGTTGGCTTTGTTCGAGTTCACGATCGCCGGCAGCGAGCGCGTGCGCGAGTACACTGATCGGGGCGAAGGGTGCCTGCTGTTCGGCGCACATTTTGGCAGTTTCGAGGCCGTGCGGGCCGTTGGCCGGCAGGCGGAGAGCGTGCCGATCAGCCTCGTGATGTACAAGGAGAATGCCCGCAAGAGCAACGAGGTCCTCAACGCGATCAACCCGAATCTGGCGCTCGAGATCATCGCGCTCGGCACCGCCGGCGCGATGCTGGCCGTTCGCGACCGTCTTGCAGCCGGCTATCTGGTCGGGGTGCTCGCCGATCGCGGATTGCACGATGAGCGGTTCATCATGCTGCCGTTTCTGGGCGCAACGGCGGCGTTTCCCACCGGACCTTTTCGCATGGCGCTGCTGCTGCGCCGGCCGATCATATTGATGTTCGGTATCTACCGGGGTGGCCGGCGATACGACGTCCATTTCGAGCCGCTCGCCGTGTCTGCCGATTTCGAAGGAGAACCGGAGGCAGCTGTACTGGGCATGATGCGTCGCTACGTTTCACGGCTGGAGCATTGTTGCCGTTCGGAACCATATAACTGGTTCAACTTCTATCCGTTCTGGAGTGCTGCATGACGGCGCGGCGCCGCGGGTTCCTGCTCGCCTTGCTCCTCCCCGTCTCAGCTTCAGCCGCGCCCACCGATAACGGGTCCGACTGGGGAATCGAGCGGCTGATGGACTCTCTTAAAGGCGTTCGCTCGTCCTCGGCGCGCTTTACTGAGCGCAAGGAGATCGGCGTACTGAGCACGCCTTTGCAGTCGACAGGCGTGCTGCTCTACGTCGCTCCGGATCAGTTGCAGAAGGAAACGCTGACGCCCGAGCCTTCCATCATCACGGTCGCGGGTCAGCGCCTGACGATCCGGGACAACGGCAAGCCGCCGCGCACCGTATCCCTATCTGAGTATCCGGAGCTCGAGGCGTTGGTCGCGGCCATCCGGGCCACGTTGGCCGGCGATCTGCCGACTTTGAACCGCTTCTACAGCGTCGGCCTCCAAGGCCGCCCCGAGGCGTGGACATTGTCGCTGGTGCCGCGCGCCCAGCGGGTTCGCGAAGTTGTCAGTCTGGTGCGCATACAGGGTGACGGGGTCACGCTCACCAGTGTCGAGACGCTTCAGCCGGACGGCGATCGCACCGTGATGGCCATCACGACCAATCGCGGATGAGACGGTGGCGCGTTCTCGTTGTTGGCGTCTGGCTGATCTTGCTGATCGCCTGCGGTTGGCTGATCGGCCAGACACGCTTCACCACCGACATGTCAGCCTTCCTGCCGCGCGCGCCGTCGGCGACACAGCAAATGCTCGTCGATCAGTTGCGGGAGGGTGTGGTATCGCGGCTGGTGCTCGTCGCCATTGAGGGCGCTCCGCCGGAAACGTTGGCTGCTCTCAGCAAGGATTTGGCGAAAAGGCTGCGTGCCGGTCCCATGCTCACCGCTGTCGCCAACGGCGAGGCGGTATCCCGAGACCGCGAGTTCCTGTGGACCAATCGCTATCTGCTGAGCCCGGGGACGACGGCGGCGGCGTTCACGCCGTCGGCGTTGCACGCGTCGCTGGAGAAAGATCTCGCACTCCTCGGCTCCGACTTGGGCGTAATGGCCAAACGCGTCATTCCGGCTGATCCGACAGGGGAGCTGTTCCGCATCGTGGGCACGTTCTCGGACCAGACGGCGCCGCATGAAGTTGATGGCGTATGGTTTTCGCCTGATGAGAAACGGGCCTTGCTGATGGTCCAGTCCGCAGCCGCCGGTTTTGACATCGACGGTCAGGAACAGGCTCTCGACCACATCGCCGCCGCCTTTACGGCCGCGCGCGCGGCCGTACCGAACAGCGGCGCCGCGCGACTGATTAATACCGGGCCGCCGGTGTTTGCCGTGCAGTCTCGGGCGCGCATCAAGGGCGATACGAAGCTGTTTTCGGCGGTCGCGACGGCGCTCGTGGCGGCGGTCCTTCTGGTCGCTTATCGCTCCATGCCGGTGCTGGTGCTGGCTCTTCTGCCCGTTGCCAGCGGTGCGCTGGCGGGGGTCGCTGCGGTGGGCGTGGGGTTCGGCTTCGTGCACGGCGTCACGCTCGGGTTCGGCGTCACGCTGATCGGTGAGGCGGTAGATTATGCGATCTACCTGTTCACCCAGACGCCGCCCGGCGCACCGACCGAAGCGACACTGCCGAAGATCTGGCCGGTGTTGCGGCTTGGGATGCTGACTTCGGTTTGCGGTTTCAGCGCAATGCTGCTGTCGCGCTTCGACGGGTTCGCGCAGTTGGGTTTGTTCACGATTGTCGGCCTCGTGACCGCGCTCGCCGTTACGCGCTTCGTCCTGCCGGTACTGCGGCCCGTCGGGTTCGCCTCATCCGGTGCGGCCTGGTTCGCCTTGCCTTTGTTGGCGCTGATGCGCCGGGGTCGAACGCTGCCCCTTTTGGTGCTTGCGGTCGCGCTCGCCTCTGTCGCGTCCATCGCGTTGCACGCCGGGCCATACTGGGAGGACGAGCTGTCCAGCATGAACCCGCTGCCGCGCGGCGCCCAGACCCTCGATCGGGAATTGCGGCACGAAATAGGCGCCCCGGATGCGCGGTATGTGCTCGTCATACATGCTGCGGATCGAGACCAGGCGCTGGCGGGGAGCGAACGCCTCGCGCGTAATCTGGACACCTTAGTATCCGACAAGACGATTTCAGCGTTCGATGCACCATCACGCTGGCTGCCTAGTGACGCGACCCAGCGCACCCGTCAGCAGGCACTTCCCGACGCGCCAACCCTCGCCGCCGCTATGGCGGAAGCGCTCAAAGGGACGCCGTTCCGCCCCGAAACTTTCGCGCCGTTCTTAGCCGACGTCGCGACCGCGCGGCGGGCACCGCTGCTGCAACCGGACGATCTCGCCGGCAGCAGTCTCGGCCTCCGCCTCGACACGCTTCTCGTTCACAACCGGGACGGATGGGTGGCGATGCTGCCCCTGCAGGGCGTGACGGATCCAGTGGCCTTGGGTAGGCTTATATCGGGGCTCGGCATGCCGGGTCTCGTGTTCCTCGACCTCAAGGCGGAGTCTGATCACCTGCTCGCCACCTTTCGCCGGGAGGCGTTGACGCTGTCGTTTGCCGGCAGCGCGGCGATTGTGCTTTTGCTGGCGATCAGCCTCCGCCGGCCCTCGCGCGTCGCCGCGGTCCTGCTGCCACTGGCGGCTGCGCTGGTCTCCACCGCCGCGACGTTGCTGATCGGCGGTGGCCGGCTCTCGATCTTTGATCTCTTCGGCCTTCTGCTGGTTGTGGCCGTCGGCTCCAACTATTGCCTGTTCTTTGAACGGCCGCCCGGCGAGCACAATGATCGGCGGCGGATGGTCTCTTCTCTGGTGCTGGCCAATTTCTGCACTGTGATCGGTTTCGGCATCCTGTCGTTTTCCGGCGTCCCGGTGCTGCATGGCATCGGAGGCACAGTCGCGGTCGGCGCTTTTTTTAGCCTCTTATTCGCCGCGATGCTTGCCGGCCGACGAACGGCGCTCACATGAGCGGCCGATCCTTGCTCGTGATGCTGCCGGGCGCTCAGTTCGGCCCGCAGGACTTCGTGAAGTTCGGTTTCGTCGCGTCTCTAGACCGGTCAGGGACGGCGATGGACGCCGTCGTTGCCGATATCCCGCACGATGCGTACCTGGACGGGGACGTTGCACCGTTGCTGCATGCGCGCTTCGTCGCCCCCGCTCTGGCGCGCGGCGTTTCCCGAATTTGGTTGCTGGGCATATCGCTTGGCGGCATGGGTGCGCTCCTGACCGCGCGTGCTGCCCTGGCGCCGATTGAGGGCCTGATCTTGCTGTCGCCGTTTCTGGCTACCCGCGGCACCATTGCAGACGTGACGCGTGCTGGCGGCCTCGCACGTTGGACGCCGCCCCCGGCGCGCTCCACCGACCTTGAGATCGGACTGCTGAGCTGGCTGCAGTCCCGTCCTTTCGCCAAACCGGGAACTCCAGTGGTGCATCTGGGCTGTGGGCGCGAGGATCAGTACGCGGCCGCGAGCCATATTCTCGCCGAACAACTCCCGTACTCTCATGTCGCGATCGTCCCTGGCGGCCACGACTGGCCGACCTGGGAGAAACTGTGGCACGGCATTCTGGAAACGAGGCCGTTTGATGAGTAACCATACCTTCTTCGTGCCAACTCTTCTCGGCGTCGCCTGTCTGCTGCAGGCCTGCACGAACACGGAGTTCAGCGTACAACGAGGCGCGTCGGACGAGAGGCTGTACGAGGCAATTTTCCCCTATTACGCCGAATTCTGCGCGGTATCGGAGTTCGACAAACTGCCCGGATTCGGCATCGAGCTTTCGAGCGGCGGCCCTGGCGGACACTCGGTTCTGTATTTGAACGGCGTTTGCCGGGTGAGGGATGCGGGCTATCCCGTCGTCACGCTGTGCAATGATCCGCACGTCGGCGACGGCGTCGGCATCAGCGTCAATGCCCATTACAGCAACGCGAACTGGACCGCGACCGAAGGGCGCGATTTCTTCTTTCACGGCGATCTCGAGCCGGGGGAAGCCCTGACGCCGGCGAGCTATGCCCGGACGCAAGCCCGCGCGAAAGCCATGGGGATTCTGGATGGCGTCGTTTTTCACAAAGAGGTCTTCGACGACAAGCCTGCCGGCATGTCCAAGCGCGATTACATGTATGAGACGTCCGTCGCGACCGACTACGCCATCAATTTCGGCCGTGATCGCTATTGCGCCCGCGTGCCACTCGACCGGATGCGTATGGGCGAGGTCGTAGAGAAGCTGAACGCAGCCAATGCGCGCTATCGCAGCGGCGTCGTCCCGTTCCAATGGAGCGTGCTGCGCGACAATTGCGCCCATCTGACGCATAATGTGCTGTCCGCCGTCGGGCTGTGGCGGGAATGGCCGATCGACCGCCCGTTGCTGATTGCCGCGTTTGATTTCCCGGTCCCGAAGAATGAGTTTGTCAATCTCATGCGCCGGACCAACGACCTGCCGATCCAGGACCCGGCCGCGATCGAGGATAACGACGTGTTGCGGGAAGCCCTGCTCACCAAGGACTGGCTACCGACGCGGCCCGGCGGCCTCGCGGAAGCGGAGCCGGCGATCCAGAAGAATGAATTGTATGGTACGAAACTACGCCTGATTTTCTACGATGAGCCTGTGTTTGGCCACTACCAGGAATGGTTCGAACAGATCTTCTCGGAGCCGCGCTACACGGATCTAAACGCCAACTTCGCGTATTTCTCCGCCCTGTACGACCGCATCCTGGCAGAAAAACCCGCGGTGTTGACCGGCCCGCAAGCCGCGTTCGACCGCCTCTATTACGGTCGCATCGCCGCCGAGCGCGACGCCTTGAACGCGGACCGCGCGGCCCTGCGCAAAACGGTCTTCTAGCGCGTGGGACAGCAAATGCGGCCGCTGCGGCTTAGCCACATGAGTCTCGTGACCAGCCTCGGCCTCGGGCTTGAGCCGCTGCTGTCCGCATTGCGGACGGGGCGCAGTGGCCTCGCGCCCTGCGCGTTCGAAACGGTGACCGTGCCCACCTACGTCGGCGAGGTCGCGGAACTCAATAATCTCCGACTCCCCGCAGCGCAGGCCCGCTTCGAGTGCCGCAACAACCGCCTCGCCGGGCTAGCACTCGAACAGGAGGGATTCGAGGACGCGATAGAGGCCGCCAAGATCCGCTATGGCAAACGCCGGATCGGCTTGTTCCTCGGCACCAGTACGTCGGGTATTTTGCAAACGGAACTAGCCTACCGCATCCGCGATCCTGACACCGGCGCGCTGCCACAAGATTTCGATTATGCCGGTTCTCACAGTACATACTCGGTTGCGGCGTATCTGCGCAGCCGCTTGGGCGTGTTTGGGCCGTCCGTGGTGGTATCCTGCGCATGCGCCTCCACCGCGAAAGCGTTCGGCAATGCGGCCCGGATGATCGAAGCCGGCATCTGCGACGCGGCCATTGTGGGTGGCGCGGACAGTCTGTGTCTGACGACGCTGTACGGCTTCGCATCCCTCAATCTCACCGCGCCCGGGCCCTGCCATCCGTTCGACGCCGCGCGCGACGGCATCTCGATCGGCGAGGCGGCCGGCTTCGTGCTACTCGAGCGCGCCGATTGCGGCGAGGACGGTGACGTCGTGTTGCGCGGCATTGGCGAGAGCAACGATGCCTATCACATGTCGTCGCCGCATCCGGAGGGCGTCGGCGCAAGGCTCGCGATGGCGCGCGCGCTCGACTCGTCTGGCCTACGTCCCCGCGAGATCGACTACATCAACTTACACGGCACCGCGACCCAAATTGGCGACGCCGCCGAGGATCGCGCGGTGTTCGAAGTCTTTGGAGCCTCGACGCCGAGCAGTTCCACGAAGGGCCATACCGGGCACACACTCGGCGCGGCAGGCATCGTCGAGGCGATGATTTGCGCGCTCGCGATCAGGCATCAGTTCATGCCAGGTAGCCCGCATACCGCCACGATCGATCCAACATTCCGTTGCAGTTATGTGCAAACGCAACAACCAGCGACGATCGATTGGGTGATGAGCAATTCCTTCGGGTTTGGCGGCGGCAATTGCAGCTTGGTGCTGGGACGCGCGCAATGAGCCGAGTGTTCGTCAGCGGCATCGGTATTCTGGGCCCCGGATTGGAAGGCTGGCCGAAGACGCGCGCCATACTCGCGGGCGATGCCGCACACGCGCTGAGTTCGGTTACGTTGCCGGCGGTCACGCGCCTGCCGCCCGCCGAACGACGCCGGGCCGGGACCGCCGTCAAGCTCGTCGTCACGGTCGGGTTGGAGGCGCTGGAGCATGCCGGGCTGGACGCGTCGGAGACGGCCACCGTGTTCACGTCATCTGGCGGCGACAGCGAGGCGATCGACAGCATTCTGATAGCCCTGGCCTCTGAGCAGCGGGAAGTCTCACCTACGCGCTTTCACAACTCGGTCCATAACGCACCATCCGGCTACTGGGCGGTCGCTTGCGAGGCGCGTGCGCCCAGCACGAGCCTGTGCGCGTTCGATGGCAGCTTCGGAATCGGCCTGCTGGACGCCGCGGTGCAGGCTGTGGTCGACGGGAGGCCGGTGCTGTTGATCGCGTACGACCTGCCATATCCGGAGCCACTGAATGCCGTGCGTCCGATCGGAGGCGTGTTCGGTGTCGCCCTTGTTCTAACGCCGAACCAAAGCGCCACGAGCAGCGCCATGCTCGACCTCGCGCTCGATTTTGACGTGGCTGCCGGCACGATCATGGCAAACGCTGACCTCGAGCGACTGCGTCGCACAACGCCCGCAGCGCGATCACTGCCGCTCCTCGCGGCGCTCGCCAGTGGGAAAGGCTCAAGGGTCTTCGTGGATGGCATTGACGATGGCGGTCTTATGATCGAGGTCGCTCCTCGATGAAACAATCTCTTGGCCGCGTTGAAATCGCCGCGCGTATTCCCCACGCCGGCTCCATGTGTCTGCTGGACTCCGTCGTTTCGTGGGACGCGGATCGCATCACCTGCATCGCCTCCAGCCACCGCGCTCCGCACCATCCAATGGCACAGGACGGGCGGCTCGACGCCCTGTGTGGGATCGAATATGCAGCACAGGCAATGGCTGTGCATGGCGGCCTCACGGCGGCCAGCATTGAGGCGTCCAAGGGAGGCTATCTTGCGAGCGTGCGCGATGTCGCATGCCATGTCGAACGACTCGACGACTTGGTTGCGGACTTAACGATCATGGCTAAACGGCTGCTCGGCGATGCGAGACGGGTGATCTACCACTTCGAGCTTTGCTGCGTCGGCAAGCCGATCCTGTCTGGCCGTGCCGCCGTAGTCCTGGATATCGGCGTGCCGGGATGAGGCGTGCGCTCGTCACCGGCGGCAGCGGCGCCTTGGGGAGTGCCATTTGCCGGAGGCTCGCGGCGGCGGGACGGCATGTCTTTGTTCACGCCAATTCAGGCCGAGACCGGGCCGAGGCGGTTGTCGACGAGATTGTGGCAAACGGCGGATCGGCCGCCGCGGTCGCTTTCGACGTTACGGACGCCGCGGGGACCGAGGCTGCGCTGGCGGGGCTTCTCAGCGGCGGACCGGTCGAAATCCTGGTGAACAATTCGGGTATTCACGATGACGCCGTGATGCCGGGGATGCGGCATGAACAATGGTCGCGCGTGATCGACGTCTCGCTGAACGGGTTCTTCAACGTCACGCAGCCGCTCTTGATGCCCATGATCTCGAAGCGTTGGGGACGTATCGTCACGATCTCCTCGGTGGCGGCCATCGTCGGCAACCGCGGCCAGACCAACTACGCAGCCGCCAAAGCCGGGCTGCACGGCGCGTCTCGTTCGCTCGCGCTGGAGCTCGCGAGCCGGGGCATTACGGTCAACGTTGTGGCACCCGGCATAATCGCGTCGCCGATGGCGAACGACGTGTTCACGCCTGCACAGATCAGCCAGTTGGTACCGATGAAACGGGCTGGCACCCCCGAGGAGGTCGCGGAGCTTGTGCAGTTTCTTGCGTCCGACCAGGCCGGCTACATCACCGGGCAGATCGTTTCAATCAATGGCGGTATGATTTAGCGCGAGTTCGCCTGCGTCGAGCGACAAGCTTGGGCAGCCGACGCACGCTGCCGCCAAGCAAGCGCGCGTACATAAGGGCAAGCAGCACGTTGTCGCGCAGATAGCGGAAATGGGACACGCCGCCCTCCGCCGCACTGTAGTAGCGAACAGGGCTTGGAACGTTGACGGGCGGGACGCCAAGCCAGCACAGGCGGACCGCTGCTTCCGGGTCGAAATCGAAGCGCCGCATCCACGGCGTCGTCGCGAACACGCGAAGCAGTGGCACGATCGGGTAGACGCGAAAGCCGAACAGCGAATCGTCGATATCCGCCCCGAACGTGACAAGTCTGGCGAGCCGGTTCGACACGCGGCGGCCGAGCACGCGCAACAGCGGGGCGCAGGTCCCGAAGACCGGCACCCCCAAGATCACGGCGTCCGGCCGCAATTGGGACTGGACGATCATGGTGGCGATGTGGTCCGCGCTGTGTTGTCCGTCGGCATCCATGGTGAGCGCGTGGGTGAACCCCTCCTCCCGCGCGAGGCGCAAGCCATGCAGGACGGCACCGCCCTTGCCGATGTTGCGGTCCAATCGAATGATCCGCAGCCCCGGCTCCGTCTCGGCACGGCGTGTTAGCTCTTCGCCGGTGCCATCCGTACTTCCGTCGATGATCACCCAGACGGGCCGCCAGACGCATAACGCTTGCGTCACCGTTTCGAACAGTCGGGCGCCGGTGTTGTAACTCGGGATCAAAACGAGATGCGTCGGATGCTCCGACGCAGTTGCTTGATCTAGCTCGAACGCATGATTGGTAGACACAACGCTACGCCTTCGCGGCCGACGCCAGTTCTCGGGACCTTGCGTCCGACAGCGCACGCGCTCGCCGCCGCCGCAGCATTGACGTCAGGTAGTAGACCATCTTGAACAGGACGAGCGGGCCCCTGATTGGCGAGTTGCCATAGACGTCTCCGGACAGCAGCGAAAGCAGGGCCTCCTGCATGCGGAAATAGTTGCGAGGCGCCATGAACAGCTCGCGCATCGCCGGGCGGTTCATCCGGTAGATGTACCACGAGAAGCTGGTGAGCGATCGGTTCACCGCCTTCTCGAACACGAGCCGTGCCCGCTCCGCGTTCGCCGATGTGTCATGCAGCCGGGTGGACACCGCTTCCACCGCTAGAAACGCTCCCTTCATCGCCAGAAAGACGCCTGTGGAAAAGACCGGGTCGATAAAAGCGAACGCATCGCCGACAAGGACGAAGTCTTTGCCGCTCATGCGGTCGGCCTTGTACGAGTAATTTCCGGTCGCCCTTGCCTCGCCGCAAATCTCTGCCTGCTCCAGCCGTCGCGCCAGGGCCGGGCATTGTGCGATGAGGCTGTGCAAGAAGCTGGTTGTGTCGGTCTTACGGGACTTGATCAGCTCCGGGCTGCACACCGCCCCGATGCTCGTGGTCTGGTCGGCCAGCGGGATGAACCAAAACCATCCGTGATCGAACCAGAATACGCTGATGTTGCCTTCCTTATCGCCGGGCAGACGATGTGCGCCGGTGAAATGGCCGAACACAGCAGCCGTCTGATGCACCCGGTTGCGCTGCTTTATTCCAAGCTTGCTGGCCACAAGCGTATCGCGACCGGAGGCGTCGACGAGGAACCGCGCGGTAAACTGCCGGTCCGGTCCGCTGTCGTTCCGCGCCGTCACCACCACCAGACCGTCCGCTGGAAACGCAACGTCGGACACTCTGGTGCCCTCAACTACCTCCGCGCCCGAGGCGGCAGCGTTCTTGAGCAGGATGTGGTCGAACTCGGAACGACGAACTTGATAGGAGTACCAATAGCGCTTGTCCCACGATTGGCTGAAATCCAGCGTCATCGCATCGGCGTGCTTCGGCGAGACGAACTCAACGCCGTATTTCGGCATGCCGATCTCCTCGACTGCCTTCTTGACGCCGAGTTCTTGGAGCAACGGGATGTTCATTGGGAGCAGCGATTCGCCAATATGGAACCGCGGATGCCGATCCTTCTCGATCAGCAGGACACGGTCGCCACGCCGTGCGAGCAATGCCGCAGCGGTGGAGCCGGCAGGGCCGCCGCCGACGACAATCACATCGTAATCGGTCGTGGCTCCGTTTTTGAATTGGTCGACCACTGTACCGCCAGGGCAGAAATGTCACGAATGCAGGACGCTGACGTTGCAACACGAAGCCAGCGTTTGCAACC
>CAYSTX010000018.1:17482-29140 GCA_964434035.1 uncultured Acetobacteraceae bacterium
TGCAACCGATCTGAGCTGGGCGAGACGCTTGGCCTTCCTGCACAGTCTTCGCTCTCGTCGGACCAGGCGTGGCGGACGCAGAAGCTTCCAACGGTGGACACAGTCGTGACCCTGCGTGTTCTCAGGCACGGCTCCACCAGCCTTGTTGCCGACCTCGGCTACTCGGAGCCGACGATTGCGGTGCTGGTGGGTCATAAGGGACAGACGATCACGTCGCGTTACATCCACTCGGCGGACGCGGCCCTCGCGGCTGCCGCGGACACCGTTGCGATCGCGGCGCCGGCCCGAATGGGCGACATCCGTCCATCGCCCGAAGTCGTGTTGCGGGTGGGACCCGAGATATCCCGCCTTTTCAGGACCAGCGGATGCCCCGATGAACCGGGTCGGCACGCCAGAAGAACTCGCCCGGATGACCGTCTTCGTCGCCTCGGCAAGGTGCCGTTCATGACCGGCAAGATCGTCAAGGTGAATGGTGGCAAGACCGTGTAGCGCGACGGCACAGGCTGCGGCTCCCGCCGGGCCCATGTCAGACGATCTGTTCCCGATAAGCGCTGGCAGATCAGGTCGGAGCGGGTTCGAAGAAACTATCCCACGTCCGCAACGAAGGGCCCGACGCGGAGACGTTTGTCTGCCGGCTGCTGATCGCATACGCGTTGCTCAATCTCCTTCGGCCGCCCTCCATTGTGCCGCTCGATGCTCCAGTGGGAAGCGCATCGCGCATCTGATATGTTCTCCGGTGGCAGATTGAGCGCTGGCAGCGCGCCGCTCGCCGGTCGTCAGCCGATTGCGTACCCGCTCCGATGCGAAGCCGCGCCGGTGCCGCACAGGAGGTTGTCTCGTCCACAACATCGTGGACGCGACGCCTGCCGTCTGCAGCGCCGCGTCCACTCGTAAGGAGCGTTGAATGAGCAAACTGAAGCACGTCGTGCCGATTGAACCGCGGCCTCCGCTGGCTGGGTCTTTGGTGAGCGATTTCGTGGCGCGCAACCTTCGAGGTTCCGATGCGTGACGCGCAACCGACCGCACCGTCACATCTTGAGCGTCGTCGCGCCGCGGCCGCTGAACGCATGCGGGAATCCCGAGCGCGACGGCGGGCAGGCTTAATGCTTGTCTCGGTCGAGATCAGGCAGGCCGAAATCGCCAGCCTGGTGCGCCGCGGCTTATTGGCAACCGGTCAACAGAACAGCGCATACGAAGTCGGCGAGGCGCTCGTTCGACTCATCGAGAGCGAACTCGGGGCGGCACATGAGCGGTGACGCGCAACGCCTGACGCCGAAGCAGCAGGCGTTCGTCCGCGAGTACTTGGTCGATCGGAACGGGGCGGCCGCCGCCCGTCGTGCGGGCTACAGTGCAAGTCCATGAAAACATTGGCGGACCCGGCGCGATTCGAACGCGCGACCTTCGCCTTCGGAGGGCGACACTCTATCCAGCTGAGCTACGGGTCCAACCCGGCGGTCATAGCGGACCGGTCAACGCCCGTCCACCGGTACAGCCGTCACGCTGTTGAATGCGCTGCCGCCGGTGCTGAGTGTCTGGGTTGACCAGACGAGATAGACCAGCACGCGCTTCTCCGGGTCCCACAGGCGCGAGACGCGGATTTCCTTGAACAGCCAGTTGGCGGCGGCACCGAAAACGATCTCGCTTTGCGGCAGGTCGGCGGGCGGGGTGATCGGGCCGGTGCCGCGGCAGGCGATGGAGAACCGGTTGGGGTCGGTGGCGAGCCCGAGGGAGCCGGAGACGCCGCCGGTTTCGGCGCGGCTGACGTAACAGCTGACGCCGGCAACGCGCGGGTCGTCGTAGCGGTCAATCACGATGCGGTCGTTACGGCCGAGCACGCGAAACGTGGTGCTGACGCTGCCAATACGGGTTGGGTCGCCCTGCCGTGCGCTCGCGGGCGGAGCGGCCGCAATCAGAAGGAGGGCGAGCGACATAGCGCACGTGAGGCGAGGCCGGTGCGGGCGAAGCGGCATAGGTCTGCTCCGGATATTGTGGGGTCGGCATCGTAGCGGAAAGAACGCAACGCCCGGTCGCTCACGCGATCGCCAACTGCCCAAAAATTTATGATCGGACGGCGCGGCATGAGCGGGCGGTTTGGCTGCTGAACCGATACGGCCGCCTGCCTGCCGAGACGCAGGAACACGCGGCCGACTAGATCTCGTCGTCCGTCCGCGCGACCGCCGGAGCAATCGCACCGCCCGCGGCTTCGAGGGTGCGTCCGACGGTGCGCGCGCGGGCCTGCGCCGCCTCGATCCCGCGCGCGAGTGTCTCGGCCTGCCGGCGCGTCGCATCGAGGGCGCCGGCCAGCCGTTCCCATTCAAGCCGGACCGCCTGAAGGGTGCGGCCGATCTCGGCGGCGCGGCCGTCGAGCGCGATCGTCAGATGTCCGACGCGAAGGCTGTGCAGGAACGCCGGCAGCAGGCTCGGCGCCGAGACCAGCACGCGACGCTCCTGACGGATGGCGGCAAGCAGGCCGGGGATGCGTGCCGCCTCGGCGAAGAGGCTGTCGCTCGGCAAGTAGAGCACGGCGAAATCGGCCGTCTCGGGTGGCGCGAGGTACTTGCCGCCGATCCGTGCCGCCTCAGCGTGCAGGCGGCGGGCGAGCCCGGTGCGCGCCTGCGCCTCGGCGGCGCGGTCGCCGGCCTCGGCCGCGTCAAGCAGCCGCTCGTAATCCTCGGTCGGGAACTTGCTGTCGATCGGCAGCCAGACCGACGGTGCGCCGATCGTCGCGCGCGGCAGGCGCACGGCAAACTCGACGACCTCGGCGCCGCCCGCGGCCGCCCGCGGCCGATAGCCGCGCACGAACGCGTCCGCCGGCAGCATATCGTCAAGCAGCGCGCCGAGCTGCGCCTCGCCCCATCCACCGCGGACGCGGACATTGCCGAACAGCCGGCGGAGGTCGCTTGCCTGCTCGGCGAAGGCCTGCGCGTGGCCGAGCGCGCGTTGCATCGCCGCGACCTGATCGGCGACCCGGCCGACGCTATCGGCGACGCGCTGCTCCAGCCCCGAATCGGAGGCGAGCAGCTCGCGCCGCAGCGCCGATGCCTGAAAGGCCCCGACGATCTGGGCCGCGACGCCGACGATTAGCACGAGGACGGCAAGCGCGGCCGCGAGCAGCAGCATCGGGTCGGAGGAAAGGAGCTGCACGTGTCACTGCGGGGAAAAGAGAACGGATCGGGACCATGCCCGATTCGTCCGAGTCGCACCCGCCGAGTCGCACCCGCCGAGTCGCTGTAGTGTCGTTCGGCTACGCCGGTGACGCGCCGGCCCGGCTGAGCCGGCGCGCCGCAAGCCTCATCAGATGACGGCGGCCGGCGCCGGGACCCCGGCGGGGTCCAGCCGGTAACCCCCGCCCTCGGTCACGAGCAGCCGGGCGTTCGACGGATCCGGCTCGATCTTCTGGCGCAGGCGGTAGATGTGCGTCTCAAGCGTGTGCGTCGTCACCGCCGCGTTGTAGCCCCAGACCTCGTTCAGCAGGATTTGCCGCGCGACCGGTCGCGTGCCGGCGCGGTAGAGGAACTTGAGGATCGCCGCCTCCTTCTCCGTCAGGCGGATGCGGCGGTTGCGGGCCGGTTCCTGCAAAAGCTTGGCGGCCGGGCGAAACGTGTACGGCCCGATCGAGAAGACCGCGTCCTCGCTGTTCTCGAAGATGCGGAGCTGCGCCCGGAGCCGGGCTAGCAACTCGGCGAGACGGAAGGGCTTGGCGATGTAATCGTTGGCACCGGAATCGAGGCCGCGGACGATGTCACTCTCCTCATCAGAGCCGGTCAGCATGATGATCGGCACCTTGAGCCCGCCCCGGCGCAAGGCGGCGCAGTAGTCGCGCCCGTCGCCGTCGGGCAGCCGGACGTCGAGAATGACTGCATCGAACCGGTTTTCACCGGATGTCAGTTGTCGGTCCGCCTCGGCCATGCTGCCCGCCTCGACCGCGCGGAACTCGCCATCGACCGAGAGCTGCTCGGCGAGCGTTTCGCGCAGGGAAGGGTCGTCGTCGACAATCAGAATAGGTCGCTCGCCCGTCATGAACTGGCCTCCTCTACTCGACCCACCGCATTCGATCGGACGGTTTAACTTTGAACCGAACGATGCGATACGTGGCTGCATATGCGGCTCACATGCCCGTGATACTAGCCGAGACATTCGGCGTCGTCCGCCATATACCTTCGTGAATGCACAATCGCGCGACGGGGGCGGACAGTTCCGTCTCCGTTTTGCGAAATTCGCGCGTCGCGTCCAAATCCCGTATCCGGGTTAACCTTGGATGCCGTATTTTCTGTTGGATGATCCAGATGACCGCCCCTCTCCGCCCCGCTGATGACCGCCTTGCCGCCCCGGACGCCCGCAGCCTTCGGATGCGGAACGTGCACCGGGCGGTGTCCGAGGCGCGGCGGGGAACGCCGATCATCATTCTCGGCGACGTCCCGCTGGTGGCGCTGCCGGCTGAGACGGCGGGGCCGCAGGGGCTCGCAGCGTTCGCCACGCTTGCGGCCGAACTGCCCGTCTTGCTGCTGGCCCCGGCGCGCGCCGCTGCCGCGCTGCGTCGGCCGGTGCCGCAGGACGGGCCGGCTATCGCCGTCCAGCTGCCATCGGGGCTGTTGTCACCCGCGGCGCTGCGCGGCCTCGCCGACCCGACAGCCGACGCGCCGGTCGTGATGGCCCAGTCCCTCAGCACGGCGCCCGCGCCCGCGCTCGCCGGCCCTGCGCTGCGGGTCGCGAAACTTGGCCGCCTGTTGCCCGCGGTCATGGTCGCGCAGGCTGTACCGGACGCTACGGCGGCGGCGGAACGCCTCGGGCTGCTCAGCGTCGCCGCCGAGAACATCCGCGCGTTTCCGGACGATGCGGCCGCGTCGCTGGTCATCGCGGCGGAGGCGTCGGTGCCATTGATGGGCGCGCGGGAGGCTCGCATCGTCGCCTTTCGTCCGGCCGACGGCGGCACCGAGCATCTGGCCATCGTCATTGGCCACCCGAACCCGGCGGCCAATCCTGCGCCGCTGGTGCGGTTGCATTCCGAGTGCTTCACGGGCGACTTGCTCGGCAGCCTGCGCTGCGACTGCGGCGAGCAGCTGCGCGGGGCGGTCGCGCGGATGGGCGCGGAAGGCGGTGGCGTGCTGCTCTATCTGGCGCAGGAGGGACGAGGGATCGGCCTCGTCAACAAGCTGCGGGCCTACGCGCTGCAGGATGCCGGGCTCGACACACTGGACGCGAACAGGGCGCTTGGCTGGGGCGCCGATGAGCGGAGCTTTTTGGTCGCCGCCACGATGCTCGAGGAGCTCGGGCTCCGTCGTATCCGGCTGCTGACTAACAACCCGGACAAGATGTCGGCGCTCGCCGCGTGCGGCATCGAAGTGGTCGGGCGCGTCTCGCACGCCTTCGCCGCGAACGGCATCAACGACCAGTATCTCGCGACCAAGGCGGCGCGGTTCGGCCATATTTTTGACTAAGGCGGCGGGCGCCGCGCGCGCATGGTGCTTGCTCCGATGGCGGCATGACCGTCTACGTGAACCTCGTCAACGCGACCTTCCAGCCACCGACACCGGGCGCCGACCCCGCGTCGCGCCGCCTCGGACGCGCATCGCCGGATGGCGCGGGCGATATCGGTGAGGACCAGTACTGGCCCCAGTCCGCCACAATGACGGCGGAGCAGCGGCAGCAATTGCTCAACCCGCTGCAGCATCTGCCGGTGGTCGGCACGTTTTACCGGCTGGTGACGCAGAAATCCGACCCGGCGCCGGTCCAGGTCGCCGATTCGGTCCTGGCCGGGCTTGCCTTCGGCGGGCCGGTGGGGGCGATCGGGACGGCGCTGCTGTGTTTCGCCGGAGAGCTGATCCGCATGGGCCCCGACCAGAGTGGCCCCGCGGCACCTGCCGGCATGACGGTCGCCGGCAGCGAGGTCGGGGTTCAGCCGATCACACCCGGCGCGGACGGATCGAGCCCCGGTGCCGCACCAGGCGCGGTAATGATGGCCGGCGACTACGTGGCGACGCGGATGCTCGAAACCGGAATTGTCTAGCGCCGGCGCTCATTGCGGTGGCGTACAGGGCGGCAGCGGTGCGGGTGGGCGCGTCCAGACCTGCGACTCGCCGAACAGCGTGACCAGGACGTAGCCGCGCAGCCGCATCGTGCCGTCCGGCTCCACCCGCAAGGTCGCGTGGTACGTCTTGCCGTTTTCCGGGTTGTAGATGCGGCCGTCCTTCCAGACGCGATCCGTGCCGTCCGGCACGAAGCCGCCGAACATGGGCAAGCCGCAGATCGGCCGGTTCCGCAGCGCCGGGTCGCTGTTGTTCACGTCGCGTTTCGGCCTGCCATCCGGCAGATTCGGCTCGCGCAGCCAGACGATATGCCCGCACAACGCCTGCGCGGAGGTTGCGCAGGGTGCGACGTGGATTACCGCTTTCTTCGACTGGTCGAACCAGTCGCCGAGCGGCGAGTCGGACGGCGCGGCCGCCACCAACACGGGCGCGGCCGCGAACAGCCCGAGCGTGACGGCGACGGCCGCGCGTATCACGACGCGGCTTCGGTCGAGCCCGCCGGGGCGGTGAAGCGGACCGTGTCGGACTTGCTCTGTTCGGTCAGCATCTCGATCCGGCCGGTGATCTGGCCGCCATCCTCCACCTGCAGGCGGCGGCAGCGGGCGGTGCCGAGCACGCGGCCGCTGGCGCGCACCACAAGGCTGCCGCGGGCCGTCAGCGTGCCGTCGATCGTGCCGGCGATCTCCGCGTCCTCAACCTCAACCTCGCCCTTGAAGACGCCGCCATGGGCGATCGCGAGTTCGGCCGCATGGATCATGCTCGCCTCGACCGTGCCCTCGACAACTAGCCGCTCGGCGTCCTGCACGGTGCCCTGAACCGAGATGCCGCGCCCGACGACCAGCGTCCGCCGCTCCGCGGCGTCACGGGACGGCGCGCGGGCGGGCGCGGCACCCGCCGTCGCGCCGAGGCCGGGCGGACGGAGCCCGGCGGACGGGCCGGCCCCCGGCGCAGTGGCGCCGCTCGGGTTTTGCGGCGGGGTCGGAATGGACGGGGTTGGACTGCTGCTGCCGGAAAAGGGCGAACGGGCCATATTTGGGGTCTCCTTGAGGACGGCTTTCGCCGCGGGGGCGGGCGCCGCTGGGGCGGTCGCCGCTTGGGTTGGCGCCGAAGGGGCGGACGCCGGGGCGGCGGTTGGGGTTGCGGCCGGCTCGGCGCCGGGGGGACGAAGAGACGCGAGCTTGGTGTCGGCCTCGGGTTCGCTTTGTTTGCGGCGTTTGAACATGGACAACCTCCTAACCCCCTTCGGCTGGTTCGCATGCGCCCCGCAAAAGGGCGGCCCGCACGCGAATGGGCAGCGGGGCTAACACGCGGAACGGGGCAGGGCCACCCTGCTGTCGGGCGGCGTCAGCGCGGCGTCGAGCACGTGCACCATCGCCGCCGTTCCGATGACTGGAATCAAGAGGTTACAGAGCGGCACGTACGCGGCGAGGGCAATGATTCCGCCTTGGAACAGGACGGCAGCGCGCTGATCCCGGTAGACCGATTCGGCCTGTGCGCGTGGCATCCGGCGCATCGCAACCGCGACGAACAGCCCCCGCCCGATCGCATACGCGGCAATTGCCCAGCCGAGCAGGATGCCGATCCCCGGCAACAGAATGGCGAGAGCGAGCGCGCCCACCTGGAGCAGCAGAATGCGCAAACCGACCGCGAGACCGTCCCAAGCCTGCGCGGCCAGCGGCGCGCCGTTGGAGTGCGGCAGCGTGGGGTAATACCGGCGCTCGACCGCGCGGGCGATCCGTTCGATGAACAAGGTGCCGATCGCCGCGGCGACCGGGAGGAATAGCCAGAACGACAGCGCGACCGCGCCGAACCCCGCAATGATCGCGGCCAGCCAGCCGAGGCCGGCACCGCCGAGTGCGTCGACCAGGCGCTGGGCGCCCCAGGCCGCCAGAGCCCCGATGACGGCGAAGGTGAACACTGACCAGAGCAGACTCCGCCAGACGACGCCGAGGAAATCGCGATCATCCAGTTGCTCGATCGCGCGCGTGATCGGCCGCAGCAGCGCGTTCATCGTTGCCGCACCATGCGTGCGGTGATAGCGCACGCGATCCCGTCACGGAGCGCAATCATCGTGTCTGAACCCCTCCAAATCCTCGGTATCGGTAACGCGATCGTCGACGTCGTGTCCGCAGTCGACGACGCTTTCCTCGACCGGCAAGGGATGCACAAGGGCTCGATGCGCCTTGTCGATGCCGCCGCCGCCGACGCGATCTATGCCGCGCTGCCGCCCGGGCAGGAAACCAGCGGCGGTTCGGTCGCCAACACTTGCGCGGTCGCCGCCGCCCTCGGCGCCCGGGTCGGCTATCTTGGCACCGTCGCCGACGACCAGCTGGGTGCCGTCTTTCGCCACGATATCAACGCAGCCGGAGTACGGTTTCCGAGCCGCGCACGGAGCGGCGTCGCGCCGACCGCGCGCTGCCTGATCGCCGTGACGCCCGACGGGCAACGGACGATGAACACCTACCTCGGCGCTTCCGTCGAGTTCGGGCGCGCCGATATTGATGACGCGCTCGTGACCGCGGCGGAGGTGACCTACCTCGAAGGCTACCTGTTCGACCCACCGGCCGCGCAGGCGGCGTTTCGACATGCCGCGGCGCTCGCGCGCGGCGCTGGGCGGCGCGTCGCGCTGTCGCTGTCGGATGCTTTTTGCGTCGACCGGCATCGCGACGGATTTCGCTCGCTGTTGGACGGACAGGTCGACATCCTGTTCGCCAACGAAGCCGAAATGGCGAGCCTGCTCGAGACCGACGCGCCGGCGGCCGGGATGGTGGACCGGGCGCGCACACTCGCGCCGATCGTCGTGCTGACGCGCGGCCCGGCCGGCAGCTTTATTCTTGCCGAAGGGGCAACAATCGAGGTCGCGGCGGCGCCAGCGCGCGTTGTCGACACGACCGGAGCGGGGGACGCGTATGCTGCCGGGTTCCTGGCGGGGCTGACCTCCAGGCGGACGCTCGACGAATGCGGCAGGCTCGGCGCGGCGGCGGCGGCACTGGCGATCGGCCGGATGGGAGCGCGGCCGGACCCGGCTTCGCTGCGAAGGCTTGTCGCCACGCTGTAGGGGTCACGGTTTCGTGATCACCACGACGTCGTGAGCCGCTGGCGAGGCAACCGTTCGGTCCGGGGACGTTCTGTCTACATCCCACGTCATCGTCAGGAGAGACAGATGCGCCACACGATGCTGATGACCGCTGCCGTCCTTTGCCTCGGTGCCGCGCCGGTTCTGGCGCAGGGAGTGAACCCGACAACCGGCGCACGGCCGGGTCATGAGCCGGGTGTCGGCCAGAGCCAGCCGGCGTCGGGACGGGCGAGCAATACCGACGAAACCACCGCGCGCTCGAAGATCGCGCCCCGCCTGCCGACGCCACCGGTCGCGGCGGACGACGCGACCGCGTACCTGCACGCGGCGCAGCGGGACCTCGACGCGCGCCGGACGGGCGCCGCGCAGGAGGCGCTGGAGCGGGCCGAGACGCGGCTGCTCGACCGCTCGACCGACCCGAGCCAGGTCAACGCGCCGGACCGGAACCAGACCGTGGATACGATCTCACAGGCCCGGCAGGCACTTGGCCGGCACGATATCAGCGGCGCGCGGGAGCTGATCTCGCAGGCCTTGTCGCAGACGTCGTCTTCCGGCCGCGCGCCGATGTAACTGGCCCAGGCCTTCGCCACGCAGGGCCGTCGCCGCGCAGAGCCGATCCGCGTGGCGGCGGCCGCTTTCGGCTCGCAAACGGTGCAGTCTTTCCTTATGTGTGCGGCGCAGCATGCGCCCGCGCCTATCCGGCGTCGCGCAACCGGATTAGGGGCCCACCGATGGACATCCGAAACATCGCGATTATCGCGCATGTCGACCATGGCAAGACGACTCTCGTCGATCAACTGCTGAAGCAGTCCGGCGCGTTCCGTGAGCATCAGCAGGTTGCCGAGCGGGCGCTCGACCGCAATGACCTCGAGCGTGAGCGCGGAATCACCATCCTCGCCAAGTGCACCTCGGTCACTTGGCAGGACACCCGCGTCAACATCGTTGATACCCCCGGCCACGCCGATTTCGGCGGCGAGGTCGAGCGCATCCTGAACATGGTCGACGGCGCGATCGTGTTGGTCGACGCCGCCGAGGGTGTGCTGCCGCAGACCAAATTCGTCGTCGGCAAAGCGCTCGCGCGCGGCCTGCGGCCGATCGTCGTCGTCAACAAGGTCGATCGCGGCGACGCGCGGCCGGATGAGGTCCATACCGAGGTGTTCGACCTGTTCGCCGCCCTCGGCGCGAATGACGAACAGCTTGATTTCCCGATGCTTTACGCGTCCGGCCGTCAGGGCTGGGCCGATGAGAGCCTGGACGGCCCGCGGCAGAACCTGGACGCCATGTTCGACCTCGTGCTCCGCCACGTGCCGGCGCCGACGGTCGTTGAGGACGCGCCGTTCGCGATGGTCGCCTCCATCCTCGACTACGACAACTTCCTCGGCCGCGTGCTGACCGGCCGGCTCGAACAGGGCCACGCGCGCGTCAACATGCCGCTCAAGGTCTACCGGGCCGACGGGTCCGTGGTTGAGACCGGGAGGCTGACGAAGCTGATGAGCTTTCGGGGTCTCGACCGCGTGCCGGTCGAGGAGGCGCAGGCCGGCGACATCATCGCAGTCGCCGGGCTGACCGAGGCGACGATCCCGGACACGATCGGTGCGCCGGAGCTGCCGGGGCCCTTGCCGGCGACGCCGGTCGATCCGCCGACGCTCGCCATGACGTTCCGCATCAACGACGGCCCGCTCGCCGGCCGCGAGGGCAAGAAGGTGACGTCGCGCCAGATCCGCGACCGCTTGTTCCGCGAGACCGAGGGCAACGTCGCGATCAAGGTCACGGAGAGCCAGGAGAGCGAGGCGTTCGAGGTGGCGGGGCGCGGCGAACTCCAGCTCGGCGTGCTGATCGAGACGATGCGCCGCGAGGGATTCGAGCTGACGATCGGCCGGCCGCGCGTGCTGACCCGCGTCAATCCGGAGACGCGTGAGCGCGAGGAGCCGATAGAAGAAGTGCTGGTCGACGTGGACGAGCCCTACTCGGGCGTCGTCGTCGAGAAGATCAGCCGCCGCAAGGGCGAACTGCGTGACATGCGCCCGTCCGGCGGCGGCAAGGTGCGGCTCACCTTCATCATGCCGAGTCGTGGCCTGATCGGCTATCACGGCGAGTTCCTGACAGACACGCGCGGCACCGGCATCATGAACCGGCTGTTCGCCGGCTACGGCCCGTGGCGCGGCCCGATCGAGGGGCGGCGGAACGGCAGCCTAATTAGCAGCGAATCCGGCGAGGCGGTGCACTATGCGCTGTTCTACCTGCAGGAGCGCGGCACGCTGTTCGTCGATCCGGGCGACAAGGTCTACGAGGGGATGATCCTCGGCGAGCACAGCCGGGGCTCGGATCTCGATGTCAATCCGATCAAGGAAAAGAAGCTCACGAACATCCGCGCTGCGGGCAAGGATGACGCGATGCTGCTCGTGCCGCCGCGCCGGATGAGCCTCGAACAGGCGATCGCCTACATAGAGGATGACGAGCTGGTTGAGGTGACGCCGAGTGCCGTGCGGCTGCGCAAGCGGCACCTCGACCCGCATGAGCGCAAGCGCGCCGACCGCCGCGCCGAGAGCGAGGCGG
>CAYSTX010000019.1:0-22689 GCA_964434035.1 uncultured Acetobacteraceae bacterium
GGCAAGGAAACGGTCCAGAACATCATGGCCTTCCGCTTTGCCAACGGCCTCTTTGAGCCGGTATGGAACCGCGACCGGATCGACCACGTGCAGATCACAGTGGCCGAGACCGTCGGCGTCGAGCGGCGCGGGAAGTTCTACGAACAGACCGGCGCGCTGCGCGACATGGTGCCGAACCACGTGTTTCAGCTGCTCGCCATGGTCGCGATGGAGCCGCCGGCGGGGTTCGACGCGGCGAGCGTGCTTGCGCGCAAGACCGACGTGCTGCGGGCGACGCATACGGTGAAGCCCGCGGACGCGGTGCGCGGGCAGTACGACGCCGGCAGTATCGACGGCAAGCCGGTCCCCGCGTATCGCGCCGAGCCGGACGTGGCGCCCGATAGTAAAGTCGAAACGTACGTCGCGCTGCGGCTAGCGATCGACAATTGGCGCTGGGCCGGTGTGCCGTTCTACATCCGCACCGGCAAGCGCATGGCGCGGCGGACGACGGAAATCGCGATCCGCTTCCGTCAGGCGCCGTTCGCGCCGTTCCAGCACACGCCAGTCAACGGGCTGCCACCGAATTGGCTGGTTCTGCAGATCCAGCCGGATGAGGGCATTTCGTTTTCATTCGAGGTAAAACGTCCCGGCCCGCTGGTGCAGCTCGCACCGGTGCGAATGGGCTTCTGCTACGCCGACTGGTTCCCGAAAGAGCCGAATGTCGGCTACGAAACCCTGATCTATGACTGCATGATCGGCGACCGCACATTGTTTCAACCGGCCGAGATGGTCGAGGCCGGGTGGCGCGTGGTGCAGGACGTTCTCGACGCTTGGTCGATGTCCGGCAACGGCGCGCCGGAGTTGTATCCGGCGGGCAGCGAGGGTCCGGAGGGCGCCGCGCAGCTGATTGGCCGTGACGGTGGCCGGACATGGCGCCCAGTCGCAGCGAACCGGGGCGGAGGTGCTGATGGGCGAGCGCTTTGATCTTCTGATTTCCGATGTGGACGGAACGCTGGTGACGCAGTCGAAGGCGCTCACGCCACGCACGGTCAAGGCGGTGAAGCGGATGCGCGCGGCCGGCGTGCAGTTCGCGATCACCAGCGGTCGCCCGCCGCGCGGCATGCGGATGCTGGTCGAACCGCTCGGCATCGACAGTGTGATCGGGGGCTTCAATGGCGGCCTCTACGTCAAGCCGGACCTGACGCCGATCGAGGCCCACACGCTGCCGCCCGAGACGGCGCGGCGCGCGATCGACACCATCAACCGCACCGGCATCGACGTCTGGCTCTACAGCGGTGAGGATTGGTACGTCCGCGACGCCAATGCGCCGCATGTCGCGCGCGAGGCGGAGACGGTGAAGTTCGCGCCGATCGTCGTCGATGCGTTCCCCGACGCGGCGCTCGATAACGCGGCGAAGGTGGTCGGCGTCTCCGATAATTACAGCCTGGTGGAGAAGGCCGAGAGCGCGGCCGTCCTCGCGCTCGGTTCGGCCGCGAGCGCAAGCCGGTCGCAGTCCTACTACCTCGACGTGACGCCGCCCGAGGCGAACAAGGGCGCGGTGGTCGATACGCTGTCGTCGATGCTGTCCGTTCCGCGCGAGCGGATCGTGGTGATCGGCGACGGGTTGAACGACGTGCTGATGTTCCGCCGCGCCGGCTTCAGCATCGCGATGGGCAACAGCTCGGACGCCGTGAAGAAGGCGGCATCGGTCGTGACCGGCAGCAACGACATGGACGGTTTCGCCGAAGCCGTCGGCCGGTTCATCCTGGGCGACGAGGGCGCATGAGTACGAAGCCGCTCGTTCCCGCACGCGGCGCGCTGCACGTCGCATCCGACCCGGCTTCGCTCGCCGATGACGTTGCCGGCTGGTTCGCCGAGCAGGTGCGGGCGAGCGAGGGTCCGTTCATCGTCAGCCTCGCCGGTGGCTCGACTCCGCGCGGACTGTATGAACGCCTCGCCGGCATGACGCTGCCGTGGGAGCGGATTCATTTCGTGTTTGGTGACGAGCGTTTCGTTCCGCCGGACGACCCGGCGAGCAATTTCGGCATGGTGCGCGGCGCGCTGTTCTCGCGTGCGCCGGTGCCGCCCGGCAACGTGCATGCGGTGCCGACGGTTGGTGTCACGCTCGACGAAGCGGCGCGCGCCTATGAGAGCACGCTACGCAGTCTCGCGCGGCCGGGCCGGCCGTTGCTGGACGTGACGTTCCTCGGCCTCGGCGAGGACGGCCACACCGCGTCGCTTCTGCCCGGACACCCGGCGACGGAAGAACGTTCGGCGCTCGTCGTCGGGGTCGGGCATGGACGGCCGGAGCCCCGCATCACGCTGACATTTCCGGCGCTGGAAGACAGCGGCACCGTCGCGTTCCTCGTCACCGGGGAGGGCAAGCGCGCGATCCTCGACCGCGTGCTGTCCGGCGCGGACGATGTGCCGGCGGGGCGGTTGCGGCCGAAGGGCTCGCTGCTGTGGTTCGCCGACCGCGCCGCCGCTGGACGCTGGGCCGACGCCGGATGAGCAACGCTTCGGCTGAAGCCGGCAAACGCGCGGCCGCCGAGGCGGCGGCTTCGCTGATCGAACACGGGATGGTGCTCGGCCTCGGCACCGGTTCCACCATGGCCTACGTGCTCGACGCGCTCGCGCGGCGGATCGCGACGGAGGGGCTGTCGGTGCGCGGCGTGCCGACGTCGGAGTGGACCGAGGCGCGCGCGACCGCGCTCGAAATCCCGCTCACCGACCTCGCGCGCGACCCGGTGCTCGATCTCGCGATCGACGGCGCGGACGATATCGAGCGCGGGCGGCTGCGGCTGATCAAAGGGCTTGGCGGCGCGCTGCTACGGGAGAAGATCGTGGCCGAGGCGGCGCGGCGGTTCGTGGTTGTTGCCGACGCGGGCAAGCTCGTGGACCGGCTCGGGCAACGGTCGCCGTTGCCGGTCGAAACCGTGCGGTTCGGGCACGACGCGACGCGGCGAAGGATCGCCGCACTTGGCCTCACTCCCGTCATGCGCCTGGCTGCTGACGAAACGCCGTTCGTCACCGACAACGGAAACTACATTCTGGACGCGAGCGGGCTCGCAGCACTCCGCGACGATCCGGCGGTGATCGAGGCGTCGCTCCGCGACATCGCGGGCGTCGTCGGCACCGGGCTTTTCCTCCACGGAGTCGAGCGCGCCATCATCGGCCACGCCGACGGACATATCGAGACGTACATGGCCGCACATGGCTGAGACGCGGCCAACGATCGCCGTCATCATGGGCGTGTCCGGTTCCGGCAAGACGACCATCGCGGCCCTCGTCGCCGCCATGCGCGGCTGGACGTATGTCGAGGGCGACGATCTGCATCCGGCATCGAACGTCGAAAAGATGAGCAAGGGTATTCCGCTCGACGACAACGACCGCTGGCCGTGGCTCGAACGCATCGCGGCGGTGATCGATGGCTGGCGCAAGTCTGGTGAATCAGGCATCGTGACGTGCTCGGCGCTGAAACGCGCGTATCGCCGCATCCTCATCGGTCACCGGCCGGACGTGTCGCTCGTCTATCTCCGCGGAGATCGCGCGCTGATCGGGGCGCGCATGGCGGCGCGACATGAGCACTTCATGCCGGTTGCACTGCTCGACAGCCAGTTCGCGACGCTCCAAGAGCCGGGGCCGGACGAACGGCCAATCATCATCGATATCGCCGGCAGCGCGACCGACAACGCGATCAGGGTGCTGGCGGCGCTGGATGCGCGGGCGGCGGGCAAGGCGGGCTAAGCTGGCCGCCGACCACGATCCCGCGATAGGCTTCATCCGCAACAATAACCTTACCGAGGAGACGCCCACCATGTGGGAGCCGAATTTGCGCTATCCCGATCCATCCGTCCGCTCGCTGACACCCGCGTTCGACCGGATGCGCCTCCCGCTCGCGTCGGTCGAGAAGCTGGCCGACGGATGCCGCTGGTCCGAGGGGCCGGTGTATTTCGGCGATGGGCGGTATCTGCTTTGGAGCGATGTCCCGAACGACCGCATCCTGCGCTGGGACGAAACAACGCGCGCGACCAGCGTCTTTCGGTCTCCGTCCGGCTTCGCCAACGGCAACACGCGGGACCGGCAGGGGCGGCTGATTACCTGCGAGCATGCCGGGCGGCGCGTCAGCCGTACCGAATACGACGGCACGATCACGACCATTGTCGATCGCGTTGACGGCAAGCGCCTCAACTCCCCGAACGATGTCGTGGTGCACTCGGACGGTTCGATCTGGTTCACTGATCCGCCCTTCGGTCTGCTGACCGACTATGAGGGCGGCATCGCCGAAAGCGAGCGCACGCCCGCCGTCTATCGTGTCGATGGGCAAACGGGTGCCGTGTCGGTGATGACGGATGAGATCGAGGGGCCAAACGGCCTCGCGTTTTCGCCGGACGAGAAGACGCTCTATGTCATCGCGTCGCGCGCGAGCCCGCGCAAGGTCAACGCGTTTGATGTGGTCGATGACGGGCGTCGTATCACCCGCAACCGGATTCTGATCGACGCCGGCCCCGGCACGCCGGACGGCTTCCGCCTCGACACCCAGGGGAACCTCTGGTGCGGCTGGGGCATGGGCGATCCCGAGCTGGACGGCGTTCGTGTGTTCACGCCAGAGGGCGAGCCGATCGGACATATCTATCTGCCCGAGCGGTGCGCAAATGTCTGCTTCGGCGGCCCGAAGCGAAACCGTCTGTTCATGGCGGCCAGCCACGGCCTGTATGCGCTTTACGTCAACGCGCAGGGCGTCGCCGGGGGCTGAGGCGGACCACGTGCGCCCTTGCTGGGATCAGCAAGGGCGCGAAGTGCTGGTCAGAAACTCAGGTTTAGCCGCCGGGCGGCCGGTACTTCGCGTCTCGGCCCAGCGCTTTGTCCGCTTCCTCAACCGTCAGTAGCGGCACTGTGCACGTGGTGGCCTTTCCGCTCGCTCCGACGGTGGTGCCGAGTGCCGCCGCCTCGACGTGGCTCGGCAGGTCGACGATGACGATAGCGTCGTCTTCTCCAAGCGCGCAGTAGAAGGCATCCACCCTGCCGCCCAGCGCTTCGCAAGAGGCGGCGACCGCCTTCTCGCGCCCTGATGCCTTGTCTGCCCGTAGGCCCTTCATACCCTCGGCGGTGTAGCTTGCCTTGATCATGAACGTCGGCATTTGCGTTCCCCCCATCACAGTTGCACCGAATGGCCGGGCCTGGCGTGGCGACGCCGGTTTTGGCCTAGCGCTCGTCGCCGCCCCGCCTGCACCGCGGGGCTATCCTAGCATTTTGCGGTGCGCCTAGCGAAACAAAGGCATCGCGGTGCCGAGCGTCTGCCACGTCCGCAGAGCGGCGGGACGGCGATGACGGCCCAGGCAAGCCCGGCCGCAGGGGTTTAGCCCACCGCAAGCGATACCCGCCGAGCGGGCCGATCGCGCTGGCGCCGTTGCCGGCACGTTGGCGTCCGCTGCCGCGTCGGCAGTGAACCAGCGTGGCGCCAGCGGATGGATCATCAGGTTGTAGACGAAACCAAGCGCGAGCAGCCTGTGAGCACGAAGGGTGTGACGTCGTAAACCTGCGCGCCCGGCACGCCGAGGCCGATCTCGGCGTGGTGGATGTAGTTGACCCGAATTAGGGGCCGGCCATGCCCAGCGTGGTCACGGTTTCGAGCAGATTGCCCGTCCGGTCGAGCACCATGACGGTCCCGAACCACAGCGACACCAGCACTGCGATCACGCCGATCGCGGTGAGCGGCGATAGCGCGGCCTCGGTCTCGGGACGCGGCGGGCTGGAGGCGCGCCACTCTTCGACGGTGGCAGGACGGATTGCGTACATCGGACTGCTTCTCTCGATTTTTTCCTCCCAGGATGCTGCCGTGACCGCGCCCGACGTCGCTGTGACGGCGCTCACAAGTTCCGTCATTATTCGCAGACGACGGAACGGGAGACCAACGGCGATGGCCGACCGATTCGCCGAGGCACCGGGCGGTCATCAGGGATTCATGTCGGATCGAACGGACGAAGCGCGAGCTGCCGGGATGGATCAACCACCGCGCAGTTCTATCTCACGCTGTCATTGCTGCAGAAACTATCGTCCGCCGTTCATCGCATTCGCCCGCGGTGGCGCGGCGGGAATTAGAGTCGGACCGCTTCTGCCCGCTCACTATCAACGTCCTGTTGGATCGTTGATAACCGCCCTTATCGCAGTCTTGGAAAAGTCCGCCCGTCTCAGCTTCTGACCATCACTCTGCTGGACGTGGTTGCGGCGTTGGGCTGATTGGACGTCTGGTCGAGCAGCGTGACGACCCCGAACCACAACGACATCAAGACGACAACCGCACCAATCGCGGCGAGCGGTGAGATCGTCGCCTGTGTCTCGGGACGCTCGGCGCGGGAGACGCGCCAATCGCTGTCGGCTGCTGGACGGATTGCGGACATCGGAGCTCTCCTCTCGCGAGCATACTGCAGCGGTCGATTCGGACCGTGCTGTGATAACGCTCACCAGTTCGAAAATTATTCTGGAACAACAAGAGCAAGCGCGATTATCCGAAGGTATAGTCGAGTTTATCGCTTTGTTGTCGCCGTCGAACGACGGGATGGGAGACTGACCAGAATGATCGAATTCGAGCGGCCGGCCGATCTTGCGGGCCATGTCGGCAAGAGCATCGGCACGAGCGAGTGGCTGCTCGTTGACCAGCAGATGATTGACCGTTTCGCCGAGGCGACCGGCGACCATCAGTGGATTCACATCGACGTCGAGCGTGCCAAGCGCGAGCTGCCGGGTGGACGCACCATCGCGCACGGCTATCTCACGCTGTCGCTGCTGCCGAAGCTATCGTCGACCGTCTATCGCATCCGCCAGCGGTCGCGCGGCGTGAATTACGGGTCGAACCGTGTCCGCTTCACCGGCACCGTGCCGTCCGGCTCGCGCATCCGGCTGCATCAGACGCTCCTCGCGCTCGAGCCGATCGAGGGCGGTCACCGGCTGAGGATCGAGAACAAGATCGAAGTCGAGGGCCAGGAACGTCCCGCGTTGATCGCAGAAACACTATCGCTCGCCTATGATTAGGGCCGCCGGCCCTCAGGCCGCGTTGGCGTCCCGCCGCAGGCCGCGCCGGACCCAGCGATGCACCGCAAACCCGCAGGCGCCGAGGGCCGCAAAAACCACCGCCGTGATCTTGGCCAGAGACCAATCGCCGTCCGCGATCCGGTCGAGCGACAATCCGGCGAGCTGCGCCGGATAGATGTGCGCGGGCGCCCAGACCAGCGCTGACAGGATGTTCGCAATCAGAAACCGGGCGCGCCGCATCCCCGCCATGCCGGCGACCAGCGGCACCGTTGAGCGCAGAACCGGGACGAAGCGGGCCGCGGCGACGGCGACCGCGCCGTACTGCCCGAAAAACTGCTCGGCGACGCCGATCAGTTCCGGCCGGCGCCTGAATGGCCACATCCGGCGTAGACGGCCCGCATACCGGGAGCCGAGGAAGAACGACACGACGTCGCCGATCACCGCGCCGATGATCGACACGATCAGGAGCGGCAGCATCGGCAGCCCCGCGATCGCCGCGGCGCCCGCCACCGCCATCAGGATCGGCGTGCCGGGGATTATCATGCCGAGAATGGCCACCGCCTCGATGATCGCGGCGAGAAACACAATCGCGGTCGCAAAGCCGGGGTGCTGAGCCGCGAGGTCCGCGACGCCAGCAATGAGCGTGCCCATGCTGGGCGTGTCCTCCACTTCCGTCGCTTGAGATACGACGGCCTCCGTCAAATTGTAACCCACTGTATCAGGCCAGCAAGCGCGCGGATGGGTAGCGGCTTCCGCCACGGCGCGCGCGGACGTAGATCAGACGGAAACGCGGAACGGAGGCGGGGGTGGTGGAAACTGTCGAGTGCGTGGTGATCGGCGCCGGCGTGGTCGGGCTCGCGGTGGCACGCGCGCTGGCACTGTCGGGCCGCGAGGTCATCCTGCTCGAAGCCGCCGACGCCATCGGCACCGAGACTTCATCACGCAACAGCGAAGTCATTCACGCCGGGATCTATTACCCGGCCGGCAGCCTGATGGCGCGGTTCTGCGTCGCCGGAAAATGGGCAATGTACGCGTACTGCCAGGAGCGCGGGATCGCCCACAGCAATTGCGGCAAGCTGATCGTCGCGACGTCGGAGGAGGAGGCGCGGGCGCTCGGCGGCATCAAGGCGCGGGCCGCCGCGAACGGTGTGCCCGATCTGCGGGAGCTGTCGGCCGAGGAGGCGCGGGCGCTGGAGCCCGAGCTCGTTTGCACCCGCGCGCTGCTGTCGCCCTCGACCGGCATCGTCGATAGTCACGCGTTCATGCTGTCCTTGCTGGGCGACGCGGAGAGCGCCGGCTGCGTCGCCGTCTTTCGCAGCCCCGTCACCGGGGCGCGCGCCGGGTCGGACGGCATCACGATCGATGTCGGCGGCGATGAGGCGATGCGGCTTGGCTGCCGCCTGCTGGTCAACGCGGCGGGGTTGCAGGCGCCCGCGGTCGCCCGGCACATCGACGGCATGCCGCCGGACCGCGTGCCGACGCCGTATTTCGCGAAGGGCAGCTACTTTACGTTGCAGGGACGGGCGCCGTTTTCGCGGCTGATCTATCCCGTGCCGGTCGCGGGCGGGCTCGGCGTGCATCTGACAATCGACCTCGGCGGTCAGGCGCGGTTCGGGCCGGACGTCGAATGGGTCGACACGCTCGACTACACGGTCGACCCGCACCGCTCGGACGGGTTTTACGACGCGGTGCGCCGCTATTGGCCGGGGCTTCGCGACGGCGCGCTGATGCCGGGGTACGCGGGCATCCGGCCAAAGATCGTCCCGCCCGAAGTCGCGCGGCAGGATTTCGTCATTCAGGGCCCGCAGACGCATGGCGTGCGCGGGCTCATCAACCTTTTCGGGATCGAGAGCCCGGGCCTGACCGCGTCGCTCGCGATCGCCGACCACGTGCTGGAGGTGGCGGCGACCGGCTGAGACTCGGCCGGCCCTACATGGAAAAGATCGCCATGAGGATGCCCACCGTGGCGATACCAAGGACAGTACTGATCAGGATCGTCGACGTTGCATCGGCGGTGTAGGTCTTATTCTTCAGCGCGAACATGGCCGCCGCGCTCGCCGTCGGTACGGCACCGGTGATAACGGCCTGCTGGGTGGAGACTGCGCCGAGACCGAAGATCACGGCACCCGCCGCCATCATGGCTGGCTGAAGGAAGTTTTTGATCCCGACATTGGTTAGCACGTTGGCGTTGATCGTGAAGGGCTCGCCGTAGAGCATCAGACCAAGTGCGAACAACGCGGTTCCACCCGCGGCCCTGCCGATGACGTCGACGGAATCGAGGACGGGACTGGGCAGCGTCACATGGCTGAAACTCAGCACCGCGCCCAGGACCGGGAGCCAGACGATCGGATTGATCACAGCGGCAACGAGGCTGTGCCGCAGAATGAGCCAAACATCCCTGTGGCCCGCCTCCTGCTTATCCGAAGCACTGGTCAGAACGATAGTCAGCGGGAGCATCAGTAGGCTGGTAACGAGATTGCCGATTACCACCGCCAGAAAGCCGATTGGCCCAAACATCGCCGCCAATATCGGGGCACCAAAATACGCCATATCAGGAAAAGCGCAGACCAGCGCCTGCATGGTGGCCGTGCGCAGGTCATGCTTGAAGACGAAGCGGCCGACCCCGAGCGCGATTAGGTAGCTGCCCATCAGACCAAAAAGCAGGCAGAGAACCAGTCCCACATTGGCCAGTCTATCCGGTGACGTCCTTACGGCGCCCTCAAACAGCGAAATCGGCAGGGCAATGCGGATCACCAGCGTCGCCAGTACACCGGCATCGTCATGCTTCAGAAGGCCGATCCGGCATGCCAGCCAGCCGAGCACGATACCGAAGGCGACCGGCAACAATCCGTTGAGGATCGTCTCGATCATCGCGCTACTCCCACGTTCTCGCTGAACTAAACGGCGGCAGCCTTGGCCCGCTCGTACGGCATGTAATGAGGTGTCCAAACCTTGGCGCGTATGAGACCCTCGATGGCGTCGGTCTTGATGTTCTTCTTGGTCAGCCCCTCCTTGTGCGCCTGAAGCGCGACGGCGAGCGCCACAGTGACCGAGACCTCGCGTAGCGACGTGACCGGCGGCAGCAGGTTATTCTTGGGATTGTTGCGAGCCGGCGATGCCGCCGCCAAAGCCTTCGCGGCGGCCATGAACATCTGATCGCTGATGCGGGTGGCTTGGACCGCGATCGCGCCAAGACCGACACCCGGGAAGATGTAGGAATTGTTGGTTTGGTCGATCTTGAATCTGGCACCGTCGCGGGTCAGCGGCGGGAACGGGCTGCCGGTGCCGATGACTGCCCTCCCGTCACTCCACGTTTCCAGATCCTCCGGCGTCGCTTCGGCTCGCGACGTAGGGTTCGAAAGTGGAAAGATAACCGGCCGCTTGTTGTGCTCCGCCATGGCGCGTACCACTGCTTCGGAAAAAGCGCCGGACTGGCCCGAAACACCGATCAGCACGGTGGGTTTGGCGTTGCGCACGACGTCGAGCAACGCGATCTTGTCAGGATGGTCGAGCGCCCAGCCCTCGGCCACAGATCTCGGTTGCAGAAACGGCTGCTGGAATGAGGCGATGTCGTTCATGCCCTCGACCAGCAGGCCATCGCGATCGACCATGAAGAAGCGCCTGGCCGCCTCGCTCTCCGTCAGGCCGGCATCGATCATTGCCGAGCGGAGGAGGCTGGCGATACCGCAGCCGGCCGAGCCCGCGCCCAAGATCGCAATCCGTTGCTGCGCGAGCGGCACGCCGGTGACGTTGATCGCGGACAACAGCGTGCCGGTCGCGACCGCGGCGGTGCCTTGGACATCGTCGTTGAAGGTGCACAAACGGTCGCGATAGCGTTCGAGCATGCGGGTCGCATTGCTCTTCGCAAAGTCCTCCCACTGAAGGAGAACGTGCGGCCAACGCTTGATCACCGCTTCGACGAAGGCCTCGACGAAATCATCGTAATCGGCACCGCGAACTCGCTCGTGCCGCCAGCCGACATAGAGCGGATCGCTGAGGCAATCCGGATTGTCCGTGCCGACATCGAGAATGATCGGCAGCGTCGTCGCCGGGTGAAGACCGCCGCAACCCGTGTAGAGCGCCAATTTGCCGATCGGGATGCCCATGCCGCCGGCGCCCTGGTCGCCCAGACCCAGAATGCGCTCGCCGTCGGTCACCACGATGGCTTCGATCTGGTCGAAGCGCGGGTGCGCCAGGATCTCCTTGATCCGCTTCTTGTGCGGCAGGCTAAGGAACAGACCGCGGGGCTTGCGGAACAGCCGGCTGAACTGTTGGCAGCCGGCACCGACAGTGGGCGTATAGACGATCGGCAGCAGCTCCTCGAGATTCTGCACGAGCAAGGCAAAGAACAGGGTCTCGTTCGTGTCCTGCAGATCGCGCAGGAAGGCATAGCGCTCGAGGTCAGTCGCAAAGCTGCGCACCGCTTGCAGCCGGCGCGACACCTGTTCGTCAAGCGTGCCGATGTTGGGCGGCAGGAGGCCGTGCAGGTGGAAGGCGTCACGCTCGGCTTCGATGAAAGCGGTGCCTTTATTAAGGAGCGGGTCGGCCAGCAACTGGTAGCCGGAAAGTGCAACCGAGAGCTTCTCTGTCGCAATGCCGCTCGTCGAGAGTTTGGTCATAGAAGTCACCTCACTTTCCTCGCTGCCGTCGGGGCGCCGGGACCATTTGGTCGCGTAAATACCTCGCAGGTAGCAACCGGAGCTTCCGGATTCGCCCAATTCGCCGCGTTCGACCAGGACGCCACTGACAACGGAGCCTTCTTCGCCAAAGGCAAGCTGACGATGCCGGTCCTCGCGATCGGTGGCGAGAAATCGTTTGGTACGGTGATGGCGACCGTCATGCGTGCCGTCGCGACCGACGTAGAGGGGCTCGTCATCCCGAATTCAGGGCATTGGCTCATGGAAGAACAGCCGGTCGCCACGGTCGCTGCGACGCGCGCCTTCCTCGATAAGTGACGCTAACGATCGGATGCGCTGGGCGTCAGCACGCCTCCCGGGCGCGTACGCGTTCGCGGTGCGCGGTGTAGATGCCGCTCCCGATGATGATGCCGGCGCCGAGCAGTGTCAGCCCGTCCGGGATTGCGCCGAACACGAATACGCCGAGGATCGTCGAGGTCAGTAGCTGCCCGTACGAGAACGGCGCGAGCACCGAGGCCGGCGCCCGCCGGTAGGCCAGCACGATCAGAAACTGACCGCTCGACGCGCAGGCGCCGAGTGCCAGCGCGATGCCGAACGCATGCAGGCTCGGCATCACGAAGACGAACGGCACGAGCGCGCTCAACAGAATGAGACCGCCCGCCGCGGTCCAGAACAGCGTCGTCTCCGCCCGGTCGTCGAGGCCGATGCGGCGCGTCGTCACCATTGCCACCGCCCAGCAGAACGCCGAGCCGACCGGCAACAGCGCCGCTGGCTGAAACGCGCCGCCGAAGCCGGGCCGGATAACGATCAGCACGCCCACCAGCCCGACCAGCACGGCCGCCCACCGGCGCGGCCCGACGGACTCACGCAGCATCGGAATGGAGAGGGCGGTGATCAGCAGGGGCGAGACGAAGCTGATCGCGGTCGCGTCGGCGATGGGCAACGAGCCGAGACCCATGATGAACAGCACCGCCGAGCCGACGATCGCCATGGCGCGCAACACCTGCCACCCGGGCCGGCGCGCGGGAATGTCAGCGAAGCGCCGCCGACCGATCAGGGTCGCGCCGAACAGCGTGAACAGTACGTAGCGGATCCACGCGATCTCGAGCGACGGCATGCCCTCGGCGCGGAGCACCTTTGCCATGGTGTCCGACATCGAGAACAGCGCAACCGAGGCGAGGACAAGCAAAATCGCCGGCAGGACCGGCGCGGGCAGGGCGGGCGTGCCCGCCATCGCGCCGCGCACGAACGGAATAGGTGTGGCCATCCCGTCCGGCGCGGCGTCGATTCTAGCGAACCGTTCCGTACGACGGCGCGCCGAGGCCCGGACATGAGCACTGCGTGCCGATCGGGAACTGCGCGTTCAGCCGGCACGTGTAAATGCCGGCAGAGCACGTGTAGCCGAGGCCGGTCGGCTGCACCGCCACCACTGGGGCGGCGGGCTGCGGGGTACCCACGCAGCCCACCAATGCGAGTAACCCGAGCGCCGCGAGCGGCAGGACGGCGCGCGTCATGGGTCGGCTCCGATAATCATCCCGTTCAGTACCGGTAATAGCCGGACGATGGTGGCGGCGCCTCGTAAGCGGGCGGCGGACTATACGTGGGCTGGGGTGGCGGCGCGTTCGGCGTGGTCGCGGCGCCGCCCACGGCGCCAACGCCGCCGCCAATCAGCGCACCCAGCGCGGCACCGCGGCCACCGCCGGCGAGACCTCCGATCGCGGCGCCCGTGCCGGCGCCAAGCACCCCGCCGCCAACCGCGCGCTGGCCGGGATCATAGGGGTTACAAGCCGACAATCCCATGCCGACCGCCAGAATCAGCGCACACGACGCCAGACCCTTCTTCTTCACTATCGTTCTCCTAAGGACGCGCTCAGGCGTAAGGCGTACCTGAACGTATAGAGACGATAGCCGTTTCCGATGGCGAGATTCGGGCAAAAGCGTTCGGCCGGCTGTCGCCACGATCGTCGCTGGTCCTGCAGGGTCCCGGGAACGCGAGAATCTCCGCATTGAGACAGGCTTCGGGCGGCGCGACCTCGCGGTGAGACACGCAGATGTAGAGGCGGCCGATCCAGATTTCCGAATCCGAGGTGTCCCTGACGTAACCGAACTGCCGCGGCCAATCGGCGGAGCGGAATTCGACAAGGACGTCTAAATGGCCAAGCGTGATGTGACATGAACGCCGGAAGACCTCGACACCGAGTAAGCGCATCGCTCCCAACCCCCCGCCTTTTGCGGACGGAGCCTAACGCGCCCTTCCAAAAAGTTAAAGACACTTCAGCAGATTTGAGGCTCGTCCGGAATGTTAGGCATGATCCGGGCGGCGGATTGTGTAATTATTGCGCCTGTGACGTGAAATGGCGCTACTCCTGCCGCTTCCACTATGTCGCGGTTCCTGTCCTTTTCTCGATGAGGCAGATCAATGCGCATCGCCTGCGGCTGTGCCGGGCCGCAAGCGGGCAAGCAGGGTGACCAGCACGACCGCGAGCCCGAGTACGACACCAACAAGCACGAAGGCATCAGCGTAGGCCATTACCGTCGCCTCGCGTCGTGTAATGTTGGCAAGCTCGGCAATCGCGCCTGTCGCCGCGACCGACGCATCCATCCCACGCGCGGTCAGCAAGGCCGACATCGCGGCGAGCCGGTCAGCCACCATACCGCCGTTGTGCGTCATCCGCTCGGCCAGAACCGAGAAGTGGAAATGTTCGCGATGCTCCGCGACGGTCGACAGGAGCGCGATCCCGACCGAGCCGCCGAGGTTGCGCATCATGTTGAACAACGCGGACGCGCTGCCCGCCTGCGCCGGCGCGATGCCGACCGTCGCCATCTGCGCAAGCGGCGACATCAGCAGCGGTTGGCCGAGCGCGCGCAGCAACTGTGTCCAGCGCAGCTGCTCGATGCCTGTGTCGTGTGTCATGGTCGTGCCATTGACGACGCAGGAGGCGGCGAACAGCAGGACGCCGGTCGCGCACACGACGCGGCTGTCGACACGTTTCAGAATAAACGGAACGAACGGAAACAGGGCGAGCTGCGGCAACCCGAGCCACATCTGCACCTCGCCGATCTGCAGCGCGTCATAACCCTGCACCTGCGACAGGTAGAGCGGCAGGATATAGACGGTGCCGTAGAGCGCGAAGCCGGTTGCGAAGTTGACCATGCTGGCAGCGCCGAGCGAGCGGCGGCCGAGCAGGCGCAGATCGATGAAGGGCTCGCGCCGCCGGAACTCGATGATGAGGAACAGCGTCAGGAATATCACGGCGAGCCAGAAACACATCCGGATGGTATCGTCGCCGAACCAATCCTTGCGCTGACCCTCTTCCAGGAAATACTCGATCGAGCCGAGGCCGATCGCCATGCACGCGATCCCGCCCCAGTCGCCGCGCGCGAGCCGATTTAGCTGCATCGGCGCCTTGTCGAGCCCATGCCAGATCATCGCGATCAGTGCCGCTCCAGGGATCACGTTGATGTAGAAGATCCAGTGCCAGGAGTAGTTATCGGTCAGCCAGCCGCCGATCGTCGGCCCGATCGCGGGCGCGAACGTCGCCGAAAACCCGAACAACGCCGCGCCGATCGCGCGCTTGCTCATCGGCAGTTTGATCAGAATGATCGTGAACGCCAGCGGGATCAGGACGCCGCCGCAAAATCCCTGCCCGATCCGGTAGGCGATCATCTGGTTGAGGGTCGTCGCCGTGCCGCACAGTATCGAGAAGCCGAGGAACAGCGCGCAGTTGACCAGTAAGTAGCGACGCAACCCGAAGACGAGCGCCAGATAGCCGGTCATCGGAATGACGATGATTTCCGCAATCAGATAACCCGTCGAAATCCAGCTACCCTCGTCGAGCGACGCACCGAGCGCGCCTTGGATGTCGGCGAGCGAGGAATTGGTGATCTGAATATCAAGCACCGCCATGAATGCGCCGAGCACGCCGCCAATCACCGCGATCCAGTCGCGAACCGAGACGGCGCCCGCGGCCACGGGCGCGGCCGACGCCGCGCCCGTGATGCGTGCGGTACCACTCATTCGGCGGCGGCCCGAACCGGCTCCTCCGCCTCACCGACAAGCGTCTGCCCGACGCCCGGCGGACGCGTGCGCGTGTCGACGGTCGCCGTGACGGACAGGCCGGGGCGGAGATGCGAGAGCGTTGTGGGGTCGGCATCGTCGATGATGATCTTGACCGGAACGCGCTGCACGATCTTGGTGAAGTTGCCGGTCGCGTTCTCCGGCGGCAGCAAGGCGAACTGCGCGCCCGACCCGGGTGCGAGGCTGTCGACGTGGCCGATGAACCCATGGCTCCCCAGCATGTCGACTGCGAGCGTCGCCCGCTCACCGCGCCACATCTGTGCCAGCTGCGTTTCCTTGAAGTTGGCAACGACATAGATATCGCGCCCGGTCGGAACGACGTCCATCAGGCGCGTTCCCGCCTGGACGTATTGGCCGAGCCGTACGCTGCGATCCCCCACGGCGCCATCGACCGGGGCGGCGATCGTCGTGCGGGACAGGTTGAGCCGGGCCTGATCGGAAGCCGCCTGGGCGCGCGCCTCGGCGGCGACGGCGCGGGCGCGGGTTGCTTGCAGCACGTCCGTCTGCTGGCGCGCGGAGCTCTCGGCGGCGATCGCGCGGGCGAGGGAAGCCGCTTTCTGGCGGATATCGGCGCTCGCCTGCTCGGCCCGCTGCACGGTGCCGTCACCCGTCTTCACCAGGTTCGCATAACGCTGATTGTCAGCGGTCGCGAAGCCGAGTGCGGCGCGCGCCGCGTCGATATCCGCCTGCGCCTGTGCGATCGCCGCGGTCTGCTGCGTGATCTGTGCGTCGGTGGCGGCGATGTCGGCGCGGGCGGACGCGATGTCGGCGGTCGCCGCTTCCAGGGAAGCGCGATAGTCGCGGTCGTCTATCCGCGCCAGCGCGTCACCGGCACGGACGCGCTGATTGTCGGTGACCAGAACGGCGACGATCGGGCCGGCGACGCGCGGCGCGATCGTGGCCGCGTCGGCCGCCGTGTAGGCGTCGTCCGTGCTCTCCAGATACCGCCCGGTCACGAACCAATAACGGCCATAAGCGGCGCCGCCGGCGATCGCGCCGACAAGCGCCGCGCCCAGCAGGAGCCGACGCAGAAGGCGCGGCCGGGCAGGCGCCTCCGCGCGTGAAGCCAGGGTCGCATCACGGCTCGGAAGCTGGGAACCGTCCATCGTCGTCCTTGCATTGAAACTGTTAGGATTGAATGCCTTCGGCACGGAGGAGCCGGTCCAGCTGCTCGGCCAAGGCGGTCTGCCCGGCCTCACCGAGACGGCCGAAAAAGGCCGCTTGCTCGGTCCGCACGATAGCCAGTGCCTCGGTAAGCGCCGCATAGCCGGCGTCCGTCAGGTCGATCCGGTTCGCGCGCGGGTCGTCGGGGTGCGGAGCGCGCGTGATGTAGCCTTTGCACTCGAGCAGCCGGAGGACCTTGCTGATCATCATCCGGTCCATCGCGGCCTCGCAGGCCACCCGCGTTTGCGACGGGATTTCGCCCGTACGGCTGATCCATGCGGTCTTCGCCAGGGTGACATACTGCAGCTGCGTCAGGTCGAGCGGCGCGAGCGCCGCCTCCATCCGCCGCTGCCACGCATGGGTCACGTGCCAGAGCCGATAGCCGAACGAGTCCGACGGCTTGAAGTCGCCAGGCCACGGACGCAGCCGCGTGGCCGACGGCGCTTCGGCCGGTTCGGTGATTGAAGGCGTGGTGTCGTTCACTGAGGAATCGGTCATGGCAGCCAGCGGGCGCGGCGACGGGATTGTCGTCATGAACTATGTAGTCATGTCGTCAATCGTGTCAAGCCAAAGCGGTTGGGTAGTCCCGATGGCCTCAGTGGGTCGGCGCGCCGCCGGTCGGGATTTCGCTCGATTGGCCGCTCTCGCCGCCGAGGCCGCCCGGATTGAACCGCCCGACGTTACCCAGGAGCTGCTGCAGGATCGACGCGTTGCTGCCCGGAGAAGGCGTGGTACGGTCGACCACCGTTACCGGCAGGCTGTCGTCGCCCGAGAGCCGGCTGACGTCACGCAAAACGCCGCTCTGATCGAATGTCAGCACGACAACTTGCTGACCCAGAACGGCATTCGTCCCCCCGATCACGGGCCGCGTCCGCTCGCCGATGTAGATCCATTTGTTGTCGTCGAACGACGCGTGGGCCGTCGGCGAGCCGAGAAGGGCTGTCGCGTCCGCCCGCGTCGATGTCCCCGGCGTCAGCTCTTTCAGCAGGTCGTTATCGACCATGTTGCCGCGTGTTACCGCCTGCGCCTCGAACATCGAACATGCGCCGAGCATCGTGAGGCCCGGCAGGAACAAACCGGCGAAGACGAGGGGGCGAAGGCGCACGCAGGGCTGATCCTTTGACCATCGCCCGGGCGAGAGCGGCCGATTGACCACCTGTCCCGGCGCTATTAGCTCATCGGGGTGTCACGTCGGCCCGGCGCCTGTCAATTATTGTCGGCGAGACGGGCCGGAAAGCGCGTAGTTTCGGGAACTGAGTGCCATGCCCTTGTTCGGCTTGCTTCGCAACCGACGCGACGAGAGGGTAGGCTTTGCGCTCTACGGTGCGGCGGTCGCGGCCGCCCGCGATCCGTTCCTCTATACCGTGCTCGGTGCGCCCGACACGCTGGATGGGCGGTTCGATGTTCTCGGCCTGCATGCGATCCTGCTGATACACCGCCTGCGCGCCGCACCGCCGCCGGGACCGGCACTCGCGCAGGCCGTGTTTGACGCAATGTTTGCCGACATGGATCTCAATTTGCGGGAAATGGGCGTGGGCGATCTCTCGGTCGGAAAGCGGGTCAGGGCGATGTGGGAAGCGTTCCACGGCCGCGCGCGCGCCTACGAGTCGGCGCTCGACGACGCCGACGACGCGGCGCTCGCGGCGGCAATCGCTCGCAACATCTGGCGCGGCGCTGAGCCGCCGTCGGGGTCGCCCGAGCGATTCGCGCGGCTGGCCCGCGCCCAGCAGGACGCGCTGGAGGAGCAACCTATCAGCGCCTTCGCGGCCGGAACCGCACTGTTCCTTCCCGCCGCATCAGCGGCCGCCGAATGAGCGCCGAGCCCGCACCCGAACTGTCGCGGCCGGTCGACGTCGGCCGGATCGCCGCTGCCGGCGAGGTTGTCGTGGTCGAGGCCAACCCGGCCGAACGCGCGGCCCTCGCGATCCGGTTCGGCATTCCGGCCATCGGCAAGCTCACGGTCACGTTCCGCCTCACCGTGCCCCGCCGCCGGGTGGTGCCGGCGGCGGGGCGGATGTCGGCGGAGGTGACGCAGGTCTGTGTCGTGACGCTCGAACCGTTCGAGGCGACGATCGAGGAGGCATTCGACGTTCTGTTCGTCCCGGCCGGCACTGAGACTGAGGACGATCTCGGCGATCCGGATGCGCCGGATGAGATCCCCTACGATGGCGACCGCATCGATCTCGGCGAGGCGGCGGCCGAACAGCTTGCCTTGGCGCTCGACCCGTATCCGCGCAAGCCCGGCGCGGTCCTCGACGACGATGGCGACGATACGCCGCCGTCGCCATTCTCGGGCCTCGCGGGGCGCTTTGGGCGACGCTGATTGAAATAAAGCGGGAGGGACAGAAGAATGGCGCAGGATCGGTCGGTTTCGGTGCTGGTCGGAAGTCTCCGCAAAGCGTCCTTCAGCCGCCGCGTCGCGCGCGCGCTGGTCGGCGCGGCGCCAGCGGGTCTGCACTGTTCCTTCGTCGAGATCGGTGATCTTCCGCTCTACAACCAGGACCACGACGACGAAGGGCACCCGCCCGCAGCCTGGGTCGCGTTTCGCGACGCGATCCGCCCTGTCGATGCCGTCCTGTTCGTCACCCCTGAGTACAACCGATCAACGCCGGGCGTTTTGAAGAACGCGGTCGACGTTGGGTCGCGGCCGTATGGAAAGAGCGTCTGGGACGGCAAAGCCGCTGCCGTGGTCAGCGTTTCCCCCGGCGCGATAGGCGGATTCGGCGCAAACAATGCGCTCCGGCAGAGCTTCGTGTTCCTGAACATGCCGGTGCTGCAGCACGAGGCGTATGTCGGCCAGGCGGCATCCTTGTTTGCCGACGACGGCAGCGTCACCGTTCCCGCGACCGCCACGTTCTTTCGGACGTTCATGGAACGGTTTGCGGCGTGGATCGAGACGGTTCGCCGTTAAATAGGGACGAGCGGCGACGATGAAGGCGATCAGGGTCCATGCGTTCGGCGGCGTCGATGCGATGTCGTACGAGGACGTGGAGCGGCGGGATCCCGGACCCGGCCAGGTTCTGATCCGCGTCGCGGCGGCCGGCGTCGGGCCATGGGATGCGTGGGTTCGTGAGGGTAGGAGTGTGCTGCCGCAACCCTTGCCGCTGACGCTCGGGGCCGATCTGTCCGGCGTCGTGGAGGCGGTCGGGCCTGCGGTTACCCTTTTTCAGCCGGGCGACGAAGTGTTTGGCGTGACGAACGGCCGCTTCACGGACGCCTACGCGGAATATGCCGTCGCCCAGGCCGGGATGACGGCGCCGAAGCCGACAACACTCACGCATATCGAGGCGGCGTCGGTCCCCGTCGTCGCATGCACGGCGCAGCAAATGCTGTTCGATCACGGGCACGTGCAGGCCGGCCAAACGGTGCTGGTGCTCGGCGGCGCCGGCAATGTCGGGGCCTACGCCGTGCAGCTCGCGCACTACGCCGGGGCGCGGGTCATAGCGACGTGCAGGCCCGGCGACGTCGACCGCGTGCGATCGCTCGGTGCGAACGAGGTGGTGCCAACGGATGCGCCCCAAGCCGGTCTCGCGGGTTCGGTCGATGTGGTGATCGACACGGTCGGCGGTGCGGCGCAGACGCAGGCTTTCGACTGGGTGCGGCGCGGCGGCGCTTTGGTCTCCGCCGTGTCTGCGCCCGACCTCGACCGCGCGGAACGGCAGGACGTAAGTGCCCGGTTCATCCTGGTCTCCGTAACAACGGCCGCGCTGCGACGCCTTACAGCGCTTTTCGACGCCGGCACCCTGCGAACCCATGTCGGCGAGGTGCTTCCCTTGTCCGACGCCCGGATCGCCCATCGGATGCTCGAGGGCCAGAAGCACCGTCCAGGTAAGATCGTGCTCGTTCCCTAATAGCCACTTCGCACCGAGGCGCCTGCTTGCGAGGCCCGGGTGCCTCTGCTACACGCCACCGCTCGCGTGATGTCCATTCGGTGACGGCGCGCCTGGCCGCGCTCGCGCCTGGGCACGTGTCGCGCCCCAATTGAGGCCGAGCTCATGGCTGTTCCAAAACGTAAGAGTTCACCGTCCCGCATGGGAATGCGGCGGAGCCATCAGGCCCTGCCGAAAGAGGCGCACAATGAGTGCAGCAATTGCGGCGAGCTGCGCCGCCCGCACCACGTCTGCCCGCATTGCGGCCATTACGATGGTCGTGAGGTCGCCGCCGCCGGCAAGGCGCTGAAGTCGGCTGTGCGGGTCTGACGATCTCTAGCACCGCCGCTGTCGCCTGGCGCTAGTATAACGCATGCGCGGGCTACCCTCAGATCAGAACCGCCATGACCCGGACGCGGCACCCTTCGCGCTCGCGATCGACGCGATGGGTGGCGACCGCGCGCCGGCGATGGTCGTCGAAGGTGTGTCCCTCGCGGCCGAACGCCATCCGCGCGCGCGGTTTCTGCTGATCGGCGACGAAAAGGCGTTGTCGCCGCACCTGCGCCGCTATAGCCGGGCCGCGAACGCCTGCACCGTACGGCACAGCCCGGACGTGATCGCGGGCGATCTCAAGCCGACGGCTGCACTGAAGATGCGCGGCGCCAGCATGCGGCTCGCGATTGACGCGGTGGCCGCCGGCGAGGCGTCGGGCGTCATCTCGGCCGGCAACACCGGCGCGCTGCTGGCGCTCGCGAAGATCTTCATCAAGACGCTGCCGGGCATCGACCGACCCGCCATGGCCGGCATCGCCCCGTCCGGCCGCGGCGACATGGTCATGCTCGATCTAGGCGCGAACGTCGCCTGCGATGCCCGCAATCTTGTTGAATTCGCGGTCATGGGCGACATGTTCGCGCGCACTGTCCTTGGCCTGCCGGCGCCCAGTATCGGACTGTTGAACGTCGGCTCCGAGGAGTTGAAGGGCGATGACCGCGTCCGCCTCGCCGCCGAAACGCTCCGCGCCTCGCACATCGGCAAGCAGTTTCACGGCTTCGTCGAGGGACATGACATCGCCGCCGGCACGACGGACGTGATCGTCACCGACGGCTTCACTGGCAACGTCGCGCTGAAGACGGGCGAGGGCGCGTTCAAGCTCGTTGCCGAGCTGTTGAAGCAAATTTTTCTGGCGAATCTCGCTGGTCGGATCGCCTACATGCTGGCGCGCCCGGGGCTCGACCGTCTGCGCGAGTGGCTCGATCCGCGCCGGTACAATGGTGCCGTGATGCTCGGGTTGAATGGCGTCGTGGTGAAATCACATGGCGGTGCGGACGCGTTCGGGTTCGCGCACGCAATCGACGTCGGGATGGACATGGTGGTGCACCGCTTCAACGATCGTATCCGCGAGGGGCTGAGCCGCATGGCTAGCCGCGCCGGCTCCACCGCGTCGCCTGCGACGGCGGCGGCGAAGGAGACCTCCGACCCCGGCCCGCGACTCGCGGCCGCCAGCTAAGCACGCCGCGTGGGACAGCTCCGCAGCATTCTCGCCGGCGCCGGCGGCTATTTGCCCCGGCGGATCGTCACGAACAATGAGCTGGCACGTCAGGTCGATACGTCCGACGCCTGGATCGTCGAGCGGACCGGCATCCGTCAGCGCCACATCGCCGCGGCGGACGAAACGACCGCCATGATGGGCACGGAGGCGGCTCTCGGTGCGCTGCGGATGGCCGGCGCCGAGCCCGGCGATGTCGACGCCATCATCCTCGCGACCAGCACGCCGGACGAGGCATTTCCTGCGACCGCGCTGCGCGTGCAGGCGGCGCTTGGCGTGCGGCACGGGTTCGGCTTCGATGTCTCCGCCGCCTGCACCGGCTTTGTCTACGCGCTGTCGATCGCCGACGGCATGATCCGCTCCGGACAGGCGCGCGGCGTCCTG
>CAYSTX010000019.1:22699-27860 GCA_964434035.1 uncultured Acetobacteraceae bacterium
CCGCGGGACCTGCGTGCTGTTCGGCGACGGCGCCGGCGCGGCGTTTCTGACCGCGACCGACGCCGATCCGCACGCCGGCGCGCGCGACCGTGAGCGCGGCATCTTGTCGACGCATCTACATGCCGACGGCGCGCTCGGCGACATCCTCTACGTGGACGGCGCGATCGGTCGGCCGGACCATTCGGGCCATCTGCGGATGAACGGCCGCGAGGTCTTCCGCCACGCTGTCTCGAAGCTCGCCGAGGCGGTGGATGAGGCGCTGGCGGCCAACGGGCTCGGCCGCAACGACGTCGACTGGCTGGTGCCGCATCAGGCGAATCAGCGGATCATCGACGCGATGGGCCGCAAGCTCGCCATGCCGGCCGAGCGGGTGGTCGTCACCGTCGATCGCCATGCCAACACGTCTGCCGCTTCGGTACCGCTGGCGCTGGCCGAAGCGATGGATGACGGGCGCATCGGCCGTGGCGATCTCGTGCTGCTGGAGGCGCTGGGCGGCGGCCTTACCTGGGGCTCGGCGCTCGTTCGCATCTGACGATCCCGCCGCCAAGAGCCTGATGTTAGTCGATTTGTTGACGACTGACACCTGAAGCTCTTAGCGTAATGGCATGCATGCCATTACGCGCGCCCATCTGGCGGAAACCATCTACGCCCAGGTCGGGCTGTCCCGGAACGAGTCGGCGGATCTGCTTGAAGACGTGCTGGAGCGGGTTTGCGCTGCGCTGGAGGCGGGAGAATCCGTGAAAGTCAGCGGCTTCGGCACGTTTTCCGTGCGTCAGAAGGGCCGCCGCATCGGCCGGAATCCGAAGACCGGCATTGAGGTCGCGATCATGCCGCGCCGGGTGCTCGTGTTCCGCCCGAGTCATGTGCTGAAGGCCCGCGTCAACGGCCGCGCGCCGAGCGACGCCGACGCCGCCGCGGATGCAGCGGCCGAGCTCGACGGTGCCGATGCCGCGTGAGCCGGTGCCGGCTCCCGACCCGCCGCCCGACGCGGAGGCGGCCGCCGGCCGCGCGCGCACCAAGAAAGCCGCCGGCGCTTTCCGCACGATCAGCGAGGTTGCGGACGAACTTCACATCCCACAGCACGTCCTGCGCTTCTGGGAGACAAAATTCGCGCAGATCCGTCCGCTGAAGCGCGGCGGTGGGCGGCGGTATTACCGGCCGGACGACATCGCGCTGCTGCGGCGGATCGCGGATCTGCTCTACATCCAGGGCTATCAGATCAAGGGCGTGCAGCGCTTGCTGCGCGAGGGCGGCGGCAGGCTCGCTGACAACATCCCACCGCCCGACGCGGCCGAGCGCGCCGGCGCAGCGGAGGAGCGGGACGTCTGGGCGTCCGGCCCCGCCCCCGAGCCAGAGCTGCCACTGCCGGGCCTCGCCCCGGTCACGCCCGGTGCCACCCGCGAGCCGGCCACGTACGCGCGCCGCTCGTCAGTGCCGGAACAGGAGCGGCTGCGCGCCGTGCTCGGCCGTGTGCTGCTCGATCTCGAGGCGCTCCGCGCGATGATCGGCTAGGCTCGACGTGTCCCGCGTTGCTGCGGCCCGGGCGCGCTGCTACACGAAATCCGTCGGAGCGTAGCGCAGTCTGGTAGCGCATCAGTCTGGGGGACTGGGGGTCGTGGGTTCGAATCCCGCCGCTCCGACCACTCCGCAAAGGGGATGCCTGATGTCCAGCGGTTTCGTCGCCACCAGCGTCGCCGACGGTATCGCGCGCATCCGGTTCGACCGGCCGACGAAGAAGAACGCACTCACCGCTGCGATGTACGCCGACGCGGCCGACGCACTCCGCGCCGCCGACGCCGATCCGGCGACGCGGGTCATTCTTTTTTCCGGCGCGGGTGACGCGTTTACGGGCGGCAATGACCTCGCCGATTTCATGGCCGATCCGCCGCGTGACGAGGACGCGCCGGTATTCCGCTTCCTGCGGGCGCTCGCCGTGGCCGAGACCGTGCTGATGGCCGCCGCGCACGGAGTCGCGGTCGGGATCGGCACAACGATGCTGCTGCACTGCGACCTCGTACTGGCCGCGGAGGGGACGCGGTTCGCACTGCCGTTCGTCAATCTCGGGCTGGTGCCGGAGGCGGCGTCGTCGCTGCTGTTGCCGCGGCAGGCGGGGTACCACCGCGCGGCGGAGATGCTGCTGCTCGGCGAGCCATTCGACGCTGCGACAGCACTCGCCGCCGGGCTGGTCAACCGCGTCGTGTCGGCCGACGCGCTGGATGATGAGGCGGATGCGCTCGCCCGTGCGGTGGCCTCCCGGCCGGCCGAGGCGCTGCGGCTGACGAAGCGGCTGCTGCGCACGCCCGAAGAGCCGGTTGCGGATCGTATCCGGCGGGAGGGCGCGGTCTTCGCGGAGCGGCTGCGTTCGCCGGAAATGGCGGCCGCCGTCGCCGCATTCTTCGACCGGCGTCGGACCGGCGGCTGATCGGCGCCGTCGCGATGACCTACGACGTGATCGTGGTCGGCGTCGGCGGCATGGGCAGCGCCGCGTGCTGGCAGCTCGCGCAGCGTGGACAGCGTGTGTTGGGCCTGGAGCAGTTCGACATCCCGCACGCCATGGGCTCCTCGCACGGCGTCACGCGCATTATCCGCCTGCCGTATTACGAAGACCCGGCGTACGTACCGCTGCTGCGCCGCTCCTATGCGCTCTGGCATGAGGCGGAGCAAACGACCGGGGAGACGCTGCTTGTCACCACCGGCTCGATCGACGGCGGACCCGAGGACGACGCACTGTTTCAAGGCGCGCTCGCGTCGGCCAGGCTGCATGATCTTCCTCATTCCGTGCTGACCGGCGACGCGATCAACGAACGCTTTCCCGGCTATCGGCTGCCGGGAAGCGCGCGTTTCGTCTACCAACCTGACGGCGGCTTCATCGCGAGCGAGCGGGCGATCGTCGCGCACGTGCGGGCCGCGCAGACGCATGGCGCTGATATCCGCGCGCGCGAACGTGTGCTCGGTTGGGACGCGCATCCGGGCGGGGAGGGCGTTGTCGTCCGCACCGACAAGGGGACGTACCGTGCGGGCCGTTTGATCATTACGGCGGGCGCCTGGATCGGTGAGCTTGTCTCGCAACTGCATGGGCGCGCGGTGCCGGAGCGGCAAGTGCTCGCCTGGCTACAGCCCCGCCGCCCGGAGCTGTTCACGCCGGAGCGTTTCCCGGTGTTCAACATCCAAGTTGAGGAGGGGCGGTATTACGGCCTCCCCGTCTATGAGGTGCCGGGATTCAAGTTCGGGCGCTACCATCACCGCGACGAGACGATGGTATCGCCCGATACGATGCGCCGCGAGGTCGACGCGACGGACGAGGCGCTGCTGAGGCAGTTCGGCGAGCGCTATTTCCCGGACGGCAGCGGTCCGACGATGGCGCTCCGTGCGTGCATGTTCACGAACACGCCGGACGAGCATTTCGTGATCGACCACCATCCAGCGCACCCCCAGGTCGTGATCGCATCGCCGTGCTCGGGGCATGGTTACAAGTTCTGTAGCGTTATCGGCGAAATCCTGGCCGATCTCGCGACGGGCGATGGCCGCACCGCGCACGATATCGGTTTCCTGCGGCTCGATCGGCCGGCGCTGACGGACGCTTCGACGAAGCGTTAACCGTCTCAGCCGACCGGCTCCGCCGTCACGGACAGGGACGCTGCCGGCAACGGCGCGGCGGGCCAGGCTTGCGTCGGAGCGCCTGCGTTCGGGGCATGAGCGGCGAGCCATGGCAACAGGCGGCCTTGCGAGACCTGTGGATCGCGCATGCGCATCAATCACAGGATCGCCGGTCTGTCCGAACTCCTGCGTCGCGTGTCGGTTCAGACCAGCACAAACCAGAGCGCGAGCCCGGCGCCGGCGATAATGACCGACCCGGCCAGATAGACGGCCAGCTTCGTCCCGTCGATGCGAAAGCCGCTGGCCGTCAAAATAACGCCGAGTACGACGAACAGGGCGAGATCGAACAACCCGTGTGTCCACCAGTGATGCCCCGTCAGCGAGGCCATAAAGGTGTTCAGCGGGTCATAGGCGTCCTTCACCCACGCCAGTATAGTGTTGAAGAAGATGGCGACGACGGCGGAAAAACCGAAGCCGGCAGCCGCGCCGTCCAAGACGGTGTCGCTGGTTTCGGCGGCCGGGACCGGCTGGGTTATCGCCGCTCCGTGAACGATTGTGGCCATTATTCAACTCCCTTCGCGCCGGTGTGCACGTAGGCGACTTTGACGCCATAGTTGATGAGCGCCCCGGCACCTTCGACTGCGAGCCCACTCAGGATGACGAAAGTGGCGCAGACCATGACGGCCATGCGCGCCGCTTGGTTGGAAGCGAGCTTTCGCACCGCCACGATCGGCAGATAGAGCGCGAGGATCAGCGGGATGAAGAACAGGTGCTCCTTCGTTTCCATGACGAAGTTATGCGCCCAAGGCCAAGGCCCCTTGAGGATGATCGCTTTCTCCGGCGCGTAGTGGATCGTGTACCAGTAACCGCCGAGCACCCAGGCCAGCACGATGCAGACGGCGACGGCGTAGGCGGCGTAACGGATCCGCGCCTGGTTCGCCTCGGTGGCATTCAGCGCCTCCACGAGGAGCCAGACCGAGGCCAGGATGCCGAGCACGCCGAATGTCGGATGGGCGAAAAGAATGACGTCGCTCATGGGATCCTCCCGGGCAACCTCTGTGCGCTTGATCAACAAATCACGACTAGCGAAGCGTGGTGTTGACCCAGATCAAGTCGTGTCGCCCGTAACGACGACCATCTTATGTGCCCCCGGTAATTGCGGTCACACCGGCGATAGCAAAATCGGCCGCAAGTACCCGTGGTAAGACCCTTCGATCTGAGAATAAACTTTCAGCCGTGAGATGACGCATTGCCGTCCGATGGGGGCAGCCAATGATCGACGTCTTGCCGGACTTCCCAAGCGCCGTCGTCGCGTTCGCCGGCCGCGGCCGCGTCACGCGCGCCGACTACCGGACCGTGCTCGAACCCGTCGTCGAGGCCGCGCTACGCCAGCCGCGCAAGATTCGTGTTTACTACGAGGTCGGCCCCGATTTCGCCGGCATGGATGCGGGCGCCGTGTTGGAGGATCTGAAGATCGGGATCGGCCACATCGCGCGCTGGGAGCGGATCGCCGTCGTCGCGGACAACACCTGGATCCGCCGCACGACCCGGATCGTCGGCGCCG
>CAYSTX010000020.1:0-13256 GCA_964434035.1 uncultured Acetobacteraceae bacterium
CGGCGAACTGCAGCACCGACAGGTAATTGGCGTCCTGCGGCGGGGCGAGGTTGGCGACGTTGCGGTGAACGAACAGCTCGCCGGGATCGAGGTCGACGATCTCGTTGGCCGGTACGCGGCTGTCGGCGCATCCGATCCAGAGATAGCGCGGCGCCTGCTGGCCAACGAGCCGCTTAAAGAACCCCGGATCCGCCGCCGTCTTGCGGGCTGCCCAGGCGCGGTTGTTCGCCTTTAGCTCATCCAGTGTCGGCCCCGTGCCCATGGGCTACACATCCTCCGGCGGCGCGATCAGCCCGGATTGGATGACGCGGGCGCGCGACGCGGCCATGCTCTCGGCGACCGCAATCGCGACCGCCAGCGCGCGGCGGCCGGCGGCGGCGTCGACCAGGACCGGCGCGCCATCGAGCACGCTCGCCACAAACGCCGCATGCTCGGCGGCGAGCGCGTCGTGGTCCTCCCAGGAAGCCGTCTCGGTGCCGAAACCAGGCAGACCCGGCGCCGGCGTGCCGATGCCGCGCCCGACCAGGGTCAGACGCCGCGCCGCGAAATCGACCGCCATGTAGCCGTCGCCGGCGAAGATCCGCATCCGCCGCTCGGTCCTGAACGAAACGCGGCTCGCCGTGATGGTCGCGACCGCACCGTTTTCGAAGCGGATGCGGGCGTTCGCGATGTCCTCATGGTCCGAGCTGACCGCCGCACCGACCGCGTCCACGCTCTCGACGGGGCTATCGACCAGCGACAGGACGAGGTCGATGTCGTGAATCATAAGGTCGAGGATGACCGAGACATCCGTGCCGCGCGGCTTGAACGGCGCGATCCGCACCGCCTCCAGATAGACCGGCCGGCCGATCCGCCCGGCGACCGCGCCATGCCCGGCTGAGAAGCGCTCGAGATGGCCAACCTGCAGCACGAGCCCCTGTTTGGCCGCGAGAGCTGCAAGGTCGTCCGCCTCGGCGAGCGTCGCCGTGATCGGCTTTTCCACCAGCACATGCCGCCCGGCTCGAAGCGCACCCGCCGCCAGCGCGTGGTGCGCGGCGGCGGGTGCGGCGATGATGACCGCGTCCGCTGCCTTGATTAGCGCATCGAGCGGCAACGGCGGCGCGCCGACCTCCCAACCGACGGTGCGGGCGCGCTCGGCGTCCGGGTCGTGCACGCCGATCAGCGTCGTCCGGTCGGACGCCGCGACCTTCAGCGCGTGGTATCGGCCAAAATGCCCCGCGCCGATTACGCCGATGTTGAGCCGCCCACCGGTCATCCGTCACTCACCTCAATCGTTCGTTGGTGCCGCCTCTAGCAGCGGCCGTCGTATGGTGTCACATGGGCTTCGCCGCGCCCGGGCGCAGGGTTGCATCCGGCATCCGAGCATGGTTCTGATCCGGCCCCACCGCCGCCCCACCGGAAACGACCGTCCACATGCTGTATTTCGGCCGCCTTAAGACCGGCCTTGTTCTCGGCGTTTGCCTGCTCGGCGCGCTGCTGTGCCTGCCGAACATCCTGCCCGCGCCAGCGCCCTGGATGCCCTGGCATCCCGTGCGGCTTGGGCTCGACCTGCGCGGCGGCAGCTACCTCCTGCTGGAGGTGGACATGAAGGCGGTGATCGCCGATCGGCTGAATACGCTGGCCGACGCGGTGCGGACCGCGCTGCGGCCGCGCGACATCTTCTACACCAGCGTCACCGCCGACCCCGCCAACAACCGCGTCCTCCTACGGCTGCGCGACCCGGCGCGCACGGCCGATGCGCTCGCCGTGCTGCGGCCGCTCGCCGCGCCCGATGCGTCCGGGAGCGCGCCCGACGTAGCCATCGCCGACGCCGGCAACGGCGAGATCACGCTGACGCTCTCGACCCCCGCACTCCGCGCCCGCGCCGAGGCGGCGGTCACGCAGTCGATCGAGATCGTCCGCCGCCGCATCGACGAGACGGGCGTCGTCGATCCGGAAATCACCCGTCAGGGCGACAGTCGGATCGTCGTTCAGCTTCCCGGCATCGACGACCCGGCGCGGATCAAGGCGCTGCTCGGCACGACGGCGCACATGACCTTCCGGCTGGTCGACGAGAACGCCAACCCCGCCGCCGCCACCCCGCCACCGGGCGACGAAATTCTGCCGATGGAGGACAATCCAGGGCAGAAGATCGTCGTCCGCCGCCGCGTCGACGTCGATGGCGCGGACCTGACGGACGCCTCGGCCGGCAACAACCCGCAGACTGGGCAGTGGGTCGTCAACTTCAAGTTCAACTCGGTCGGCGCCCGCAAATTCGCAGAGATTTCACGTGAAAACGTCGGCCGCCGCTTCGCGATCGTGCTCGACAACAAGGTCATAAGCGCGCCGGTGATCCGGGAAGCGATCCTCGGCGGTCAGGGTCAGATCAGCGGTAACTTCACCGCCGCGTCCGCGACCGACCTCGCCGTGCTGCTGCGCGCGGGCGCCCTCCCCGCACCGCTGACGGTGGTTGATGAGCGGAGCGTCGGGCCGGAGCTGGGCGCCGACAGCATCCGGCGCGGCGCGCTGGCACTCGGCGTCGGGTTCCTGCTCGTCATCGGCTTCATGGGCACGTTCTATGGTCTGTTCGGCTGGTTCGCGAACGTCGCCGTTATCATGAACCTCGTGCTGATTCTCGGCATCATGTCGGCCGCCGGCTTTACGCTGACCTTGCCCGGCATGGCGGGCATCCTGCTGACGCTTGGCATGGCGGTTGACGCCAACATCCTCATCAACGAGCGCATCCGGGAAGAAAGCAAGGTCGGACGCCCGCCTTTGCAGGCGCTGGAGGCCGGGTTCAAGCGCGCGTACGGCACGATCTTCGACACCAACAGCACGGCCGTCCTGGCGCACGTCATGCTGTTCGTGTTCGGCACGGGTCCGGTGCGCGGTTTCGCGTTGACGATCACGATCGGCGTGCTGACCAGCATGTTCACCGCCTGGATGCTGACCCGGCTGCTCGTCTCGCGCTGGTACGTATCGCGCCGGCCGCGCCTGTTGCCGGTTTGAAGGAATAGCGCGCGATGTTCGCACTGCTCGCCCGCCCCCTCCTCCGGCTCGTGCCGGATGGGACGAAGATCAACTTCATGCGCGGCCGGTTCGCCGGCCTGATCGTCTCGGCGCTGCTGTCGTCGGCGTCGATCGCGCTGTTCGTCTATCCGGGCCTCAACCTCGGCGTCGATTTCTCGGGCGGCGTGGTGATGCAGGTACGCACTCCCGGCCCCGCCGATTTCGGCAAGATCCGCGCCGCACTCGCGGCCGCGCACGTTAATGAGCAGGGCGTGCAGCGATTCGGTGACGATCAGACGGTGCTGATCCGGCTCCGCAGCCAGCCGACCGGTGCCGCGACGCAGGACGCGGTGGCGCGGGTGCGGGCGGCGTTCGATCAGGCGCAGCCCGGCTCGCGGGTGATCCAGACCGACGCCGTCGGCGCCAGCGTCTCGGCCGAGCTTTTTCGCGATGGGCTGCTGGCACTCGGGATCAGCCTGCTGATGATTCTCGCCTATATCTGGTTCCGCTTTGAGTGGGAGTTCGCGGTCGGGGCAGTCATTACGCTGATCCTCGACGTGACAAAGGCGGTCGGGTTCCTCGTCGTCACACGGATCCAGTTCGACCTGGTGATGGTAGCCGCGATTCTTACGATCATCGGTTATTCCACTAACGATAAGGTTGTCGTGTACGACCGGGTGCGGGAGAATTTGCGTCGCTACCGCACGATGCCACTCAGGGACCTGATCGATTTATCCATCAACGAGACGCTGAACCGAACGCTCGGCACGTCGATGACCGTGTTCCTGGCCAGCCTGCCGCTGGCAATCTTCGGTGGCGAGTCGATCTCGGGGTTCGCCTGGGTGATGCTTTTCGGAATCGTGGTGGGCACGTCGTCGTCGATTTTTATCGCCGCACCCATTCTCCTGTTTCTTGGTGAGGGCCGACTCCGCCGCGACGCCGCCGCGCCCACTCCGCCGCGACCGGAGAAAGCGGCCAGCGCGCCGACACGCCGCTGAGCGAAGCGGCCATTGTCGGTCCGATTTCACGCCAATTTTGATACAATCTGACGGGTCGCGCGGCTATATTTTTGTCAACGGGCATTAATTCGGGCTGACCCATTGTTTATCCGCCGGAAGTGACATAACGCTTCGCGTGGCACCATGTTTGATGCTCGTGTCTGTATGTGGACCCGAAAGACGAATGGCGGCACCCGCGCCCGTAGCCGAGTCTGTTAGCCTCCTGCTCGTCAGCGGGACGTCCGCGTGGCGAGGCGCCGTGCACCATGCCGCTGGGCTGCTCGGTGCGAGCGTTCATGACATCGGCTGCGACGTCGATCGCGCGGTGGCGCTGCTCGCCTCGCCGCGTGCGCCCTATACGCATCTGCTGCTCGATTCATCCTGCGCGGGCGACCGGCTGGATGAGCTGATCGGGCTGACGCAGGGCGAGGCGACGTCGGGGATGCGGATGGTGCTGCTTGGGCGGGTCGATCCGACCCATGCCGGCGCGACCGCTTCCATTCCCGCCGTCCATGATGCCGATAGCCGGCTTGTGGGGCGCGCGCTGACGGACCACGCCGGCGACGCGTCCCACCCCTATCCCGCGGCGGCGCTTGGCGTGACCGAGCTGCGGGAGGCGCTTGCCGGGTCGCGGATCGAGGTGCGGTATCAGCCGATCGTCCGCGTTCGCGACGGCAGCCATTCGCGGACAGAGGCGCTCGCCCGCCTTCACCATCCTCTGTTCGGCACGCTGACCGCCGACGTGTTTGTCCCAGGCATGGAGGCGGCGGGCCTCGGCGCGTCGTTCGCCGAAGCGGTCGTCTCGCGGGTCTTCGCCGACATCACCCGGATCGCCCACCCGGCCGCGCACGCGCCGGTCGCGATCAACCTCTCGCTCGACGTGCTGCTGTCGGCCGATGCGCGAATGCGTCTCGATCGCCTACGCGAGGCGACCGGACTGGCCGCGTCGCGCTTCGCGATCGAGCTGACCGAGAGCCAGACCGCGCATGACATCCTCGCCCTCGGCCGTGCGATCGACCACGTCCGCCGGGCCGGTTACGGCCTGATGCTCGATGACGTGACGGAGGAGACGCCGCATCTCGACGCGCTGCTCTCGCTCGACTTCGACACGGTCAAGTTCGACCGCTCGGTCCTGCTCGGCAGTCGCGCCTCGCCGGATTTCCTTCAGCGGATCGTCAAGCGGACGCGAACGCGCGGCATCACGACGACCGCCGAGGGCGTCGAAACCGCGCGCCTGTGGGAGCACGTCGCGGCGTTGGGCGTCGATGAAGCGCAGGGATTCCTGATCGCGCGGCCAATGCCGCCGGGCGCGCTCGGCTTCTGGCGGAACGCTTGGATCGGCCCGGCCGCGTCCCCGTCCGTCGTCTCAGACGTTACCAATCGCGCCTGACCACACTGCCCGATAGAGCGCGATGATCTCCGCCGCGTCGGGCACGCGCGGGTTGTTGCCGGGACTACCGGAGGCGAGCGCCTGCTCGGCCATCAGCGGCAGCTTCGCCTCCCACGCTGCGTGGTCGATGCCCCAGTCCCGTGGCGATGGCACCGACAAGTCGGCATTGAGCGCGACCAGCCCGCTGACCAGTCGCTCGGTCGCCTGCGCGTCGGACGCGTCCTCGGGCGCGAAGCCCGCGACGCGCGCCGCCTCGGCATAGCGCGCGGGCGCGGCGCCGACGCTGAAGCGTGTGATTGCCGGCAGCAGCATCGCGTTCGATAGCCCGTGGGGCACATGGAAATGCGCGCCGATCGGCCGCGACATGCCGTGCACGAGTGCGACCGAGCTGTTCGAGAACGCGAGCCCCGCCTGCGTCGCGCCCAGCATCATCGCCTCGCGCGCGGCGGCGTTGCGCGGCTCGGCGTACGCGGTGCGGAGATTCGCGCCGATCAGCCGCATCGCCGCCAGCGCAATCGCGTCTGACAGCGGGTTCGCCTTGCGCGACACATACGCCTCGAGCGCGTGCGTCAGGCTGTCGACGCCAGTGTCGGCGGTCGTGCGCGGCGGCACCGTGTAGGTCAGCTCGTAATCAACAATCGCGGCCAGCGGCAACGCGCCGAGCCCCACGATCAGCATCTTCTCGTCGCGCTCGGCATCGGTGATGACGGTGAAGCGCGTGACCTCGCTGCCCGTCCCGGCGGTGGTCGGGATCGCGATGACCGGCATCGAAGCATGGTCGTTGACGACCGGCACCTTGTGGTCCCGCATCCGCGCGTTCGGGTCGGTCGCACCCGCGAGGATCGCCATCGCCTTCGCCGTGTCGATCGGCGAGCCTCCGCCGAAGCCGATCAGGCAGTCATACTGGCCCTGGCGTATCGCCGCGACGCCCGCGACGACGACCGTGTCGGTCGGTTCCGGGATCGTGTCGCTGAAGACAGCGGGCTCGATGCCGGCAGCCTTGAGCGGGTCGGTCACGCGCCCAAGCAGCCCGGACGAGACCATGAACGGGTCGGTGACGATCAGCGGCCGCGACAAGCCGAAGCGGCCGAGCACCGCCGCGACCCGGCCGACGGCGCCGCCGTCAATCAGGAGCAGGCGTGGCGCCGCGAACTCGATCATGGTTTCAGCTGCGATAATCAGGCGTGTCGGACTCGATCAGCCGTAGGCAGCTTTCCCACAGCATCGCGTAATGCGCGTCCGCGCCCTCACGCTGGAACTGCTTCGCCGTGTGCTCGCAAATGTCGCGCGGTGGAAGGACGAGCTTGCCGCCACCGGCGAGCGCGGCCACCTGTGCCTGACACGCCCGCTCGAGGAAGTAGAGCGTGTGGAACGCTTCGGGGATGCTCGCGCCACACGCGAGTAGACCGTGATTGCGCAGGATCATCGCGTTGTGCGGACCGAGATCGGCCACCAGCCGCTCCCGCTCATCGAGATCGAGCGCGATGCCCTCATAGCCGTGATACGCAAGCCGCCCGTAGAACTTCAGCGCATGCTGGCTGAGCGGCAGCAGCCCGTGCTCCTGCGCCGACACCGCGATCCCGGCCGCCGTGTGCGTGTGCATCACGCACATCAGGTCGTGGCGCGCCATGTGGATCGCGGAGTGGATACAGAAGCCGGCGGCGTTGACCACCGAGCGACCGGCCTGCGCCGGATCGACAATGTTGCCATCGATATCGATCTTCACGAGATCGGACGCCCGCATCTCGTGAAACATCCGGCGGTAGTCGTTGATTAGGAAATAGTGATCCGGACCCGGCAGCCGCACCGACAGATGCGTATAGATCAGGTCCGTCCAGCGGAAATGCGCGATCAGCCGATAGAGCGCCGCGAGGTCGCAGCGGAGCTGCCATTCCTCGTGGGAAACGTCGAGGCGGGCGGCGGCTTGTGCTGCGACGTTCATGCGACGGTCCCCTATGCGGTCAATGGATTTCGCCGGCGCGCCGCAGCGCGTCGCGGAGCTTTGCGACGGTGAAGTCAGACGAGGTCGCCATGTCGAGGATGACCCGCTCGCGGCGGGTCAGCAGGTCGATTGCTTCGGGCAGGCGGCGCACCGCGTCGGCCGGGATCACGACGGCGCCGTGCCGGTCGGCGTGAATCACGTCGTCATGGACGGCGGCCATGCCGGCGACGTTCACCGGGTGGCCGAAGTCGATCGTGTGCACATGCGCATGGCTCGGCCCGACATGGGCGCCGAGAATGTGAAATCCGGTGGCCCAGGCGTCGACGTCGCGATACGACCCGTTCGTGACGCAGCCGAGCACGCCGAGCGCGCGGTGCACGGTCGACTGCACCTCACCCCAGAACGCGCCGTAGCCCGGCTGATCGTCCACGTCCTGGATGACGACGATGGTCGGCAGATCGGTCGCCGCAACATATTCGTACCAGTCGCCACGGTCGGCGACTTTCCCCCGCGACGGCTCTTTCGAGCGGATCGTGCCGGTGCGGGCAAGGCCGACGATCGGCGCCATCTTCGGATCGACCGCGAAGAGCGGCGCGGTCGTGAACCCGATCGCGCGCCGCTCCGGGTTCGTCAGTTCGAGCCCATTGCAGATCGTCGGCGTATCCCAGCGCGCCAGGATTTCGAGGTCTGCTTTCGTATATGGCCGTTCCGCCATGGTTTCCTCCCTTAACCAGGCGACGCCCGGCTTCGTTTCTAAATCCGAGTACTTAGGCCTTGGCGAGCGCGCGCTTGGCCATCACACCGATCAGGTGCGCGCGATATTCGGCGCTCGCGTGGATGTCGCTGTTCAGGTCGTCGGCCGGCGTCGTGATGCCGGCGATCGCGTCCGGCGACCATTTGGAAGCCAGCGCCTTTTCCATCGCCGCGTGCCGGAACACGCCGCCCTGCCCAGCGCCGGTGATTGCAACGCGCACGCCCTTCGGCCCGTTGGCGACGAAGACGCCGACGATCGCATACCGCGACGCCGGGTTGCGGAACTTCTCGTACGCGCTCTTGGTCGGCACCGGGAACGAGATCGCGGTGATAAGCTCGTCCGGGGCGAGTGCCGTCGTGAACATGCCCTGGAAGAAATCGTCCGCCTCGATCGAGCGGCGGTCCGTCTTGATCGTGGCGCCAAGCGCCAGCACCGCCGCCGGGTAGCAGGCCGACGGGTCGTTGTTGGCGAGCGAGCCGCCGATGGTGCCGCGATTGCGAACCTGAACGTCGCCGATCCAGCCGGCCATCTGCGACAGGCCCGGGATGCGCGATGCGATGTCGGCGTTCGCGGCGATCTCGGCGTGCGTCGTCATGGCGCCGATGGTGATCGTATCGCCCGCAACCGTGATGCCCTTGAGCGGCAGACCAGACAGGTCGACGACCGTGGATGGGCGGTTCAGCCGCTGCTTCAGGACGGGGATGAAGGTCTGCCCGCCCGCGAGCGCCTTGGCCTCCATGTCGGCCCCGAGCGCCTTGACCGCGTCGGCCACGCTGCTCGGCCTGATGTAGTTGAAATCATACATGGATCACTCTCCTTATTCCGCGGCTTGCGCTGGGCGCCCGCGCTCGATGATGGACCAGATGGCCTGTGGTGTCGCCGGCATCTCGATATGGCGCACACCGTAGTCGCGAAGCGCGTCGACAACGGCGTTGATGACGGCCGGCGGACTGCCGATCGCCCCAACCTCGCCGCAGCCTTTCACGCCAAGCGGATTATGCGTGCAGAGCGTTGTCTCCGTGCCGACCGCGATGTTCGGAATGTGGTCGGCGCGGGGCATCGTGTAGTCCATCATCGAGCCGGAGACGAGTTGCCCCTGCTGATCATAGACCGCGCGCTCCAGCAGCGCCTGCCCGATGCCCTGCGCGACGCCGCCCTGGATCTGCCCCTCGACGATCATCGGGTTAATGACCCGGCCGACGTCATCGACAGCGGTGAAGCCGACGACGCGCGCGGCGCCGGTATCCATCTCGATCTCAACCTCAGCGACATGACAGCCGGCTGGATAGGTGAAGTTCTTCGGGTCGTAAAACGCCGTCTCCTCCAGCCCCGGCTCCAGATCGTCGTGCGGGAAGTTGTGCGGGACGTAGGCGGCGAGCGAAATCTCGGCGAAGGCCTTCGCGCGGTCGGTGCCCTTGATGCGGAACTGCCCGTCGACGAAATCGACATCATCCGCGGACGCTTCCATCAGGTGCGCGGCGATGCGCTTGCCCTTGGCGATGATCTTGTCCATCGCCTTGACCATCGCCGACCCGCCAACCGCGAGGCTGCGGCTTCCGTACGTGCCCATGCCGAACGGCACCTTCGCCGTGTCGCCGTGGACGATCTCGACCTGCTCGTACGGGACGCCAAGCTGCGAGGCGACGAGTTGGGCGAATGTCGTCTCGTGTCCCTGCCCGTGGCTGTGGCTGCCGGTGAAGACGGTCACGCTGCCGGTCGGGTGGACGCGGATGTTCGCGACCTCATAAAGGCCCGCGCGCGCGCCGAGCGACCCGACCACGGCGGACGGCGCGATGCCGCACGCCTCGACGTATGTTGAGACACCGATGCCGCGCAGCTTTCCCTGCTTCGCCGCCTCCGCCCGCCGCGCCTCGAAGCCGGCCATGTCGGCAGCCTTGACCGCCGCGTCCAGTGTCGCGACGTAGTTGCCGCTGTCGTATTGCAGCGCGACCGGCGTCTGATACGGGAAGGCGTCGGCCGGAATGAAGTTGCGGCGGCGCAGTTCGACGCGGTCGATCCCGGTCTCATGCGCGATCACGTCGACCAGCCGCTCGAGCAGATACGCCGCCTCCGGCCGCCCGGCGCCGCGATAGGCGTCAACCGGCACGGTGTTGGTGAACACCGCCTTGACCTCCGCGTGGATCACGGGGATTCGGTACACGCCGGACAGCAGCGTCGCGTACAGATAAGTCGGCACGCAGGGCGCAAAGGTCGACAGATAGGCGCCCATGTTGCAGAGCGTGTGGACGCGCAGCGCGAGGAAATGCCCGTCCTTGTCGATCGCCATTTCAGCCGTGCTGACATGATCGCGGCCATGCGCGTCCGACATGAAGCTCTCGGTGCGATCGGCCGTCCACTTCACCGGGCGATGCAGTTTGCCCGCCGCCCAGGTGACGATCGCCTCCTCGGCATAATGGTAGATTTTGGAACCAAATCCGCCGCCTACATCTGGCGCGACGACGCGGAGCTTCGCCTCCGGAATATGCAGCACGAATGCGCCCATCAGCAGGCGGATGACGTGCGGGTTCTGGCTCGTCGTCGTCAGCGTATATTCGCCCGAGCGCGGATCGAACTCGCCGACCGCAGCGCGCGGCTCCATCGCGTTCGGGATCAGCCGATTGTTCGTCAGCTCGAGCCGGACCACGCGATCCGCGCTGGCGAACGCGGCGTCGGCAACAGCCGGGTCGCCGATCTGCCAGTCGTAGCAGGTGTTGCCGGCGACCTCATCGTGCACCAGCGGCGCACCGTGCGCCGCGGCGTCGGTCACCGTGGCGATTGCGGGCAGGTCCTCGTAGTTGATGATCAGAAGCTCGGCGGCGTCGCGTGCGTGGGCGCGCGTGTCGGCGATGACGACGGCCACCGGGTCGCCGACATGCCGCACGCGGTCGATCGCCAGCACCGGATGGACGGGCTCGGCCATCGGGCTGCCGTCCTTGCTGTGGATCTGCCAGCCGCACGGAATGCCGCCGAGCGCGTCGGCCGCAACATCGGCGCCCGTCAGCACCGCCACGACGCCCGGCGCGAAGCGCGCGTCCGTCGCGTCGATGCCGAGGATCTTCGCGTGCGGCCGGTCGGCGCGGCGGATCACCGCGTGGAGCTGGCCGGGCCGGTTCAGGTCGTCCGTGTAGTTGCCGTAGCCGTTCAGGAAGCGACCATCCTCACGTCGGCGGACCGAAGCGCCGATCCCCTCGAAGCCCATGTTCTGAGCGTCCATGCGCGTCTCTCCCCTGCTCCGGTTTTCGGCCGGCTTGTTATCCGCCGGCTCGGCGTCGTCTCCTTATTCGGCGGCGACCGCCACCGACCGTCCATGCATCAGCGGCGCCGCGGCGGCGATTGCCTTGACGATGTTATGGTAGCCCGTGCACCGGCAGAGATTGCCCTCGAGACCCTCGCGGATCTCCTTCTCGGACAGACCGTTGGGATGCATGTTCACGAGGTCGATCGCGGCCATCACCATGCCCGGCGTGCAGAAGCCGCACTGCAACGCGTGATGCTCGCGAAACATCTCCTGCATCGGGTGCAGTGTGCCGTCGGCGGCGGCGAGGCCCTCGATCGTCGTGACGTGCGCGCCCTCGGCCTGCATCGCCAGCATCGTGCAGGATTTCACGGACTTGCCATCAACATGCACCACGCAGGCGCCGCATTGGCTGGTGTCGCACCCGACATGGGTGCCGGTAAGACGCAGTTGCTCGCGCAGCAGCTCGACCAGAAGGGTGCGTCCCTCGACCTCGACCGTGTGCGGTGTTCCATTCACCGTCAGCGATACCTGCGGCATATTAGCTCTCCTCGTGGCTTTGGTCGGGATGTGGGCGGGAGAATGACGTTCGCCGCTCCCTCGGGTCAAGACGAACGGGTCCGGAAAACTCCGCCCCCGTCCGGCGTTCTTGGCCGGGAACGGATTGTTCGCGTCGTCTCCAAAGAAGCGGATGGCGTTTTCCCATGGACAAAGACCCGCTAAACGCGGTCCGCCGCGCGTTCGCGAGGCAACTCCTCGCGTCCGTCGGCGTCAGCGACGCGCGGCTCGAGGATGCGTTCGCGACCGTGGAACGCGAGCGCTACCTTGGCCCCGGCCCCTGGCCGGTCGTGCGGACCTTTGGCTACATCCCGACGTCGAACCCCGTCCATCTCTACGCGGACGTCCTGGTCGGATTAATCCCGGAGCGGCATCTCAACAACGGTATGCCGTCCTACCACGCCGTTCTGATGGCGGCTGCCGGTGTCCGGCCGGGCGATCACGTCGTCCATATCGGGGCCGGCGTCGGCTATTATACGGCGATTCTGGCGAAGCTCGCCGGCCCGACCGGCCGCGTCACCGCAGTCGAATACCACCCGGTCCTCGCGCAGCGCGCCACGCGCAACCTCGCCGATCTGTTGAATGTCCGGGTCATCGAGGGTGATGGTTTCGCCATGGGCTTCGACGCGGCGGACGTCATTTACGTCAACGCTGGCGCGACCGGGCCGGCCGAACCGTGGCTCGACAGCCTCAATGACGGTGGAAGGATGATCCTGCCGCTCACCGCGCGCCGGGTGATCCTGACGGACATCCGGATCCCGCTCTCGTGCCACGGCGCCGTCTTTCGCATCACCCGCGACGGCGAAACCTTCCGGGCGCGGTGGATTTCCGACGTAGGGCTCTATCCGTGCGAAGGCGGCGGCCGCGACGAGGAGTCCGAGCTTGCGCTGGAGGCGGCCTTGCGTCGGGGCGGGTGGGCGCGCGTCACGCGTCTCGTTCGCGCGGGTGATCTGCCGGCCGAGCGGTGCTGGCTGTCCAATCCGCGCTGGTCGCTGACCTATTACTGAGCGACCAGCTCGGAGGCCCGGCCTATCTCGTCAGGCGCTGGCTGAGCGGCCAGCATGTCGCGATCGACGTTCGCCCTGCTATTCGCCCCGGTAATATAGCCGTGCCCCTCGCGCCCCGCGATGCAGTCACCCCCGCCAGACGGGCAACAGCGCGACGGCCCAGGTGGCGGCGAGCATGGCCAGCAGCCCGGGGAGGTAGCGGAGCATGAACCCTGGGGGTCCGGCGCCGCTGGCGATCGCTAACTTGGTCGCCTGATTGGCCGTGAACCCGGCGAGGATCGGCACCACCGCGTCCCTCGGTTGCACCTGCCCCGACGCGACGAGCGAGGCGACTGAGACCGCGGACGCACGCGAGTCGATAAAGCCGGCGAGCGTCGCGCCGGC
>CAYSTX010000020.1:13356-27701 GCA_964434035.1 uncultured Acetobacteraceae bacterium
TGGCCCGCTCGGCCATCGCGGTAAGCGCGGCCACGCTGGAAACGAAGCCGGCGGCAAGGCCGGCTATTGTCAGGCCATAGCGCGGGCCAACTATCCGCGTCGCCGCGTGGCCGCAGGCGCCGACCGCCATTACGAGGATCACCAGCAGCCAGAGCCGATGCGGGTTGATTGCCGAAAACGGGCCGAGATTCTGATCCGGCAGTTGCGGCCAAATTACCATCGTTGCGACGGCGAACAGCAACCCGTCGCGGACCTCGGTCGTCGTCAGGGTATCCCGCACGAAATGGTGGAGCGGCGCCTTGGCGGCGAAGACGACTGCGACGGTCACGCCGACCGCGCCCGCCACGAGCGGATTAACGATCGCGAGCGCGCCCAGCAGCGGGGCGCCAATCAGACCGACCTCCGTCGTGATGCCGCGCGGCGGGTCGCTCAGGAAAGCGACCACGACCAGCACGACGATGCTCGCCGTCGCGCAGATCAGCAGGAGCGTGCCGCCGACCAACTGTGCCGTCGCGCCGGCCAGTGTGGCGAGCGCGAACGTGCGGATCCCGGCCGCGTGGTGCTCCGGCTGCTCACCCTTTCGGCGTTCGCGCTCCAGTCCGATCAGTAGGCCGACGGCGAGCGCGACGGCGAGATTGAGCCATGGCGAAGCGGGCATTGCTTTCGGTAGCCCCTCGGTCCGCCGCCACAGTGACCCAGGACATGGCCGGCGCCGCCCGCCGGCCGCACTCAGGCCGCCATTGGCACCACCTGCCCGCCCGGCGCGTGCTCCAAATGGCAGGCCGACACGTGTCCGGCCCCGCCAACCGGGCGCAGCAGCGGCTCCTCCGTCCGGCAGCGGTCAAAGGCGAAGGGGCAGCGGGTATGAAACCGGCAACCGGCCGGCGGGTTCATCGGGCTCGGTACATCGCCGGTCAACACGATCCGGTCCCGCCGCGCCGTCGGGTCCGGCACCGGCACCGCCGACAGCAGGGCGCGCGTGTATGGATGATGCGATTCCGCGAACAGCGTGCGGCGATCCGCCATCTCCACGATCTTGCCGAGATACATGACCGCGACCCGGTGCGTCAGATGCTCGACGATCGCGAGGTCGTGGCTGATGAACAGCAGCGCGAGGCCAAGTTCGTCCTGCAGATCGGACAGCAGGTTGACGATCTGCGCCTGGACCGAGACGTCGAGCGCCGAGACAGCTTCGTCGCAAATGATAAGATCGGCACCGGGCGCGAGCGCGCGGGCGATGCCGATGCGCTGGCGCTGACCGCCGGAGAACTCGTGCGGAAACCGCCCCATCGCGTCGCGCGGCAGGCGCACCGTATCCATCAGCTTCGAGACCCGGTCGTCGATCTCTGACCGGCCGCTCGCGAGCCCGAAATTAATCAGCGGCTCGGCGATGATGTCGCGCACGCGCATGCGCGGGTTGAGGCTGCTGAACGGGTCCTGAAACACGACCTGCACCCGCCGCCGCAGCTGCCGCAGCGCGCGGCCATGCAGCGTGTCGATCCGCTCGCCGTCGAGCCAGACCTCGCCATCCGTCGGGTCCGTCAGGCGGAGGATGGTGCGGCCGACCGTCGACTTGCCGCAGCCGCTTTCGCCGACAACCGATAGCGTTTCACCGCGCTCGATCGCGAAGGTGACGCCATCGACAGCGTGCACCGCAGCGGTGACGCCGCCGAACAGGCCGCCGCGCACCGGGAAGTGTTTCTTGAGCGCGTTGACTTCGAGCAGTTTCGCTGTGCGGTTCATGCGTGCGCCGCCGCTTGCTCGGTGACGGGATAGTCGACGGCCTTGTCCGCGTAGTGGCACGCGACGTAGTGATCGGCTCGTTTCATTTCAATCGGCGGCGCAACGGCGCGGCAATGGTCGGTGACAAGAGGGCAGCGGCTCGCAAACGGGCAGCCGACGATGGGTTGGCGCAGGCTCGGTACGAGACCCGGGATTTCGGCGAGCTTGCCGCGCCCGCCATCCGCCGCGAGCGAGGAGCCGAGGCGCGGCACGGCACCGAGCAGGCCGCGCGTGTAGGGATGCATCGGGGTCGCGAAAATCTCACCAACCGAGGCCTCCTCAACCTTCCGGCCCGCGTACATCACCACCACCCGCTGCGCCATCTCAGCGACGACGCCGAGGTCGTGTGTGATCAGCATGATCGCCGAGCCGAGCCTCGTCTTGAGGTCGCGCATCAGGTCGAGGATCTGCGCCTGGATCGTCACGTCGAGCGCGGTCGTCGGCTCGTCGGCGATCAGCAGCTTCGGGTTACAGGCAAGCGCCATCGCGATCATCACACGCTGACGCATGCCGCCCGAAAGCTGATGCGGATACTCGCGCACGCGGCGTGCGGGCGCCGGAATGCCGACCAGCGTTAGCATTTCGACCGCCCGCTCCGTCGCCTGGCGCGACGAAAGACCCTGGTGAAGTTCGAGCGTCTCGCCGATCTGCCTTCCGACCGTCAGCACGGGGTTCAGGCTCGTCATCGGCTCCTGAAAGATCATGCTGATGTCGTTGCCGCGAATCCGACGCATCTCGGGCTCGGACAGCTTCAGCAGGTCGCGGCCGAGAAAGCGAATGCTGCCGGCAATCTTGCCTGGCGGCTCGGCGATCAGGCGCAGGATCGACATCGAGGTGACGGACTTGCCGCACCCGCTCTCGCCCACAATCGCGACGGTTTCCCCAGCATCGATGCCGAACGACAGTCCCTCAACCGCACGCACCACGCCGTCCGGCGTGCCGAAATGCGTCTGAAGGTTCTCAACCTCAAGCAGGCGTTCGGATGCCGACATCAGACGCGCTTCGCCATGCGAGGATCGAGCCAGTCACGCAGCCCGTCGCCGAGCAGATTGACCGCGAGCACGGTGACGGAAAGGAAAACGGCTGGGAAGAACACGATGTATGGTTTCACCTGCCAGAGTGCACGGCCCTCGGCCATAATGTTGCCCCAAGACGGAATGATCGGCGGCGTACCGGCGCCGATGAAGGACAGGATCGCTTCGGTGATCATCGCCGACGCGCAGATATAGGTCGCCTGCACCGTCAGCGGCGCCAACGTGTTCGGCACGATGTGGCGCCAGATGATCGTCGGCGTCCGCGTGCCCGACGCGATCGCCGCCTCGACATACGGCTGCTCGCGGAGCGACAGCACGACGCCGCGCACGAGGCGCGAGACGCGCGGGATTTCGCTCACCGTGATCGCGGTGACGACGTTCGCAACCGAGCCCTGCGTCAGCGCCATCAGCGCGATCGCGAGCAGGATCGGCGGGATCGACATCAGCCCGTCCATTACCCGCATGACGATGCCATCAAGGAAACGGACGAACCCGGCGGCGAGCCCGATCACCATACCGATGACCGACGAGAGCAGCGCCACCGAAAAGCCGACCACCAGCGACACGCGCGAGCCGTACAGGACGCGCGAATAGACATCGCGGCCGAGCATGTCGGTGCCCATCCAGAACTGCTCTGACGGCGGGCGGGTGCGCTTGGCCGGCGCGAGCGCCGTCGGGTCGACCGTGCCGAGCCAGGGCGCAAACACCGCGATGAACAGCATGACGAAGATCAGCACGCCGCCCGCTACGATGGTCGGGTGCCGAACCACGAACGTCATCACACGGCCACGCGCCCGGCGGGGCGGCAGCACCTCCGGCAGCACGGGCGCGCCCTGGGGCGCGCGGGTGAGATCGAGCGTGCTCGTGCTCAATAGCGGATCCTCGGATCAAACAAGGTGTACAACAGATCCACCCCCAGGTTGACCAGTACATAAACGAAGCTGAACAGCAACACGACACCCTGGATGACCGGATAATCTCGCCGAAGGATCGCATCGACCACGAGCCGGCCGAGGCCCGGGATCGCGAACACGCTCTCGGTCACCACGGCGCCGCCGATCAGCAGCGCGACGCCGATCCCGATCACTGTCACGATCGGCACGGCGGCGTTCTTCAGCGCGTGGAGGAATAGGATCGACCGCTGCCCGACGCCCTTCGCCCGCGCGGTGCGGACGTAGTCCTGGCTCAGCACCTCGAGCATCGTCGCCCGCGTGATCCGCGCGATCAACGCGATATAGATGCCGCCAAGCGCAACCGACGGCAGGATCAAGTGCGACAGCCACGGCCAGACGCCCGCCGAAAGCGGCGAATATCCTTGCACCGGCAACCAGTCGAGCTGCAGCGCGAAGGCGTAGGCCAGAAGGTAGCCGACGACGAACACCGGCACTGAGAAGCCGAACACCGCCATTACCATGACCAGCCGATCGATCCACGATCCCTGCTTCCAGGCGGCGATGACGCCCATCGGCACCGCGAGGGTGAGCGACAGGATCAGCGTCGTCATCATCAGTGAAAGCGTCGGCCCCACCCGCTGCGCGATCATCTCGGTGACCGGCAGGCCGGTGAAAATCGACTGGCCGAGATTGCCGCGCAGGATATCCCAAAGCCACGACCCGAAACGGATCAGATACGGGCGATCGAGCCCGAGCGAGACGCGGATGCGCGCCACGTCGGCAGGCGTCGCCTGGTCACCCGCGATGATCGCGGCCGGGTCGCCCGGCGCGATGTAGAGCAGTGAAAAGACGAACAGCGCGACGATCAGCATGACCGGAATGGTCGCCGTCACCCGCCGTGTTGTGTAGGCCAGCATCGCTTGTCCTCGCCGCTCTGTCTCGTCAGGTCTTACTCACGTTCCACAGCACCGGAAACGGCGCCTGCACGACACCCTTCACACTGTTCCGCCAGGCCTGGTAGCCCTTGAAGAAGCCAGTCGGCAGGAACGTCGCGAACTCCATCTCCGCCTCATTGACCTTCACCATCGCCGCCTTCTCGGCCGCCGCATCCGGGGCGGCGAACCAGTCGTCGATCGTCTGCTGCACCTTTTCCGATTTCGGCCAGCCGAACCACGCCTTTTCGCCGGTCGTGTAATAGGCCGGCTGCGCGGCCGGGTTCGCGCAGTCCGCCCCCGCGTGCCAGGTAAAGAAGATGTTCCAGCCGCCCTTCTCCACGGGCTCACGGCTCGCGCGACGGGCGCCGACGGTGCCCCAATCGGTCGCGACGTAATCGACCTTGAGCCCGATCTTGGTGAGCAGGTCGGCGGTGACATCGCCCTGTGTCTTGACGATCGGCACGTCAGTGCCGACCAGCATCACCACCCGGGCGCCGGTCGCGCCGGCCTCGCCGATGAGCTTCTTCGCCGCCTCGATGTTCTTCTGCTTCAGGATATCGCCGCCCGCCGTCGTGTATTCAGGCGTGCCGGGCGTGAAGTAGCTCGGGCTTTCCTGCCAGAGCTGCCGGTCATCGCCGACCAGCGCCTGCATGTAGTCGGCCTGGTTCGCCGCCATCATCACGGCGCGCCGCACCCGCACGTCGTTGAACGGCGGATAGAGGTGATTGAACCGGCAATCGCCGATGTTGCCGAGCGGGTCGGCGATGTCGACGCGCAGATCCTTGTTGCGCTTCAGCGTCGGCACGATGTCCGAAATCGGCGACTCCCACCAATCGACCTCGTTGTTCTGCAGCGCTGCGGCCGCCGTCGCCGCGTCGGGAATGATCTTCCATTCGACACGGTCGAAATTGACCTTCTTGCCGCCGGCCGCCCAGCTCGCCTTCTCCTCGCGCGGCACGTAATCAGCGAACTTCTCGAAGACGGCCGACGAACCGGGCACCCATTCGTCGCGCTTGAACTTGAAAGGGCCGGAGCCGACGTACTCGCCGATCTGCTTGAACGGATCCGTCTTCGCGATGCGCTCGGGCATGATGAAGCACATCGGCGTGCTGGTGCGGCCGAGCGCGTACAGCATCTTTGGATAGGGCGATTTCAGCTTGAGAACGACCGTGCGGTCGTCCGGCGTCGACATCTCATTGAGGCGAGCGGAAATCATCTGCCCCATCACGTCGCGCACCATCCAGCGCTTCAGGCTCGCGACGACATCGGCGCCGCGTACCTTCTCGTTGTCGTGGAACTTGAGGCCGGGGCGCAGCTTGAACGTCCAGGTCAGGCCGTCCGCCGAAACGTCCGAGCCTTCGCACATCTGCGGGCGGGGGACGAAGTCGCTGTCGATGCCGTAGAGTGTGTCATAGAAAAGGATGCTCGCGTTACGGACCACGTACAAAGTCGTCCAGATCGGGTCGAGGTTGGCGAGGTTGGCCTGAGGAACGAACCGCAAAACCGAGTTGCCGGCCGCGCGCGCAATAGACGGTGCGGCGAGGCCGCCCGTTGCAGCAATCGCCCCCAACCCGACGCTCTTCAGCACCTCCCGACGCTTCATCTTCCCTCGGCCTTTCCGTTTCGTGGCTGGCGACAGCGTTCGGGGGCGGAGCCTGCCCGACACGCGCGCAGTCCGCCAGTCCGATTACGATCCGCTACGACATAGCTCCGGCGCGACCGTCAGCAAGAAACGGACCATCAGCCGCAATTCGTCCGTCCGGTGGCGATACAGTCCTGCCGGCCGAGATAGGCCTGGACACGCGGAAACAGCAGCCAACCCCCCAGCAGAACGGCGAGGACGACCGCCATGGTGATCGCCGGCAGCATCCACCCGTCGCGCGGCTTCTTCTCTCTGTCGCTCATGCCGCGGCGTCCCGCGTGGCGCGGTAGAGCGCAAGGGCAATCGCCATTGCTACTAGCAAGAGCACGCACGCGACCGAGGCAACGCCAGGCCAGCCGCCGCCCGACCAGGCAAGCCCGCTAAGCGACGCAACGACACTCGACCCAAGGTAGAAGAAGAAGAGGTAAAGACCCGTCGCCTGGGCCCGCGCCATGCGAGCCCGCCGGCTGACCCAGCCGCTCGCGACCGAGTGCGCGCCGAAGAACCCGGCCGTCAGCGCGGCGACGCCGAGGATGACCAGCGGCAACGAGGACGCGAGCGTGATCACGATGCCAACGAAGGCGAGTGCAAGCCCGCCAATCAGCACCGGGCCGACGCCAACCCGGTCGGCGAGCCGTCCCATCATGGTCGAGGCGACCGTGCCCACGAGGTAGATAACGAACACGGCCCCGACGACCGGCGGCGGGAGTGAGTACGGCGGTGCCAGCAGACGGTACGTGATCAGATTATAGACAGTCACGAACGCGCCCATGTTGAGCAGGCTGATCGCGTAGAGGGCACGCAGCGTCGGGTCCGACAGATGCGCCCCGATCGCGCTAAGGATCGCGCGCCCGCGAAACCGGCGCGGCCGGAAATGCCGGGACGGCGGTAGCGCCCGCCAGACATACGCACCGGCAAGCAGACTCAGCACGCCGATCGCCGCCATCGCGAACCGCCACGACACCGCTTGCCCCGTGAAGCCCGCGAAGAGCCGCCCGGCCAGACCGCCGATGCCGCTGCCGCTAACGAACAGCCCCATCGCGTAGCCCAGCGCCTCGGGCGCGACTTCCTCGCCGAGATAGGCCATCGCCACCGCCTGAAGCCCGGACAGCGTGATCCCCTCGAGCAACCGGAAGACGAGCAGCGCCGACCAGCTCGGCGCAGCCGCGGCGGCGAGCGTGAGCAGCGAGGAGGCGGCGATCGAGCCAACGATCATCTTCTTGCGCCCGATCGTGTCCGAAATCGCGCTCGCGACCAGCAGCATCGGCGCGAGCATCCCGGTCGTAAGCGAGAGCGAAAGCGTGCTCGCGGCCGGCGAGACGCCGAACGCTTCGGAGAAGACGGGCATTAGCGGCTGCACGCAATAAAGGATGGCGAATGTCGCGAGCCCGGCCGCGAACAGCGCCCGCGCGACAGCCCGATAGGCCCCCGTGCCGGGGAGCAAATAGGCGATCGGTTCCGCCGAGCCGCTAACAGCCCTCACAGCCGCCTTCTAATACACATGCTCGGGGATGGCCTCGTTCGCGGCGATGCGCTCATAACGGAAGGGCGTCAGATCGAGCGTCCGGTACTCCCCGTACACGATGAGTTCGGAAACGCCGACGCCTGTGGCGGGAGAATGCATCATCCCATGTCCGCTGAAGCCTATAGCCATCAAGAAGTTTCGGATTTCCGGATGGGGACCGATGATCGCGCTGTGATCGAACAGGTTGTACTCGTAGTGCCCCGCCCAAGCCCGCAACAGCCTAAGCCGCTCGAAACCCGGGATGCGCTGCGCGAGGGCGGGCCAGATCAGGTCGTCGAACAGTTCGTGGTCCACGTCGAGGCTGAAGTCGTCGTAAGCGTTCTCCGTCGTCGGAGTGGTCCCACAGATATACAAATGGCCTTCCGGGCGGATCCAGACGCCTGAGGGGTCGTGGATGAAATGACCGCCTGGGAGCTTGGCCGGGCTATCAACCACAAACACGGAACGCTTACGCGGAACGACGGGCGCCTCGACCCCCGCCATTTTGCCGACGACGGAGCTCCAGGCACCGGCCGCGTTGACCACCATATCGCAGCGCAGGCGCTCGCCCTTCTCCAGTTTTACGGCCGTGATGACCGGCCCCGTCATTTCGAAGCTTGCGGCCGCGCCTGCGATGAAGACGGCGCCCTGGGCGCGGGCCTTCCGTCGGTAGGCTTGGTGCAGACCAGGTCCGTCAAACCAACCCTCGCCAGCCGTACAGAGGGAGCCCAGGCCCAAACCGTCCGTGTTGAGCTCGGGATATCGCTCGCGCAGCATCTCTGGTGATATGAGCTCGACCTGCACGCCCTCTTGGCGCTGCACTTGGTGCTTGGCTTCGAACGCGGCGCTTTGCTCGGGTGAACCCAGTATCAGATACCCGGGCTCCCGCAGACCGATGTCGGCGAAATTGTCTTGGACGCTCAACCGCGTCCCGACTTCGCGCAAGAAGTGGATACTGGACGCCGACATGTGGATGTTCGGCGGCGTGCCGAATTGCTGACGAATGCCGCTGGCCGATAGCGACGAGGAAGACGCCGCATAGCTCGGGTCGCGCTCGATAACGGCGACGCGACCGCGGAAATCGCTGTTGCTGGTGAGGAAGTAGGCGATCGAGCACCCGACCACACCCCCGCCAATGATGACGACCCCATAGGAGTTATCCATCCGTTATCCGCGCCCGCCTGGATACGTTCTGACTACCGCATCGTCGTGCTGCAATTCCGCCGCCATCCCATCCAGCACCTCGTTTCGGTCTCGCCGCCTGCATCACGATCGGGCACCCTGAGCGCCGCTCGGCGCCGCTTCCACCCCATTTCGCAGCGCCAGAAAAAGGATAGGTCCTTGAACGCCAGCCCTGCTGATCCGCGGTCGCGCCGCCGCGTCGAGGATGCCCGCTTTCTCTGCGGGAGCGGCCGCTACGTCGATGACAGGCCAGCCGTCGGGCACCTCCACGCCTTCGTTGTACGCTCCCCGCACGCCCATGCCAGGTTACGCAACATCGACACGCACACGGCCTCAACCCTGCCCGGCGTGCTCGGCGTGTTCACATCGGCGGACCTGGTAGGGGACGGCGTCGGGCCACTTCCCTGTGCCATGTCGTTCCCGCCGGAGGTCGGCCTGGTCGTGCCGCCTCGCCATGCCCTGGCCGTTGACCACGTCCGCCATGTGGGGGAGGCGGTGGCCTTGGTCGTCGCCGAGACCCTCCCCGCCGCCCGGGACGCGGCCGAACATGTGGTCGTCGACTACGACGAACTGCCCGCGATCACGAACCCGGCCGCCGCGCTTGCAGCCGACACGCCGCAGATCTGGCCCGAGGCGCCGGGTAATCTCGCCTTCCGCTATCAGCGCGGTGACCGGGACGCGGTCGCCAGCGCTTTCGCCGCCGCCGCCGCAACCGTCTCGATCAAGGTCGTGAACAACCGCGTGGCCGCCGTGGCCATGGAGACGCGGACCGCGATGGCCAGCCATGATCCCGCCAGCGGGCGCCTGCAGTTGCTGTTGAGCGGTCAGGACGTCCACGGCATCCGCCGCGACCTGGCGTCTTGCTTCGGCTTACCGCCCGAAAGCTTCCATGTCGTCTGCCCGGACGTTGGCGGCGGGTTCGGCATGAAGAATGTGCTCTATCCCGAGCATGTTGCCATGCTTTGGGCTGCCCGTCGCCTGGGTCGGACCGTCCGATGGGTCGCGGACCGTGGCGAGGACTTCGTGGGCGGCGTCCATGGCCGCGACAACATCACGTCGGCCCGCCTCGCCTTGGACGCGGACGGGCGATTCCTCGCCCTTGACGTCGAGACGGTTGGCAATCTCGGGGCCTACGTGTCCTCCTTCGGGCCCGGCGCGCAGACCACGTCGCCCGCGAGCGCGATGGGAGGCCTTTATGCCATTCCCGCGATCGCCATGGACGTGCGCGGCACGTTCACCAACACCGTACCGGTCGACGCCTACAGAGGCGCGGGCAAGCCAGAGGCCAACTACATCATCGAGAGGCTGATCGACGCCGCTTCTCACCAGCTGAGCCGGGACCGCGCGGACCTGCGCCGGGCCAACCTGATCCGTGACTTTCCCTACCGCAGCGCCCTTGGCATCGAGATCGACACCGGCCGCTTCCACGACAACCTCGAGGCCGCACTGGTCGCAGCCGACGCGGACACGTTCGCCGCGCGGCGGGAGGACGCTGCTCGGCGCGGAATTTGGCTGGGCCGCGGCGTGGCCTGCTTCCTCGAAACCTCGCGCGGGCAACCCACGGAGGACGGAGGGGTCCGCTTTCGACGGGACGGCACCGTCGAATTGCTGGTCGGCACCCAATCCAACGGCCAAGGCCTCGCGACGAGCTTCGCCCAGATCGCCGCCGAGCGGCTTGGCCTCCCGCTCGCGAGCTTCCACCTGGTCCAGGCCGACAGCGACCTGATTTCGACGGGCGGCGGACATGGTGGGGCCCGGTCCTTGGCTATGGGCGCCACCGCTATGGTGTTGGCACTCGACGCCGCCGTGGCGAAGGCACGCGTGGAGGCCGCCCGCCTCCTGCAGGCCGAGCCCGAGCGGGTCAGCTTCGCCGATGGGAAGTTCGGGACGTCGGACGGACCGACGATTTCACTGGCCCGCATGATCGCTATCCTGCCGGAGGGCGCGCTCGACGCCGATGCGCATAACCCCAACGACCAGTTCGTCTTCCCGAACGGCTGCCACGTCGCGGAGGTCGAGGTCGATCCGGAGACCGGGAGCATCGCGCTCTGCCGCTACGTCGCGATCGACGACTATGGCGTGCTGGTCAATCCGCTGCTGACCGAAGGGCAGGTCCAGGGTGGTCTTGCTCAAGGGATCGGACAGGCGCTCTTAGAGTCGGTGCACTACGATCCTCATAACGGACAACTCCTCACCGCTTCGCTCTCGGATTACACGCTGCCCCGGGCCACGGACCTGCCCGATTTGGAAGTCACGTTCAACGAGCATCCGACCGCGCGTAACCCGCTTGCGGCCAAGGGAGCTGGCCAGGCCGGTGCGATCGGGGCGCCGCAGACGATCATAAGCGCCGTATGTGATGCGATCGGCATCGCTCACCTCGACATGCCCGCGACCCCGGAACGGGTGTGGCGGGCGTGCCAAGCACGTCGCGGGGGTCGCGGGTAATGGACGCGTCGAACCTCCCCGGGTCGATCACTCTCGACGGCGCCTCGAACGTGCGCGACCTCGGCGGCTACGCGGTCGAGGGCGGCGGGCGCGTGCGGTTCGGGCTCGTGTTTCGGAGCGCGTCGCTCGCAGGACTGACACAGCAAGCGCGGCAGGATGTGGCGGCGCTCGGGCTTCGCACCATTGTCGATCTGCGCGGAACGAAAGAGGCGGCGGCTTGGCCGACGCCCGACTTCGACGGTGTGGCGCGCCTTGCACTCCCGATCGAGCCGTCTGTCGGCGCATCGCTGCGCGACCTCGCCGCGACCGGACGCACGACCGGCGAGGACGCGATGGATGTGATGCGGCGCGCCTATGTCGCCTACGTCACCGACTGCGCCGCACAATATCGCGGCCTGTTCGTGCGGATTCTCGACGATGACGGAACGCCGCTCTTGTTTCACTGCTCGGCCGGCAAGGACCGCACAGGCTTCGGCGCGGCGCTACTGCTCCGCTTGCTCGGCGTGTCGATGGACGACGTACGAAACGATTACCTCGCGACCAACCGGCTCTGGCACGGCGACAGCGCCCTCGCCCACGAACTGCCGCCGGCGATGGGCGCGGTACTGCTACGGGTCCATGCGACGCTGCTCGTCGCCGCGTTCGCCGCGATCGATGACCTTGGCGGCCTCGATCACTACGCACGGACACGGCTCGACCTCGGCCCATCCGAACGCGCGCGACTATTTGAACGTATGGTATAGACCGGGCGGGCTTCCTCAGGACACCACAGGCGTCATGAATCCGGCCTATCTCGACGGCGCGTCAATCTGGACCACGGGCACCATCATCGTGCTCGCGATCGTGGTCGGTTCGATCCTCCTGCAAATCGTGCTGCATCGCTTTCTCTCCGGCCGTTTCCGCAGCGACCATCACGAACCGGTCGCCGCGATCTTCTCGATCATCGGCGTCACCTATGCCGTTCTCCTCGCCTTCATCGCGATGGTAACGTGGGAGGGCTTCAACAAGGCGCGGGCCGCGACCTTCGCCGAAGCGGGTGCCGTGCTCGAGCTTCAACGGCTGATCGGGGCGATGCCCCCCTCGCAGGCCGACACGCTGCACGCCGCACTCGCGACCTATGTGCACAATGTCGTCGACCGCGAGTTTCCGGCGCAGAGGCGGGGCCTCGTCGACACAAGTGGCGAGGCCAGCCTCGCCGCCATGCACGACGCTCTCCGCTCAGAGGCGCCGAACGAGCTGCGGGCAGAATTGTTGCACGAGCTCAGCAGCCTCGGTGCCGCGCGGCAGGAGCGGCTGCTGGCGACCGAACCGACCGTGCCCGGCATCGTTTGGGCGGTGCTCATCGCCGGCGGCGCGCTGCTGGTTGGATTCAGCGCCTTGCTCGGCGCGGAGAGCACGTGGCTCCATCTCGCGATGACGGCAGCGCTCGGCGCGTCGGGCGCACTCATCATCGTTTTGATTGCCTCCCTCAACTATCCCTTCGGAAGCGAGTTCGGCATTTCCGCGCACGCCTTCATGATGCAGCCTACACTCGCCAACATGCGCTAAGAGCGCGGGCTCAGTCGATCTGCTCGGCAAGCGTCCAGCCGCGTTCGGCCAGCCCACGATACTTGGCACCCGCCTGTATCCCGCGCTCATCGGCCGCGTTGCCGTCAAGTGCCCGGCGATAGACACCCGCCGCGATTGCGGCCCAGCGGAACAGCGAGAAGACGATAAAGAAGCGCAACGCTGCCGCGCCGACCGTCTGTCCGGTGCGCGCTTCATAGGACGCGACGATGTCCGCCTCGCCCGGCAGACCCGGCGCGTCGAGCCCCTCGATGCCCGTCAGCTCAGGCGGCAGATGGCGGGCCAGTAGAAAATAAGCGAGATCGGCGCGCGGATCGCCGAGCGTCGACAGCTCCCAATCGAGCACGGCGACGATGTGCGGCTCGGTCGGGTGGATCATCAGATTGCCGATCCGGTAGTCGCCATGCGTGATCGCGACGCGCTCATCCTCCGGAAGATGTGCCGGCAACCATGCGATTAGCCGGTCCATCGCCGACAACGGCTCGAGCTGCGCCGCCGCGTATTGCCGCGACCAACGCTCAACCTGCCGCGCCGCATACCCGCCCGCGCGACCGAAACCGCCGAGGCCGACCGCGCCCGGATCGACCGCGTGCAACGCGGCCAACACGCGCACCGCATCGTCGTACACCGCAGCGCGATCGCCGCCCGACATCCCTGGCAGCAACACGTCCGCGAATACGCGCCCCGGCACGTGATCCATGATGAGGAACGGCGTCCCGATGATGCTCGAATCCTCTTCGAGCAACCGCATCCGCGGCACCGGCACGTCACTGCCATTGAGCGCCTTCATCACCGCGTATTCGCGCTCAATCGCGTGCGCCGAAGGCAGCAGCGTCCCCGGTGGTTTCTTGCGCAACACATACGACGCAGCGTGCGTGCGGATGAAGAACGTCGGGTTCGACTGCCCGCCCTGAAACTGCGCGACCTCGATCGGCGCGTCGAACCCCGGCAAACGTCCGGCGAGTGCGCGCGTCAGCGCCGCCTCATCGAACCGGTGCGCGGGTAACGGCGCGATGAGGCGTGGCGTACCGGCGGGCAATGTCATTCGTCGACCGAGACGACCGTGCCGGACGTCGTGCCGCCGTCGACGACGATCGTCTGGCCGGTTGTGTAGCTGCCGGCGCGGGCGGCAAGGAAAATCGCGGCACCCGCAATCTCGTCCGGCTCGCCGATCCGTTGCAGCGGCGTATCGCGCATTCGCTTCGTCGCGATCGTCGGGTTTTCCCAGAGTGCCCGCGCGAAATCCGTCTTGATGAGGCCGGGCGCGATGCAGTTTGCGCGCACGCCCTTCGGCCCCCATTCGACCGCGATGTTGCGCGCGAGCTGCATGTCGGCCGCCTTGCTGATCGCGTACGCGCCAAG
>CAYSTX010000021.1:0-25468 GCA_964434035.1 uncultured Acetobacteraceae bacterium
CGGAGAGGACGGCCGGATCTTTAAAGTACCCGGCCGCATGAAGTTGGCGGAGCAGTTCGACGGCGCCGGCAGCATACTGCCCCGCCAGGCGTTGGCGTTCGGCCGCGGCCAGTCGCACGTCCTCGTTTACGGCGACCGCGGCCAGGCTCAGGGCGCACGCCAGGTTGTAGCGGTTTTCGGACGACAGAGAAGGGTCGCGGGCCAGGTCGTCCGCCTCCGCGACGGCCCGGCGATGGTCCTTGGCCTGGGCGCGGCCTTGTAAGGCGAGTTGAAATTAAGCGGGAAGCGCACGTTGAACATGCGCGCAAGCCCGATCGCCATGTCGGAGTAGCCGGAGAAGTCGAAATAGAGCTGCAACGAGTAGCAGAGCGCCACATTCCACGCGACGAACAGCGGCAGGTCGGCGGCATGCGTGAAACCGGCGCCGACGACGCTCGACGTCGGGTCGGCGAGCAGGCCCTTCTTCAACAGCCCGATCGTGAATAGCGCCCCGCCAACCGCGAAATTGGTCGGATCGAACCGAAACGTCCGCCGATCGGCGAATTGCGGCATCATCTCCCGGTTATGCAAAATCGGGCCGGCAATCAGGTGCGGAAAAAACGTCACGAATAGGACGTAGCTCAGCAGGCTGCGCTCGGTCGCGACGCCCTGACGGCAATCGACGAGGTAGCCGATCTGCGTGAACGTGAAGAAGCTGATCCCAAGCGGCAGGACGATCGCCGGGATGCTCCATGACGCAAACCCGAGCGTGTCGACGAACCGGACCGTCGCGGTGAGATATTTGAAGTAGATCAGCGCGCCGATGTTGGCGGCGACACCGAAGCCGAGCATCCAATTCTGCAGACGCGGCCGCCCCTCGACCGACCCGATCAGCCGCGACGTCGCGAAGTTGAACGCGATCGACAGCGCCAAGAGCGGCACGAAGGCCACATTCCACCAGCCATAGAAAACGAAGGAGGAAACGACCAGCGAGGCTGCGGCGAGGCGATGGCTGATCCGCGCGCAAACGAAATAGGAAACGAGCGCGAGCGGCAGGAACGCGAGCAGAAAGACGTATGAATTGAACAGCATCAGCCAGCACTCCGGCACGCGGTCCGCCCGTGCGGAAAGACGGTGTATCGAAGCGCTATCTGTGCGGCCAGATCAAACCATTGCCCCGGCGTCGAACGTTTCCGCGAGCGCCGCCGGTCGGTCACCGCAAAGCCGGCCTTAGCCCTCAACGATGCGGATAAACGTCGGATACGGCTCGTACGTGCCGACCGGCCGCTCCCATAGGGTCCGGCCGTCCGCGTCGGGCTCTCCAAGCGGGGTGAACCCCAGCTTCTCGTAATGGTCGCGCACCATGCCATTTTTCGCCGTCGGCCGGTACTCGCCGATGATCCGCGTCGCCCCCAGCCGTGCCGCCTCCGACGCGACCACATTCATCGTCGCTTCCTCGACCTGTCGGCCAAGCACCCGGCAGCTCATGAGCCACGTGGCGATCAGGAGGTCCGTCGTGCCTGGGGCGAAACGCCCAAACAGGATCGCGATGATCCCATTGTCCCCGAATTGATCGAGCAGCCGAAGCTGCGCCGTGAAGGCGCGGTCGTCTTCAATCAGGGCCGCGATCTCGGTGTCGTCGGTGCGACGGGTAGTCAGGTTGAACTGATTGGTTTTGTTGATGAGCTGGACGATCCGCTGCTGACCCACCCGGTCGAACCGCCGCCAGCGCAGTTCCATGTTGAGCCCGCGCAGGTACCCTTCGATGTCGGTCGCCGAGGCCCGAAGCGTCTCGCGGGCTTGGTTCGCCTGATACTGACCGGACCGCTCGAGATCTTCCGCGGTCAGCCGGATCCCCTCGAAATACCCGGCATCCGACAGGCAACGCGGATAGAGCGCCGGGTCCTCTGGCAGCTCCGGCACAGCGACCATCGGCAGCTCGCGGCGCACGATCGCTCGTTCGAACGGGTTGTCGTCGGCGAAGACGAGACTGTCGAGACCGATGTTGAGCAGCTCGGCTATCTGCCGGATGTTGGCGGCCTTATCGGTCCAGTTGGCAACGAAACAGGCGATGTCCTGACGCCGCAGCACCATGTCGGGATGCGCGTCGAACGGCTCCATCGCGTTCGCCTCGTCGTTCTTCGAGCAGACCGCGAGGATGATGCCGCGCCGCGACAGTGCGCGGGCATAGGTTTGAAACGCGACGTAGGCCTCGCCCAGCGCGCTCCCCTGCCCGATCACGATCCCCTGCATGCCGTCATCGCCGATGACGCCGCCCCAGAGCGTGTTGTCGAGATCGAGCACAAGGCACTTCGCCGACCGGCCGCGCCGCGCCGCCAGCAGGCGCGCGACAAGGTCCCCGTATAGCGGCGCCGCCGACGGATGGATGTCCTGTTTCGCGCGATGCCACAGGACCGGATCGTGCCAACGATCGAGCCCGTCGATCGCGGCCCGCGTATCGAGCGCGAGCAGGTCGGTCGCGTCCTCCGCCTCCACCAGATCGCGGAGGCGCGCGTTGAGCGATGCGATCAGCGCCGCCGGCGCGCCGGGCGCCCGGTGTTCATTGCCACCAAAGATCGTCGGCGCAACCGGCAGCAGGGTTTGTTGAATGACCGAGCAGCCGAACGCCGCGCGGGCCGCCCGCCACTGCGCGACGATATGCTGCGCCGCCGCCTCGACCCGCGCCGCCGCCCCCGCCGCGTCGAGCGTTGGGTCGCCACCACCGAACAGGTGGCGCGCGTCGAACGTGAACAGCGCGACGTCCGGCCGCGCGTCACCGAGAACGCAAGCCGGGTTCGCGAGCGTGTGCGCGTATTGGCCGAAATCGGTCGTCAGCACCTCGAGCCAGAGGCCGCGCCGCAACGCCCCGACGCGGAGCGCTGGGAGCAGATGATCGACCGTCGACGAACTGAGCAACAGTAGCCGGATCGGCGGCGCGACGAGTTTCGCTGGCGGCGCGGGAAACAATGACGTTAGCCGGCGATCGAGGCGGACGGTATCGAGCGCGCCGAGCCGCGTGTTCGCAAGGGCAACCAGCTCGTCCCACACCGACAGGTCGCCCACGGTCCCGACTGCCTTCAGCCGTTCGCCGAATGCCGATTGGGGAACAAGCCAGGGAAGGTCCAGCGCTGTCAGGCGGTCGCTTGGAATGACGGGCGCGTTCATGCTCGTTTTAGCCTGTTATCGGCCGCACACCGGGCTGGCGCGCTGTCGCGCCCGGAGCGGCAATCCGCCGCCCAGCGGGAACCAAGGAACCAAGACGCCCACCGCGCAGCGGTAGTCGGGCGGGGCCGCCCGTGCGTTGAAGGTCGTCGACCCGCTGGAGGTAGGCGCGGAGACAGATCGGCAAACTGAGCATGTACCAAAGCAACGGCTGGAATCCGATCCCGATAAACATCCCGCAGGCCAGCAGGGTCAATAACGCCGTCGTGACAAATCCCGCCAGACCACGGCACCATGCGAGCTGCGGTATCCCGCGTGTCCGCCGGAAGACGGACCGGAGGGAGAGCAGTGAGCAAGCGGTAATGCTCAGGAATATCGCGAGTCCCGGATAGCCGAGCTCGCCAAGAACCTCAATGTAGATGTTGTGAAACGCTTTCCCGCGCACGATCATTGGCGGCTCACCGTTGGCACTCGGAAAGGTGATTTCGTCGATTTGATTTGATCTAAAGCCGCCACCGAGCGGATGCGACGAGGTGTAGTTGATCGTCCATTCCCAAACGAGGATCCGGCCGAGTGCGGAGCCTTCGTTTTTATAGTCGTCGACGGTCTGAATCCGCTCGGTCCACTTATGCGACGTCGCGGCCAGGGTGCCCGCGGCCAGCACGCCGCAGACGCACAGATAGAGAAACTTCCGGCGCACCTGGAGGAACTGCGACGCGCCGACGACGATGAAGCCGATCAACGCGGTCCGCTCATACGTGCCGATCGCGCTCGCGATCAGAACGGGGATCATGCCGGTATAGCCCCACCAGCGAAGCGTGCCCTTCGGAACGAGAACGGAGTGTTCGCGAAGGTAGAGAACGAGCGGAATAAGGGCGATGCTGACCGTTGCGAGGAACGACCCCTCCCCGATACCGATGTTGAAGCCCAAAAGGCTGAGCGTCTGGCCGTAACCCCCGCCCGAAACCATCGTCTTTAGGCCGGATGGCAGGAATGTCGCCATCGCAGAAAACAAGAAGACCTGCAGAAATGCCTCGATCTGAACACGCGACCGAAAGACGAACGGCACGAAGGTTGCGAACATGACGCCCTTGAAGGCCCAGTCCCACTTTATGTACGCATCGTTCGGCACCACCGCCCAGGTCAGCGACGCCGTCATCCAGACGCCGTAGAGCAACGTCAGAGACAGCTGCAACGTCGGACGCGGCGGCGATCGACGATCAAGAAATAGATAGCCGAAGAACGTGCAGGCACCCATGACGAAGGCGACGGGAAACGGCTTCAGGAGCGAATAGCTCACCTCCTGCGGGTAGAACGTGTCGACCCAGAGGTAGCCGAGCCCAAAGACGAACGGCGCCGTTGCGCCGAGCACCAGAATTGCCGCGTAGACGATGACAAGTACGAGGTCGCGTGCCACTGGCCTAGCGCCCGGCCTGCTTCTGCTGCGACGCGCGCGCCGCGCGTTCCCTCCACGGGAGGACGCCCGCCGGCAGACCGGCCGGCCTGTCGGTCGGCGCCGACTGCGGTTGCGGCGCTGATTCGTCCGGCTGACCTATGGTCTCAAACCATGGGCGCTCGCGATCCAGAATCACCGCGCGCACCACGATGTACATCACAAGCCCAAGACTGAGCACGATGGTCAGGCTGTCGATCATTCGGCGCGGCCTCCGCACCCGCAGCCCGCGAACACTTCACGCTCTATAGCGATCACGGGAACCTCGGATCAAGCAAACGCTGCGGCTGCACGCCGGGCAGCGATAACGCGGCGAAACAAAGCCAATTGTCCGGCGGTCGTCTCATCCCAGCTGAAACCCTCCGCATAGATCCGGGTTGCCGCCCGGTCCGGCATCGCGGCGAACAGGGTGCGGACCGCCTCGGCCAGCGCGCGCGGCGTGTTTTCCGCGGCGATCACGCCGGCCTCGGGCGCTCGCACGACCTCGGGATTGCCCCAAATCGGGCTGGCAACGACCGGCGTGCCGCACGCCATCGATTCCAGCAGCACGTTCGCCCAGCCCTCCCGCGACGATGCCAGCACCATCACGTCGGCGGCGCCATAGAGTGCCGCGAGCTCGTGGTGCGGACGCTGCCCGAGCAACCGAACCCGGTCGACGACGCCCAGCCGGGCCGCGAGCGCCGTCAGCGATGTCCGCTCCGGCCCCTCGCCCGCAATGAGCAACTCAGTGTCCGGCAGGTCCGCCAACGCCTCGATCGTGCGGTGATGCCCCTTCCGCTCGATCAGGTGGCCGACCGACAGCAAGGTCCGCCGCGTCAGCCCAAGAGAGGCGCGCGCGGCGGCGCGGTCGGGAGGCGGGGTGAAGACCCTTGTATCGACGCCGTTTCGCAGCACCGTCACCTTCTCCGGCGGCGCGCCGAGCCGCATCAGCGCATCCGCGATCGCCGCGCTTACCCCGATCAGCGCGTCGGCACGGCGGATCAACGCCTCGATCATGCGGCGCGGCCGGTCGAATTGCGGAATGAGGTTGACGTCGGTGCCGCGCGCCGTCACGACCAGCGGCAGGTCGAGCACGTCGGCAAGCCGCATCGCGGCCACGCCGTCCGGATAGACATAGTGGGCATCGATGGCGTCGAAGGGCCCGAACGCGGACGCCAGACGCCTCGCAGTCGCCACGCTGCCGCGCGCGAGCAGCGTCGGCGCTGCGCTCATGCCGACGCGCGGGATGACAAGGTATCGCGGGTGGCGCACCGTAAGCCCGTGTCGCGTCTCCTCCGCCGGCACACGCGCGTACCGCGCCCATTCGAGCTTGCCGATGCCAGCCGGCAGACGCGGGAAATACGGCACCGGTGCCAGCACGACGCTCCGCGCCTCACCCGAACCGACCAGATGACGCAGCCGGTTCTCGACAAAAATCCCGTGGCTTGGCTGCGCGGCGTTCGGATAGAGCGTCGTGTACGTCAGCAGCCGGAGCGGCGCGTCAGCCGCGGCGTCGGTCATCCCTTCTTCGTGAGATCGGACAGCAGCTTCTCCGCCTCCGGCTTCTCGTCGAACTGCACTTCCGGCTTGGTCAGTGCGGTCAGCAGCTTCACCGCCTCATCCTGCTTGCCGGTGTTCTTCAGCGCGACCGCGAGATGGTAAGCAATCTGCGGCGACATCTGACCCACCGCCGCCTGCCGCAGCAACTCCAAGCCCTTCTCCGACTCGCCATGGCTGATCAGGATCCAGCCAAGCGTGTCGGCCGTGGCTTGGCCCGGTTGAAGCACGTATGCCTTTTTTGCGAGGTCGAGCGCGCGCGGGTCGTTCTTTTCCTGCAAGAGCCAAGCGAGGTTGTTCAACGCGACCGCATCGCGCGGCGATTTCGCGACGATGTCGTTCAGCAGCGGGATCGCGTCATCCGGCCGTTTCGCCGAGATGGCGAGGCTGGCCAGCGCCTGCCCCGCGACGAGATCGTCCGGGTGCGCCCCGTACCAGGTCTTGAGCGTGGCGATCGCGTCGTCCTGCTTGCCGAGCAGGCCGTCGGCATTGACGATCCGCAGCAGCAAGAGCTGCGTCGGCTTCTTCGCCATGGCCGCCTGATAGGCCTTCAGGGCCTGGTCCGGCTTTTTCGCGATCAGGTAAACGTCACCGCGAAGCGCCTCCATGCCCGGCACGTCCGGCGCATTCTGCGCGAGCCGATCCGCCGTCGCGAGCGCCGCGTCGAGGCCGCCGGTCTTGAGGTCGACGCCGACATAATCCTGCACGAGCTGGATGTTGCGCGGATCCGCTTTCATGCCGCCCTCAAGCACAGAGCGCGCACTCTCAGCGTTGCCGGCCTTCAGCAGTAGTCCCGCCAAAACCCGTCGCGCCGCGACGTCGCGCGGGTTGAGGTCGACAATGGCGCGAAACGTCGCCAGCGCCCCGGCTTCGTCCTTCGCGGCGACCTGCGCGCGAGCGCGTGCCCCCAGCAGCGTGACGTTTGTGTCGGTTTGCAGTTTCGGATCCGCAAGCAGCGCAAGCGCGCCGGCCGTGTCACCGGCCCGCGTATGGACATCGGCGAGGCTCGCGGTCAGCCGCGCGTCGTTCGGCGCCTTGTCGTGCGCCCGCTTCAGCACGGCGAGCGCGGCGTCGTTCTTGTTCTGCGCAAGGTCGCTCTGCACCAGCATCGTCAGCGCCGGCTCGCTGTTCGGCGTTGCATCCAGCACCGATGTCAGAAGCGCTTCGGCGTCGCTGTTGCGGCCCTCCATCAAATCGAGGCGCGCCAGGCTGATTTCGCCCGCAACGAAATCCGGATGGTCATGCACGAGGGACTCGAACGTCTTGCGCGCGCCGGCCATGTCGAGCTGGGACAGCTGGAGCTGTCCCTGCAGATCCCGCACGAGCGGCGTGTCGCCCTGCGCCGCTTTGATCTTCTCGAATGTATCCGCCGTACGCTTGAGGTCGCCCGTCGCGAGGTCGGCGAAGAACAGCTGCGCCGCCGGCCGCTCCTGCTTCGGCTCGAGTTCGAACGACTTCTCGAAATCGTTCGCCGCCTGGTCGGCCTCACCGAGACCCAACCGGCTGGTCGCGAGCCGGCTTCGCAACGCGGCGTCAGCGGGCGCGAGCGTGGCGGCGCGCTGGAAATACTTGACCGCCTCGGCCTGGTTGCCGGTCGCCGCGTAGGCACGGGCGATCAGGTCGAGGCTGCCCGCATCGGCGTTCGGACTATCGGCAGTCGCGCGGAGCACCTCGATCGCCCGCTCCGGCTGCTGAAGCTGCATATCGAGCACGGCGAGTAGTTTTTGCACCGCGATGTCGCCGGGCGAACGAGCGAGCGCGCGACGGGCCGATTGTTCGGCCTGCTCGTATTGCTTCATCTCCTCTTTGACGAGCGCATCGAGGAAATAGGCCCGCGGCAGGCTGGCCATCACGGGCGACAGCTTCTGCAGGAGATCGCTGGCGCCCTGCAGATCATGCGCGCGGAACAGCAGCACGGCGCGGAGATAGACCGCCTGCGTGCTGCCGGGGAGCGCCGTCAGAACCGCGTCTACGTCCTTCTTCGCGTCCGCATCCTTGTTCTCCGCGATCAGCAACTCGGCGCGGTTGATGCGGGGCGGCAGGAGGTCCGGGTTGGCGGCGATCACCTGGTCGAGCGTCTTCAGCGCGCCCGCCGTGTCGCCATCGGCGCGTTGCAGCTGCGATTTCTGGATCAGCGCCTCGGGGCTCTTCGAATTGATTTCGAGCGCCCGATCAAGCTTCTGCCGCGCGCGCGGCAGGTCGCGCATCGCAAGTGACAGACGGCTGTCGGCGAGCAGCGGGTCGATCGCGTTCGGCGCAGTCTTTTCCGCCGTCTCGAAATCCGCGCGCGCCGACGGCAGGTCTTGGAGTGCAAGGTGGGCAAAGCCGCGCCCGACGTCGATCGCGGCGTCGCGTGTCGGGGATTTGCCGTCGGGCTTGATCTCGTTCAGCAGATCGCGCGCCTTCCCCTGGCCGAGCATCGCCTGGATTAGCAACTGCGTCGCCGGCAGCACGTCATAGCCGCGATCGAGCGCCGCGCGCGCTTCCCGCTCGGCGGCGACCGGGTCGCCGAGCTGCATCGAGACGCGGCCAAGCTGATAGCGCGCCTCGGCGTTGTTAGGGTCGTCGCGCACGGCGTTGCGCAGCTGGATCTGCGCCGTCCGCAGATCGCCCTTGGCGATCGATGCGCGAGCGTCGGACAGATCGTCCCGCGCGAATGCCGCCGCGCCGGGCACTGCCACGGCGAAGGCAACGGAGAGCGGCGCGGCAAGCAGCGCCGCGCGAAGGCTTCGATTGGATCGCATGGCTCGTCTCTCCCTCAGCCGCGCCCTTGACCCCGTCGGCCTCAGCCGACCACGGAGTGGTTATCGGTCGCGTCGGTATCCACGTCGGCCGGATCGGCCGCGCGGCTGACATCGACTTCAAGCCCATGGGCATCAATCAATCCATAAAGCGTCGGACGGCTGATGCCGAGCATTTTCGCTGCGGCGGACAGCCGTCCCTGACTGCGCGCGATCGCCTGCACGATCACGTCCCGTTCCGCCCGGTGCCGGGCCGCGCGGAGGTCGAGGTCGGCGGGGTCGGTGTCGGCCTCGAGCTCCAGATCCGGGGCGTCGATTAGCGTCGTTTCGGCCATCACAACGGCGCGCTTCACCCGGTTCTCAAGCTCGCGCACGTTGCCCGGCCATGGATGCGCCGACATCGCGTCGATCGCCCGCTGCGTGAAGCCGCGAAGCGACCGTCCGAACTCCCGGTTGAAGCGCCCCAGGAACACGTTCGCCAGGAGAACGGCGTCGCCGGAACGCTCGCGCAGCGCCGGGATGCGCACCGTCACTGAGTTCATCCGATAGAAAAGGTCGCCACGGAACCGGCCGTCGGCGATCCGTTCTTCGAGGCTCTGATTAGTGGCCGACACGATCCTCACGTCGACCTGAATCCGCTGGCGGCCGCCGATCCGTTCGACCACCTGGTCTTGCAGGAATCGCAGCAGCTTGACCTGCAGCGGATGCGGCAGGTCGCCGATTTCGTCGAGGAACAGCGTGCCGTGGTTGGCGCTCTCGATCTTGCCGGGCGTCTGCTTGTGCGCCCCGGTGAATGCTCCACGTTCGTAGCCGAACAGCTCGCTTTCAAGCAGGTTTTCCGGGATCGCGCCGCAGTTGATCGCGACGAAGGGTTGCTTGGCGCGCGGCCCGAGCCCGTGCAGCGCCTCCGCCAGCAGCTCCTTGCCGGTGCCGCTTTCGCCGAGCAGCAGCACCGGCACGTTCGCGCCGGCCAGTTTCTCGATGCTGCGGCAGACCTGGAGCATCGCAGGGCTCGCCGTCACCACCCGCTCGATCGGGGAGCGCGCCGGCGACGATAGCCGCCGGTTTTCCTCCTCCAGCTCGTGCAGACGCCGCCCCCGCTCGAGCACCATGCGCATTAGGTCGAGCTCAACCGGCTTCTCACAAAAATCGTAGGCGCCCTTGCTCACCGCCGCCAGCGCGGTCGCGCGCTCACCGTTGCCGGTCGCAACGATCGCTTTGATTCCCGGCACCAGCCGCTGCAACGCCTCGAGCGTCGAGAGGCCCTCACTGATCCCGTCCGCATCTGGCGGCAACCCGAGGTCTATGATGGCGAGCGGCGGCTGCTCGCGCTGCGCGGTCGCGATCGCCTGCGCGCGGTCATGCACGATCAGCAGGCTGAAGCTCGGGAACGCCCAGCGATACTGCGAGCAGATGCCGGGATCGTCCTCGACGATCAGCAGCTTGGGCTTGGTATCGGCCGCGGTGGGAGACGTCATCTCAGCTCACTAATAGAAGAAAAATGCTCATGCTGAGATAAGCGTCACATCGCCCGCCGGCACCGCCGCCGACGGTAACATCAAGCGCATCGTCGTGCCGGCGCCCGGCCGGCTCCGCACCGTCAAATCGCCACCCGCCTCGCGCAGCAGAGCGCGAGCCTGGAAGACGCCTATCCCGTGGCCATCATGCTTCGTGGAGGCGAGCGGGGTAAACAGGTGGTCGCGGATGAATTCGGCGGTCATCCCGCTGCCTTCATCAACAACCTCGACAAACACGCTCAATCCTTCGTGACGTAAGCGAATCAAGATTGGCGCGCCGGCGGGCGAAGCCTCGATCGCGTTGTCGAGCAGATGCAGAAGCACCGCATCGAAACTCGCCGCGTCGATGTCGATGCTGGCGGCACGGCCGTCATCCTCGACGAGGATGATCGCGCCGTATCGGGCACGCACCTGCTCTGCGACGATGCGGATGCGCTCGATCGGCATCACCAGACGCGTCGCGGGTGCATTGTCGCGGGCCTGCAGCTTGCCGAGGAGGTTGGTGATGCGGCTCACCGAGGCCCGCACGGTCGCCAGCATGTCGCGCTGGAACTCCGGGTTGCCCGCATGCAGCTCCGCGTTCGAAAGCAACATGGAGAGCTGACCGGACACATTCTTGATGTCGTGGATGACGAAGGCAAAACGCTTGCCGTATTCCTCGAGTTGCTTCGTCTGCGCGATACGCAGCCGCGCTCGGCGCTCGGCGACCTGGATCGCGACCTCCTGCCCGATGATCCGCAGCACAGAAAACACTTCGTTATCGAGCTTGAACGGGGCGCGCGGCGGCACCAGAGCCACGAAACCGATCAGCTGTCCGACGTGGCAGAGCGGCACCGCAAGCCACAAAAGCGGCAGCTCTCCACGCCAGTCGGCGCCAGTCGGTGCCGGTACGCCCGGGTCGTTGAACGGCACGATCTGCCCCTCGACGCCGAACGCGGCGACGACCGGATCATCGGACGAAATCGGCGTGCTGACGGCGGGCACGTTCCACGAACCGGCCCATTGAAACACCGCGCCATCCGGATCGCGGACAAAGATCGCGCCGCCCGGACTGTCGACCACGTCGGCGACGGCGCGGATCGCCCGGCTCTGAAACGCGCCGCCAACCATCGGATCGCCGGACGACAAAGTGGCGATGCAGCGCGCCCATTCCTGCCGGTAATCATAGCGGTGCGTGAAAAAGTTGTCGACGAACAGCACTCGCAGCCGCGACCGCATCGTGGTGGACGTGACAAACACCGCGACCGTCAGCAGGCCGGCGAAAATCAGCGTCGACTCCGCGACCGCCCCCCAGGCGGCGCCGCTCGCTCGGAACACCTCGCCGGTTGCGGCCAGCGCGAGCAGAAAGATGCCGCTCGCAACCAGCGTGGCGCTGTGAAAGACGGCCGTGCGGGAGACATGGATGTCGATGTTCCAGCGCCGGTTCCGCGCGGCCGCGACCGCGATCAGCGGGGCCGCGAGCACCGACACGCTGGCCCTCCCCGCATACAGAACGTCCGATACACGATGGAACAGAACGGCGTCTGAGTAGAGGAGCAGGTCATATAGGAACAGCGCGCCCAACCCGATGCACAACAGATTGACGTGCCAGCGCAGTTCGGTTGGCGTATTCCGGTACAGGTTTTCGATCAAAAGGATGTTGCAGACCGCGATCCCGATACGGGCGCCCATCAGCACCGACCACGCCGGCTCGATCTGATGCGCCATCGCCTCCGTCACAGGCATCGCGACCATTAGCAGCAGCGCAAGCAGTGCGATCGTCGTGAAAATCGGCGTCAATTGCCGAACGGATTCGACGGAGCGCCGGCAGAGATGGACGATGAAGATAAACCAAGCGACCCCGCGCAAAAGCGCGAGTCCTTCCAGCACCGGCGAATACGGCTCGCTCCAGCTCACCGCGACAGCGACGGCCCAAACGGCGGTCATCGCCGCCGCGCCCGCCAGCAGGAGACCCGTGAAATTCGCCCGGCGCCGCAGCAGCAGCAGCGCCGTCAGGACCGCGTAGACGGCACCGCAGACCCCGTGCAGTACGGCGACGGCGGGAAACTCCATGGTTAGCGTGCGCCCTCCTGAAACAGAATCACGCGCACGGTCGCGAGCAGGATCAGCAAATCGAGGAAGACGCTGCGGTTCTTAACGTAATAGAGGTCGTAGGAGAGTTTCTCCCGCGCATCCTCGACCGACGCGCCGTAGGGGTAATTGACCTGCGCCCAGCCGGTGATGCCCGGCTTGACCGTGCTGCGCTCGGCGTAGAACGGAATGACCTCCGCCAGTTGCTCGACGAAATGCGGCCGTTCGGGGCGCGGTCCGATGAAGCTCATCGCGCCCTGCAGCACATTCAGGAGCTGCGGCAGTTCGTCGATGCGGGTGAGCCGCATGAAGCCGCCGACGCGGGTGACACGCGGGTCCTTGCGTTGCGCCCACACGGCGCGCCCGGCCGTCTCCGCGTTCACAGTCATGCTGCGAAACTTGAGCACCGTAAACGGCCGCCCATGCAGCCCTACACGCTGCTGGCGATAGAAGACCGGACCCGGACTGTCGAGCTTGATCACCAACGCCGTCAGGAGCATGAGCGGCAGCGTCAGCAGCAGAATGGCCAGGCTGACGACGATGTCGCTCAGGCGCTTGACCGCATTCGAGAGCCAGCCGCTACTGAACCCGTCGGCGGCGAGGAACCAGCGCGCATCCACGTTGTCGAGATCGACGCGGCCGAGATGCTGTTCCCAGAAGCCAACGTCGTCAACAACCCGAATACCACGCAGTTTGCAGTGCAGCAGGGCGGTCAACGGCGGCGCGTCCGGTCCGTCCGAGGCAATAACGACTCCCCAAATATTACGGGCTCGTAACGCCGAATAGAGTGTCGGGCCGTCCACCGTGGCGGCGGGCGGCGGCGGCGCGCCTGCTTCGGCCAGCGCCTCATCCACCGTGCTGCCGAGGCCGGCGAGCTGAAAGAAGCGTCCACGCTGGGAGCGAACCATCCCGGCCGCCCGATTCGCGCGCGCGCCGCTGCCGAGCACGAGCACTCGCCGCACCAACGCGTCCTGCCGCGTCGCCATGCGGAAGCCCCAGCGCAGCAGCACGAGGCAGCCGACCCAGGCGACGAGAACCTCGATGAGCCAGACGAGGAATGCGTGGCTCAACGAAATGTTGAAGATGACGCCCACGATGAGAGCGGCGGGAAAAGCCAGCACGCCGGCGATCGCGGCATTAATCAGCAGACGGCGCCAATCGAGGCAGACCTCAGGCCGATACAGCCCGATCGTCAGCGCGGTCGCGCCAATCGTTCCAGCGAGCGCCACCGCGAATTCGACGCCGGCAACCCAGGCCGTGCCCACGCCGCTCACAAGATCGAGCGGCGGCAGCATTTCGCGGATGACAAAATATGACAAAACGAGATCGAGGAGGAAGAGTCCGGCCATCTCGAGCGAAACGTAATGCCCGAAAATCCTGGTCATCCCACCATCCCCCGTCGGCTCGCGAACCCGCCCCCGCGAGTCCGCTTCTCTCCGGAAAGCACCGAAAACCGTCATCGCGGCCGAAATGCGGCGGCCACGCGACGGTCGATCAGACATATCGTCACCGATATGGACGGGGCTCTTCGCCGGAGTACGCGCAGTACCGCGCCCCGTCACCCTCTTGTGTCTTGTTCCGCGCGAAGACGTCAAGACAACAGTGCTGCACCGAACGGAACGAAACGCCCGGTTGCGAGTTGTTAACCGTTGATTATGGGGTTTTGCAGTGGTATCTCGCAGCAGATCGAAGACCGGCGAATGTCGTCGTGCCACTTCGTGCTTGGAGGCGCGTAGCTCAGTGGTAGAGCACTGCCTTTACATGGCAGAGGTGTTGGTTCGATTCCTTCCGCGCCTACCACGGGCATGGCAATGTTCGTAAGGCTCGTGATGGTTGTGGACCGGTTTCGACTTAGTCGCTCCACGGGAGCAAGCGGGGGGTTGGCGGTGGCCGGCATGACATTCGGTGCGACTGAAAACATCGCGGGTGCGCAACACTCGAAATGGACCCGCCGGCGCAGGCAGGCCGGGCAGCCTCTACTTGCCCTAGCGCTCGCCGCGTCGGTGGCGGCCTGCTCGGGGCAAGTTGGCGGCAATACGGCGAGCGTCGATCCGACGATCGCAACCGCCGCGGCGGGGCCTTCCGCCAGGGACTCCAGTCTTTACGTCATCGGACCGGGCGATGACTTGAACGTGTTCGTCTACCGTTCGCCCGAGCTTTCACTGCAGGACGTGACCGTGCGGCCGGACGGGCGGATTTCGGTGCCGTTGATCGAGGATGTTGTCGCTTCTGGTAAGACCGCGATGCAACTCGCTCGCGAATTGGAAGACAGGCTAAAGAAGTATGTCCGTGACCCTCAGGTGACGGTCATTGTGAAGTCCTTCGTCGGGCCGCTGGACCGTCAAGTCCGCGTCATCGGCGAGGCGGCCGAGCCGGCGGCCCTCGCCTATCGGCAGCACATGACCCTTCTTGACGTTATGATCGCGACCAAGGGCCTGACCCGGTTCGCCGCCGGCAACCGGGCCGTCATCGTTCGCCGGACGCCGAATGGCGGGTCGACGACGATCCCGGTGCATCTGGGCGACCTTATTAAAGACGGCGATGTATCTCAGAATGTCGAAATGCAGCCAGGCGATACTTTGATCATTCCTCAGACCTGGTTCTGATCCGGGATGGACGAAATCCAGAGGCTTATCCAGGCGAACCTCAAGGCCGCATGGCGGCACCGTTGGCTCGCATTGGCCGCCGCATGGGCTATCTGCGGGCTTGGGTGGGTCGGCGTCATGCTGATCCCGAACGTCTATCAGTCGACCGCCCGGCTCTATGTCGATGCGGACGCAGTGTTAACGCCCCTGCTGAAGGGCATCGCCGCCGACACGCAGCCGGCAAGCCAGCTCGAGATCCTGCAGCGGACGCTGCTGAGCCGCCCGAACATGGACAAGCTGATCTCGAAGACGGATCTCGACTTGCAGGTCCGAGACGAGACCGATCGGCAGCGGCTCGTAACAAACCTCACGACCGCTATTCGCGTCGTGGCGCAGGACCGGAACCTGTTCACGATCGAGTATCGGAACACAAACCCGCGGCTTGCCTATGATGTTGTTCAGCAGTTGCTGACCATTTTCGTCGAAAGCGCCACTGGCACGAACCGGACCGACATGGCGAATGCTCGTCTGTTCTTGCAGCGACAGATCAGCTTGTATGAGACGCAGCTCCGGGAGGCAGAGCGCCGGCGCGCCGACTTCCAGGCCAAGTTCGTCGAGCTGCTGCCCGAGGTTTCGGGGACCGGCGGGGTGGAGACGGGAGGCGTTGCGCAGAGGCTCGAGTCCGCGCGCGGCAAGGTGGCCGAGCTCACAGGACAACTGAAGGATGCTGTCGGTAAGCGCGATTGGATCAAGCAGGAACTGGCGAGCACGCCGCCCACGGTCGTTACCGACCCGGCTGAGGCGGGCGGCGGATCGTCCCGGCTTGCCGACCTGCAGCGCCAACTGGTCGAGGCGCGGCTGCATGATACGGACAATCATCCCGACGTGATCGCGCTCAAGGGTCTGATCGCGGCGCTGAAGGCGAATCCGTCGGCGGGCGGCGCCGTGGCCGGACGGCCGGCGCGCTCGGCGCCCAACCACCTGTTCGATGACCTGAAGGTCCGGCTCGTTGACGCCGAGGGCGTCGTTGCGTCGCTGACCCGTCAGGTGGCCGAGGCGAAGAGCGAGCAGGCCCGGCTCGAAGGGATCGTGCGGCAGGAGCCGGAGCTCGAGGCCGAATACAAGAACCTCGACCGCGACTACAGCGTGCTGCGTCACAACTACGAGCAGCTTCTGGCCCGTCGCGAGGAGGCTAACATCGCGCAGGCGGCGGATACGCAGGCCGACAAAGTCAAGCTGCAAGTTGTTGATCCGCCGCAGATCTCGAAGATCCCGGTCGGCCCGAACCGTCTCCTGCTGCTGAGCGGCGTGTTTATCGCCGGCATCGGCGGCGGTCTCGGCCTCGCGGTCCTGCTGGCGCAGTTCGATCGCTCGTTCCGCTCGATTGACGACCTCCGGTCGCTCGGCCTGCCGGTGCTCGGGGGGTTGTCCATGGTCGCCGCGGCGGCGAACCAGCGACGTTACGGCACTATATTCGCCGTCGGGGTCGGGTTCGTCCTGCTCGGCGCGATCTATGGCGGTCTCATCGCACGCACCCTGCATCTGGTTCCGGCCCTCGGATGACCGACCCGTCCCACCTCGTCGAGCGGGCCGCGGAGCGGCTGCGGCGTGCCGGCGCGCTCGACCCTTCGGCGGCGAGCCTCCTCGCGCGGGACCCGGCCGCGTCGCCGGTCGCTTTCGATCCGCCAGTGCCGAACGGCGCGGCCCCGCCATCGGCCGACTTTGCGGACCGCGACCTGCCGCCGCCAGGGAACGAGACGGGCTTGCACCTGCCCGACGAGGTCGAGGATCTCCCGCTGGCGGTGCCGTTGACCGACGCGACGGACGACGATCCGGTGCTGCCAATGCGGCCGTCGGCGACCGCGCCGGTCAATCCGTCCTCCGCCGTGCCGGCCCGCGTGCCGACGATCGATGTACCAACGATGGAGGCGGCTGGCATGATCGACCTCCGCCACACACGCTCGCGGCTATCGGAAGAACTGCGCCTCGTGCAAAGCCAGGTTCTGCGCGCCGCCTTCGCGCCGGAGCCGGGACAGCACGGGATCGGGCACGGCAATCTCGTCATGGTCACGAGCGCGCGCCCCGGCGAGGGCAAGAGCTTCACGTCGCTCAACCTCGCAGCCAGCATCGCCCGCCAGCAGGACCGCGACGTCCTGCTGGTTGATGTCGACAGCAAGGCTGGTTCCCTCGGCGCCCTTCTCGGACTGCAGAACCGGCCGGGGCTGCTCGACCTCGCGCTGCAGCCGGACGCGAACCCGGCGATGTTCATGGTCCCAACGGCGCTCGAGAAGCTCCGCATCCTGCCGATCGGCAACCCGACCGAGCGGTCCGGCGAGCTGTTCGCCACGCGCCAGATGAGCCGCGTCATCCGGGAGCTTGGCCGACGCTTCGCCGACCGCGTCGTCATCCTCGACGCGGCCCCCTGTCTCTCCAGCAGCGACCCGAGCATGCTCGCGCCGATTGTCGGTCAGATACTGCTGGTGGTCGAGGCCGAACGGACACAGCGACCCGAAGTCGAGGCGGCGCTGGACCTGATCCAGTCCTGCCCCAGCATCATGCTGCTCCTGAACAAGGTGCAGCATGTTCAGCGTCACGGTTTCGGCGCCTACGCGTCGTCGTACGGCTACTCGGCGGCCTGAAACCTCCAATGTCCGGCGCCGGCACCGATCAACGCGAAGACGTTTCTTACCGCCAGCGGGGAGTGGGGCGCGCGGGCGCGGTCGTTCTGCCCGCTCTCCTGATTGGCCTGACCTTCGGGCCGTTCGCCCACGCTGCCGATTCGACCGGCGATGCGTCGACCTCGCCGTCCGGCGGCAGCGCCGCGACGTCGAGCGGCAACGCAACCAGTTCGACTTCGGGCGGCGGCGCGGTCTCCTTGCCTGGGGCGCCGCCGACGCCACCCGGCGCGGGCGGGGGCTTCGGCATCGGGCCGCGCGGCGGTCTCGGCGGCGGCATCGGCGGCACGCCGGGCGGCGGCCTCGGCACGACACCGGTCGCGCCACCCGATTTCAGCCACCAGATCCAGCCGATCGGCGGCGGCCCGACCGGCCAGGCCGTCGGCGTGCCCCTCAGCAGCGGCGTCGTCTTCACGCCGCGCATCAGCATCAGCGAGGCGTTCAACGACAACGTCTTTCTGACCGACCATGGCAAGCGGGCCGACGCGATTACCTACATCACGCCCGGCTTCAACCTGTCGGGCCAGACCAGCCGCATCCAAGGCACGCTCGATTACGCGCCGTCCGCCGCAATCTATGCGCAGCACAGCAGCCAGAATTTCATCGCGCAGAACGCGAACGGCAACGCACTCATCACCGTGATCGAGAATGCGTTTTACGTGAACCTGCGTGGCTATGCGGCGGTGACGCCGACGCTCGGCGGCTTGCCGATCGGCTCGGGCGGGTTCGCAAGTCCCGGCGGGTTCAGCAATCAGAACGTCGCCGGTCAGGGCAAGCAGAACCTGACGCAGACCTATGACGGCGCGATCACCCCCTACTACGTGCACCGTTTTGGCGGCTTCGGCACGCTCCGCCTCGGCACGTCGCTCGAAGCGGCGTCCAGCCAGGGAGAGACAAACCAGGCCGCCTTCCTCAACGCCAACCCGCAACTCAATCCATTCGGAAGGGTCGGGACTAACGGCAAGTTCAACTCGCACCTCCTGACCACGTCGGAGAGCGCGCAGTTCGACACCGGCGAGGATTTCGGCCGCATCCATGACCGCGTCCTGCTGACCGGCTCGCAGACCGAGGGCAACGGGGTCGCGAACAACTCGCAGACCTACTTCGCAACCAACGACCTCGGCTACGCGATCACGCGGCAAATCACCGTCTTTGGCGAACTTGGATACGAAAACATCCGCTACAGCGGCACGCCACCCTTTCGGCTCGATGACGGGATTTGGGCCGTCGGTGTCACTCTGACGCCGACGGCGGAGAGCACGGTAACGCTGGGCTACGGACGGAAATACGGGTTCGAGTCATTCTTCGCCGACATCGCCTACCCGATCACCGCGCGCACCCGCTTCTATGCCTCGTACACGACCGGCCTCGGAACTGACCTGCAGCAGATCCAGGCGGCGGTCGGAAGCTCAACGATCGACGCCTTTGGTAACACGATCGATCCAGCGACGGGCGCGCCGATTTTCATCACGAACCCGGGTATCGTGAACAACGGCAACAACACGCTGTACCGAAACCGCACGCTCACCTCGAGCATATCGACCGCGTTCGACCGCGACACGATTTCCTTGCAATTCATCTACCAGCAGCAAGCGCAGGTCGCGACGAGCACGACGCCCGCGACGAACGCGTTCTTTACCGGCAGCAACGACAACTGGAACGGCGGCGTGACCTGGACCCACGATTTGTCGCGGGACATCCAGTCAAACGTCTATGTCGGGTATGGCGAGCAGAATTTCGGCTCGGTGGGGGGCTTCGGCCAAACCAATCAGCACTTCACGTCGGTTCAGGCCTCGCTGACCCAGGCGTTCACCGATACGCTTAGCGGCATTATACAGTACACGTATTCCGACCGGCGCTCGAACTTTCCGGGCCAGACGTACGCGCAGAACATTTTCCTGATCGGAATTACGAAGCATTTCTGACCGGCCGCCGACCGCCTGCCCACATAAACGCGAGCCCGATGTACGCAGAACACTTCGGTTTTACTGGCCTACCGTTCCACCTGACGCCGGACAGCCGTTTCTATTTCGGCAGTAGCGGCCACAGCCGGGCGAGTGCGCACCTCGTCTATGGCTTGGCGCAGGAGGAAGGGTTCGTCGTCATCACCGGCGAGGTGGGCGCGGGCAAGACGACGCTGGTGGAACAGCTGTGGAGCCAGCTCGACCGCGCAACCTACGTCATCGCCCGCGTTGTCACGACGCAGGTCTCGGGCGACGACCTTCTGCGGCTGGTCGCGGCGGGCTTCGGCGTGACGAACGACGGCGACAAGGCGCAGATCCTGCGCCGGCTGGAACAGGCGTTTCGCGCCAACCGTGACGCGGGCCGCCGCTCGCTGCTGGTCGTCGATGAGGTGCAGAGCCTCTCGATCGCGGCGCTCGAAGAGCTGCGGATGCTGTCCAACCTGACGACCGACGGCCGCGCGTCCCTGCAGACGATCCTGCTCGGGCAGCCGCAGTTCCGCCGCACGCTCGCGAGCCCCGATCTCGATCAGCTACGACAGCGGGTACTTGCCTCCTACCATCTCGGTCCGCTGACCGAGGGCGAGACAAGCGCCTACATTCAGCACCGTTTGCGCATGGTCGGCTGGGCCGGGCCGGAAAGCGGCCGTCCGACCTGGACCGCGGCGTCTTTCGCCGCCGTCCACCGCCGCACTGGCGGCATCCCGCGCCGGATCAACACACTCTGCTCGCGCGTGCTGCTCTACTGCGCGCTCGAGGCGGCCGAGACGGTGACGGGCGAGATGGTCGAGCAAACCGCGGCCGAGCTCGACCACGACCTCGGCGCCGGGCTCAGCACCGGGATCCACGTTACGGGGCTCAACGGGTCCGGCGGCCACCATACAGCGGGGGCCGCGACGGCGCCGATGGGGCAGAACGGGGCGAGCGAGCTCTACCGCCGCGTCGATGCGCTCGAACAGACGGCGGCGCGGCAGGACCGGATTTTCCGCCGCCTGCTCGAACTGCTCGGCACGGTTATGGAGCTGCCGCGATGAGCGCGGCGCCGATACGGAACGCGCTGACAGTCGATGTCGAGGATTATTTCCAGGTCGCCGCCTTCATGGACGTGATCGCCCGCGACACATGGGACAGCTTCGAGCGGCGGGTCGAAGCGAGCACGGACCGGCTGCTCGAGCAGTTCGCGCGCCACGGAGCGCATGGCACGTTCTTCACCCTCGGCTGGGTCGCCGAGCGGCACCCGGCGCTGGTGCGGCGGATCGTCGCGGCGGGGCATGAACTCGCCAGCCACGGCTGGGACCACACGCGCGCCGACGCGCAGGACCCGCCGACCTTCGCCGCGGACGTACGCCGCGCGCGGCTTTTGCTCGAAGACATCGGGGGGACGGAGGTGCGTGGATATCGGGCCGCGACCTTCTCGATCGGACCGAAAAACCCGTGGGCCTTCGATGTGCTGGCCGACCAGGGGTACACCTACAGTTCCAGCGTCTATCCCGTCCGCCACGACACCTACGGCGCGCCGGACGCGCCGCGGCTGCCGTATCGCGCCGGATCGGGCCGGCTGTGGGAGCTGCCGATGACGACGGTGCGGGCGCTCGGGCACAACCTGCCATGCTCAGGCGGCGGCTATTTCCGGCTGTTGCCCTACACGGTGTTCCGGCGCGGCCTCGCCCGCTTCAACCGGACCGAGGGGCAGCCCGGGATTTTCTACATCCATCCCTGGGAGGTCGATCCCGGACAGCCGCGGGTCGCTGCCGCGCGCCCCCTCGCCCGCTTCCGCCACACTGTCAACTTGTCCCACACCGAGCCGCGTCTCGACCGGCTGCTCGCGGATTTTCGGTGGGACCGCATCGACCGGGCTTTCGACGCCGTCCTCGCACCCCCGATGGCGGCGGTTGCCGCCTGATGGGCGTGCGCGTCGTTGCGCTGACGGAAGACCGCGTCCCGGCCTGGGAGAGCTTTGTCGCGGCGCATCCTGACGCGACTTTCTTTCATCGCGCGGGCTGGGCGACTGTGATTGAGCGCGCGTTCGGACAGCGCCCGCTTTACGCCATGGCCGAGCAGGACGGCGCGGTCGTTGGCATTCTGCCGCTCGTGCACATGCGTTCGGCTGTGTTCGGCTCCGCGCTCGTCTCCACCCCCTTCTGCGTCGAGGGCGGACCGCTTGCGGCGAGCCAGGAAGCCCAACAGGCACTCACCGAACACGCGATCGGCCTGATGAAAAGCTGCCGCGTCAGTGCACTCGAATTCCGCGCGCGGCATCCGCAGCCGGACTGCGACTGGCCAACCAAATCCGACCTCTACGTCAGCTTCCGCCGGGCGATCACAGGCGACGACGAGGCGAACCTCAAGGCGATCCCGCGCAAGCAGCGGGCGATGGTGCGAAAGGGTATTCAGAACGGGTTGATATCAGTTCTCGATCGCGACACGGACCGGTTGCACGCGATCTATGCCGAGAGCGTCCGCAATCTCGGCACGCCCGTGTTTTCGCGGCGGTATTTCCGGCTGCTCATGTCGGTGTTCGCCGACAGCACGGACGTCGTCACCATCCTCGACGGCGAGACGGCGGTCGCGTCGGTGATGAACTTCACATTTCGCGATCAGGTGCTGCCGTATTACGGCGGCGGCCGTGCGATTGCGCGGGATCGGGCAGGTAACGATTTCATGTACTGGGAAGTCATGCGGCGGCATGCCGCAAGCGGCGCGCGCCTGTTTGATTTCGGCCGCAGCAAGGCGGGAACGGGGGCGTTCTCGTTCAAGAAGAACTGGGGCTTCGAGCCGGAACCGCTACATTATCGTTATTATCTGACCCCGGGCACGCCGATCCCGGAACACAATCCGCTCAATCCAAAATACGCGCTTTTCATTCGTGCCTGGAAACGCCTGCCCGTGTCAGTTGCAAACCTGATTGGCCCGAGGATCGTGCGTGGGATCGGCTGATGCCACTCAGGTGACGATCCCGTCACCCCGCCCCGCTTTGCTTGACAGGCCAGGGGACAGAGACCGATCAATCCGGGCCATCGCAGGCGATCGCGGTTTCGAATCAGGGGGGATATTTTCATGAGCACGCAGACGCTCGCGCCCTCGGGTTCGATGGAGCTCGTTCACGGTCGCCGCGGCATTTTGGTCGCCTTGGGCCTTGGTCTGCTGGCGCTCGGCCTGCTGTTCACCCAGGAAATCACGGCGGCGACGCAGGTCTGGTCGGAATCGACGGCCTATAATCATTGTTTCATGATCCTGCCGATCGCGCTGTTCCTCGCGTGGGAACGTCGGGCGCGCCTCGCCGTCACGCCGATCCAGCCGATGCCGATCATCGCCCTGCTTGCCTTACCGATCGGCTTTGCATGGCTCGCTGCCGAACGCGTTGGCATCATGGAGGGACGGCAGCTCGCCCTGATGACGCTGGTCGAGATCCTGTTTGTCGCCACACTCGGCTGGCGTTTCTGCAAGGCGTTCGCGGCGCCGCTTGTGTACCTCTACTTCCTCGTTCCGTTCGGCGCGTTTATCACCCCGAAGCTGCAGGATTTCACAGCCCGGTTCACCGCGATCGGCCTCGATCTGCTGAACATCCCGAACTACACCGACGGCTACACGATCCAGATTCCCGAAGGCACGTTTTACGTGGCGGAGGCATGCGCCGGTCTGCGCTTCCTCATCGCCTCCATCGCGTTCGGGACGCTGTATGCTTTCCTGATCTACCGCTCGAGCTGGCGGCGCATCGCGTTCATCGGCGTCTCAATCATCGTGCCGATCATCGCCAACGGGTTTCGGGCACTCGGCATCGTCGCACTCGGTCATCAGCTCGGCAGCGCGCAGGCGGCCGCGACCGATCACATCCTGTATGGCTGGATCTTCTTTTCGCTCGTCATTCTTCTGCTGACCCTCGCCGGCCTGCCGTTCCGGCAGGATCGCGGACCGATCCCGCTCGGATCGCCAACGCTGCCACGGTCACGGTCGCCGAAGATTGACCCGCGCCTCGCGCCGACGGTTGCCGTGCTCGCGGTGCTGGCGCTTGGTCTCGCGGGCCCGTCGACGGCAGGGCTCCTCGACAACCGCAGCGCCAATGTGCCGCTGTCGATCCCGTCGGGCGCTATGGCCGACGCCGGTTGCTCTGCCGCCCCCGACCCGAGCGCGGAACAGACGCTTGCGTACCGCAACACCGATTTCCCGGGCGTGCTGCGCCGCTATCTCTGTGACGACGGACGAATCGCGCTGCAGGTCGTCGTGCTCTCTCCGATGGCGAGCCCGAGTTTGGTGGTCGAGGCCGAACGGCGCATCACCAGCAGCCTACAGACGGACGAAGCCGACATGCACTGGGTGTCGCTGCCGAACGCATCCGACGGCCAATGGCTGCTGACCGAGGCCGAGGATAGCGATCATGCGATAGCGTCGGCGCTCTGGATCAACGGCAAGCCGGCTCGCACCGACCTCGCTGGACGCATCGCGCAGGCCCGCAACAGTCTGGGGGGCGGCTCCTATGCCCCGGTGCTGATGGCCATATCGCTGCAATCCGATCCTGCTGGACCGACACGGCGCGGTGCGGGGCAAGCCTTGACCGCCTACCTCGACCGCTCCGCCGCGGCCCTCGCCGGCCGGGCGGAGACGCTCTCCGTCTCCAAGTGAGCCCGGCGGCGGTCGCGGTTGTCGTCTAACGGACGGTCCCGTCACCTTCGATCGGCCGCACTTGACCCGTGAGGCGGTTACCGATCAGCTGCGCGGGCGTTGCCGACAGGTTGTGGACGAAGTCGGTCCGCATCGGCAGGTCGTTGCGGAACGTGTTGTCGCGAATGATCAGCTCAGGCGTCGGCTGCGTCACGCCCTCGCTTCCAATCACGATCGCAGCGGAGTGATTCTCCGCCTGCGGGCCCTTTTCCAGCGTGCAGCCCTGCACCAGCAAGCTCCCGCCGATCGGCACCTCAACGAGGTAGCTCGCGGTACCATCCGGGCCGTCTTCGATCGTATCGTTGATCACCTCGGTACGCGCGGCGCGCGACTTGATATGGTGGCCAACATGCTGGTTGAAGAAGCGCGAGTTCTCGATCCGGAGCAGTCGCAGCGGCCCGACATAGATGCCGTGCGCGCAGCTGCCGTCGCACTTTCCGTTCTGCTCGAACGTGCTGCGGGTGATCCGGATCGTTCCTTCGGGTTGGCCGTTGGCGAGAATGCCGTTCTCATTGTTGATGAAACGAACGTTGTTGACCGTCAGATTGCGGCCCTCGGCACGGATCCCCGCCCCGTTCGCATCCGGTACCCGCGCGCGCGTGAGCGTCAGGTTCTCGATCGTGATGTCATTACCGTCGGTGACGAAGATGCCTTTGCCGGCGCACGTCTTGTCGGTGATTATCACGCCCGGCCCGGTGCCGCGCACGGTAACGTTGCTCGCCCGCCAGACGGCGCAATCGAAATAGGTTCCGGGGTCGATCGTGACCGTATCGCCGGTGCCGACGACCGCGGCGGCCTCGCTCGGCATCTTCATCGAGTGGGTCGGCCCCACGGCGATCGTTCGCGCCTCGGCGATGGTGCTGCAGTCACCGAGAAGAACCGCCACCGACAACATCGCCAGCGAGCGCACCGTTTGTCGTCCAATCGTCATGTTCACTTCATTCCTGCTGTTCGCGGCCGAACCGTGTACCAAGCCGCCGTCGTTTCCAATCGCCGTTCGCGTGACGTGCGGTTAAACCCTGTTGAGATCGGCGCGTTGCGCGTCTAGGTAGGCGCCGACGCTGGTGCGTCGAAGCATAATGTTCGGGGGCGGCAGTGAGGCGTGTGGGCTTAGTCGGCGCGGGCAACAT
>CAYSTX010000022.1:0-16477 GCA_964434035.1 uncultured Acetobacteraceae bacterium
GCCGTCCGCAGGCCGCCCATCGAAACGATCATGCCGACCGAAGAAATCCTGACCCGGACAGCCGAGATCCGTATTCGCGATGAGGAACGACGCCGAACTGCCGCGCTGAAGGCAATATTCGATGTCTGGGCGGCGACGGCGGAGCAGCAGTCCTTGGCCACGGAATGGTTCGACGTCGAGGGGCGGGCCGAGCAGGTCGTCGGCGAGTGGGGACGGCGGGTCGATTTCGTGGTGCTGAAGCGGCCCTCGCAGCGTTACGTCGAACCGGAGCGGCAGGCGATCCACGCGGCGCTTTTCGACACCGACAGGCCCGTGCTCGTCGTTCCACCCGAGTGGCTGCCATCCTCGTTCGGGCGCCGCGTGGCAATCGCCTGGCGGGACGATGGTCGTACATCAAAGGCCGTGCTGGCCGCCCTGCGCTGGCTCGGACGTGCCGAGCATATCGATGTCCTCGCGGGCGCGCGGCCGGGGGCGATCGCGCCGCGCCTCCCGGACATCATCGAGGAGCACGGCATCAAGGCCGAATTGCACGTTCTCCCCGTCACCGAACAGGATTCGTTCGGCGAAGTCCTGCTCGCCAAGGCGCACCAGCTTGCCTGCGACATGCTGGTTGTCGGCGCCTTCGCCCACCACCCGGTCCGCAGAATGATTCTCGGTGGCGTGACGCGTTACATGCTCGCTCATGCCGATCTGCCGGTCTTCATGCGTCATTGAGGGGGTGGCGAGCATGGCAGACGTCATTCTGGTTGTGCTGAACCGCCCCGACCGGGCGGGCCCTACGCTCGACGTCGCCGCGCGTCTTGCGGCCCTCGTCGGCACCTCGCGCATAAACGTCCTCGCAATTCGTGAGCCGGCCCACGTTATCGGGTTGGCTGCGGACATGTTGATCGACGACACACACTCCGTTCTCGAAGCGAAGGAGCGAGAGCAGGAACGGATGGCGGCACTAGAGTCCGTCTTCAGTCGATGGGCAATCGATACGAAAGGGGCCCACTGGGTCGAAGCCGAGGGAAGCGTTGCGGGCATTATCGGGGAGAGAGGCAGTCGCGCCGACATAATCGTGGCCGGACAGCCCGCGAAGGACGACAGGCCGGGCAGGCAGGCGTTCCGGGCCGCGCTGTTTGGCACCGATCGGCCGGTTCTCATGGTGCCGCCGCACCCGATCACGTCACTCGGCCGTTGCGTCGCCATCGCCTGGAGGGACGAGAAGCGCGCGGCGAGGACAGTGGTCCCGGCGTTACGCTGCTTGGCAGGTGCCGAGCAGGTCCACGTGCTGGTAGGGGTCCGGGAAAGCGCGGAAGCCCCGGTTATGCCCCGGATTCTCATGGAGCACGGCATCCGCGCGGATCTGCATGTGCTGCCGATCGGGTCCGTCCCGTTCGGCAAGATCCTGCTGGACACGGCACACCGGTTATCGGTGGATCTGCTGGTGATGGGCGCATACGCCCACAGCCCGTTGCGCGAACTCATCCTGGGTGGCGTCACCAACTATATGCTGGCCCACGCCGATGTGCCGGTGCTCATGCGCCACTGACGCTGCGCGCGCTGTCCGCACAGACGCTCGCCCCGCGTCCGGGCCCGAGATCGAGTTGGCAAAATGAGGCGCGATCCTGTCGCTTCCACAAGTATCGCTTCGGCCGGTTACGATGAGGCGACACAAACGCTAGAAGTCGAATTTGTCAGCGGTACCGTGTACCAATACTACGGCGTTGGACCGGCGTTGTTCGATGACTTTAAGCGGGCGGCTTCCAAAGGACAGTTCCTGAACGCCAACATCAGAGCTGCCTACCGCTATTCGCGTATCGGTCAAGACCATCGTTGAGGCACAGTCGCGTCGCTGATGCTCAATGTCTCGGCTTCGTCCGGACCCGCATAGACGCGGGCGTAAACGGCGGCGCCGAAGCCGTCGGCGGCGACATCGACGCTGACCCTTCCGTGCGATAGCCCGACGATCCGGTTCGCATAGTCGCGCGCGTATCCGACCTGATGCAGGCTGCACACCACCGCGAGTCCGTCCGCCCGGGCGATGCCGCGCAGCAGGTCGAGGATGCCGGCGCTCGATTCCGGGTCGAGGCTCGCCACCGGCTCATCCGCAACGATCAGCCGCGGCTGCTGCGCCAGCGCGCGTGCGATCGCGACACGTTGCTGCTGACCGCCGGACAGCGTCGACGCGCGCTGCCCGGCTAGATCCGCGAGACCCACGCGATCGAGGCAGTCCATCGCCAGACGATGATCCGCCGCGCCGAAGCGCCCGAGCCACCCGCGCCACACCGGACCGTAGCCGAGCCGCCCCGCCAGCACGTTCTCGAGCGCGGTGCGCCGCTTGATCAGGTTGAACTGCTGAAACACGACGCCGATCTGCCGCCGCTGCCGCCCGCGAAACGATGCGGCCGAAACACCCTCGACCGCGACGCTGCCGCTATCCGGCGCGAGCAGTCCGGTCAGGCAGCGGAACAACGTCGTCTTGCCCGCGCCACTCGGCCCGAGCACGGCGACGAGCTCGCCGGCAGCGGCGTCGAGATCGACGTCCCGCAGCACCGGGCGCTCACCAAACCGCGTCGTCAGACCGCGCGCCGAGAGAAGTGGCTTGTGCGTCATGTCAGACGGCGGCGGAGCCAGTTGGAGAGCTGATCGAGTGCCGCGACGACGATCAGGATCACGGCGATGATCGTGAACAGCCGGGCGAAGTTGAGCAGGTCCATGCTGTTCTTCAGCTCTTGACCGATGCCGCCAGCACCGACGACGCCGAGCACGGTAGAGGCCCGCACGTTGAACTCCCACCAGAACAGCGTGGTGGAGAGCAGCACCGGCAGCAGATCCGGCACCAGCGCGTAGCGGATGGCCGTGACCCGCCCGGCCCCGGTGCAGCGGACGGCCTCGAGCGGGCCGAGATCGGCGTTCTCCACGTGGTCTGAAAAATTCTTGGCGGCGCTGCCCCAGGTGTGCAGCGCAATCCCGAGCGTGCCGGCGAACGGCCCGAGGCCGACGGCGGCCACGAACAGCAGCGCGAACACCATGGAATCGATGCTGCGGAGTATGTTCAGGACCATCCGCGCCGGCCCGTAGAGAACCGGAAACGGCGTGATATTGCGGCTCGCCAGCACGACCATCGGCAGCGCTAGCAGCGTCGCGAGCGTTGTCCCGAGCGCCGCCATCGCGATCGTCTGGCCGGTGCGGGCGAGGAACAGCGGCAGCTCCTCGATGTCGGGCGGCCACGCCAGCGCCATCCAGTGCAGGAGGCGCGGCAGCCCGGTCGCGAGCTGCCCGAGATCGACCTCCGCCAGGCGCCAGCAGACGGCGTAGAACGCAACGACTGCGCTGGCGACGAGCCAAAACCGGGACGACGTGCGTGTCGCCGTCGCCGGGGTGGTGGCGGCCTCGCCGCCGCTCACGTGGGCCGGGGCTTGGGCTTGATCTTGCCGACGGCGAGGCCGGCATCCTCGATCGGTTTGTAGGCGGCGTGCGTCGCGGGGACGAAGCCGGTGTAGTGCTTTGGCAGCAGCGTCGCGGCCTGTTCCGGCATGATGCCGGTCAGCACCGCCTGGACATGCTCCATCAAGTCGGTCGACGCGGTCTTCGGCAAAACGATCGCGTCATTGGGCAGCGGCTCCGACGTCCAAATGATTTTCGTCGCATCCGGCTTGATGGTGCCGGCCTCGATCATCGCGGTGCGGTTGCGGTCGAAATCCGTCGCCATGTCCACCTGACCGTTGGCGACGGCGATCTCGTTCGCGGCATGCGTCGCGCCCTCGCGATATTGCCAAAACGTCGCGGGGTCGATCTTCCAGATCTGGCGCGCGTAATAGGTCGGAATGAGCCACCCGGAGGTCGAGCCGACATCGGCGAACGAGATTGACCGCCCTTTCGTGCTGCCAGGGAAGTCCGTCACCCGTAGGTCCGGTTTGGCGACGATGATGGCGTGGTAGACCGGCTTGTCGTCATACGTGACGGTGGCGACCGCCTGGCAGTCCGTTGCGTTGTTGGCGATGATGTAGCCCCACGGTCCCATCCACGCGACGTCGAGCTGACCCGAGCCCATAGCGACCGCCATGCCGGCCCAATCGGTCGTTGCCTTCAGGTCGAAATCGGCGCCGAGTTGTTCGGCGAGATAGGCGAAGACCGGGCGGTATGCCTTGATCGTATCGGTCGGGCTTGGCAGCAGCGGACCGACGCCACACCGAAGTCGTGGCTTCTGCGCGAGCGCCGGGCGGCAGAGGGGGGCAGTCGCGATCGCGGCGGCGGCGCCCAGCAGGGCGCGTCTGTCGATGGTCATGGGGCGATGATCTCCCGTGATGCGATTGGTGCGCGAGGCCGTATTCGCAAAAGTTCTCGATTGGTGACTGATGTGGGGCACAGACCCAAGTTAAGAGTCCGTGCCCGGGTTCCTCCACCCTGTTTCGAGAGGGCGCTCTTCCTTAGAGCGCGCTGCCCAGCAACCGCGGCACCGCCAGCGTGATCCCCGGCACGAAGGCGATCGCCACCACCGCCGCGATCAGCACAATCAGCAACGGCAGCATCGCCCGCGCCGCCACCTCAACCCGGCTGCCGGCGACCGAGCACGCGACGTAGAACCCGATGCCGACCGGCGGCATGAATGCGCCGACGCCCATCGCCAGGATCAACACCACCGCATACTGCACGTTATGGATCCCGAGCTGCGCCGCAATCGGCATGAGCAGCGGCGCCAGGATGATCAGCGCCGGCAACCCCTCCAGCAGCGTCCCGATCAGCACCAGCAGCACAATCGAGCCGACCAGGAATATCGCCGGACTCCGCCCCGCCACGTCGAGAAGGCCGACGAGGTGCTGCGGCAGGTTGGCAGCCGTCAGTGTCCACGCGAAGGACTGCGCCGACGCCAGCACGAACAGCACCATACCCGCCGTCGTCACCCCCTCCATCGTCAGCCGCAGGAGCTGCCGCCCCGAAAGCGCGCGATACAGCAGCACCGACAGCACGAGCCCGTAGACGACCGCGAACGTCGAAACCTCCGTCGGCGTCGCGACGCCGAAGCGGATGCCGGCGATCATCGCGACGGGCATCGCGAGCGGCAGGATGGCGGACGGAATGGCGGCGAGCCGGTGGCCGTCCATCGGCGACGGTGCCGCGGCCTCACGGCGCGCGCGAAACCAGATCAGAAGCATGAGGCAGGCCGCGATGAAGGCGGCTGGCATGAGGCCGGCGACGAACAAGGTTCCGATCGAAATCGGCGTGACCGAACCGAGCACCAGCATCGCGATCGACGGCGGAATGGTTTCTGCCATTGCGGCCGAGGCGGCGAGTACGGCAGCCCCCTGCTCAGGCCGATAGCCGCGCCGCGCGAGCTCGCCCCGCATCACCGAGCCGACGGCAGCGACATCCGCGATCTTTGAGCCGGAGATGCCGCTGACGAGATAAACCGTCAGCACGATCACCTGCAGCAGCCCGCCGCGCGCCCGCCCGACCAACGCCATTGCGAACCGCACGAGCCGAAGGCTGATGCCGCCACGCTCCATGATCAGTCCGGCCAGAATGAAGAACGGCAGCGCCAGCAGAATGAAGTTGCCGGTGCCGTCCACCATGTTCTGCGGCACGGCAATCAGCGGTGCGGCGTCGGTCGCCTGCAGATAGGTGAGCGTCGCGAACAGCATCGCGAAGCTGACCGGCAGGCCAAACAGGACGGACGCGAAGAACAGCACGATCATCGTGACGAGGGCGAGGTGGCTCCCATCGCCGAAGATCGGGGTCAGGTTGACACTCGTCAGCACGAACGCGAGGCCGCATACGCAAACGCCGGTCGTGAACGCGATGCCGGGCGGGTGGCGGAGCGCGAGGCGTTCGAGCGCGAAGATCACGATGATCGCCATGCCGACCGGCAGCGGCAGCGCGATCCAGGCCGTGCTGATTTGCAGGATCGGCGTCACCACCGGCCAGTCGCCCGCGAGCAGCGTAAACGCGTGGTAGCACGCGACCGAAGCGCCGACCGCGACCACCCATTCGAGCGTCGCAGTCGCGATGGTGGTTAGCCGTCGCGGCAGATGATCGAGAATGAGCCGGATCGAAGTGTGATGCCCGACGCGATAGGCCGCGGCACCGCCGATGAAGGCGACGGTCGAGAGCGTCAGCTTCGACGCCTCGTCCGCCCACAGGAACGATGTGTGGAAGAACTCACGCCGCGTGACGTCGAGCAGGATGATGACCAGCTCGATGGAGAGCGCGCTCGCGGCGATCACCTTGGCGAGGATGTCGATGCCATCGCACGCGCGCAGGACCCCGAGGCGGACGGAGCCCGCGGGCGCCGCCGCGACCCGCGCGTGCTCTGACAGCGTGACCACGCGACGCGGCTCAGGCCAAGCCAGTCTGTTTCAGAACCCGATCGACCAGCTCCGGCCCGATCACCGGGCGGAATTTGTCGTAAATTGGCCGCGTCGCCTTGGCGTAGCCATCGAGATCAACGGGCGCGATCTTGACGCCCGCCGTCTTCATGGTGTTCGCCGCCGTCTCGGTCGCTGCGGCGACATCGGTGCGCCAATAGGCCGACATGGCATGCGCGGCCGCGCGCACCGCTTCCTGCTGCTGCGGTGTGAAGCTGTCGAACCGATGCTTGCTCACCATCAGCGCGCCGGCGTTGTAGACGAAATTCGTTACGTTAACAACCTTGACGACTTCCTGCATCTTGTTCGCGACCATCGAGATCATCGGCGTCTCGATCGCTTCCACCGCGCCCTGCGACATCGCGACATAGACCTCGGAAATGTCGATCGCGACCGGTACCGCGCCGACCTGCTTGTAGGTCTCGGCATAGATCGCGCCGGGCTGAATGCGTATCTTCAGCCCCGCCATGTCGGCGGGCTCGACCATCGGCTTGGTGCGCGTCGACGACACCGGCCGCCAGCCCCAATGGCCCCAGCAAAGGCCATAGACGCCGCGGTCTGGAAACGGCGCGAACAGCTCGGTGCCGATCGGGCCGTCAAGCACGCGTTCGGCCGTCGCCGCGTCGCGGAAGACGAACGGCAGGTCAAGCACGGCGACCTTGGGAAAGATCGTCTCGACGTAGCCGGTGGTGTGCGCGACGAAATCAATGATGCCGGTCTGCAGGCCGGTTAGCGCGTTGACCTGGCTGCCAAGCTGTCCGGCGCCGTACACCTGAATGTCAATTGCGCCGTTCGTCCGCTCCTTCACGTCGGCGGCGAAGCGCTTGCAGATATTGTAGACGGGGTTCGACACGCTATCGGCGAGCGTCATCTTCAGCACCCTCGTCTGCGCCCGTGCGGACCCGAGCACCGCCGGCGCGGCAAGCGCGCCCGCGATGAGCGCGCGACGACGGATGTGATGATCTGTCATGACGATGTCCTTCCCCTTATGTCGCGTTATCGCGACTTGATCGCGACGCTAGGGGGACGGTGCGTCGGCCGTCAACGACCCCGCGATGACGAGGCGAGCAGTTGGTCCAGCAGTCGCTCGACGGACGCCGCGTCATCCCACGCAAGCCGCACGCCGGCTGCACGCGTCGCCATGGCGAGTGAGGGGGGCAGGCGCACCGCGTCTTTCGGCGTCGTCACCAGTGTCGCACCGACCGCCGCCGCGCGCTCGCGGAGCCGCGTCGCGTCGGCCTCCGTGTACGGATGATGATCTCGGAACGCGGCCGTCTTGACGACAATCGCGCCGGCCTCGCGGAGCGACGCGAAGAATTTATCCGGCCGCCCGATGCCCGCGAAGGCGAACACGCGTTGCCCGACGAGTGCCTGCATCGTCGCATCGGGTGCGAGGCGCGCGGCAAGCACGGGAAGGTCCGGGGGCAACTGCGCCCGCGCGCCCGCGATGTCCGCGCCGATTAGCACGGCAGCGGCGCAGCGCGATGCCGCGGTAGCGATCGGCTCGCGCAGTGGTCCCGCCGGCAGGACGTGGCCATTGCCGAAACCCGCGCCGCCATCGACGACGAGGACCGAAACCGTTTTGATCAGCGTCGGGTTCTGCAGCCCGTCATCGAGCACGACGCAACTGGCCCCGGCCGCAACAGCTGCGCGCGCGGCGTCGGCGCGGTCAGCGCCGATCCAGGTGGGCGCGGCGGCGGCGAGCAGCAGTGCCTCGTCCCCGACCTCGGCCGCGCTGTCGTCCGGTCGTACCGCTCGTACCGCGCCGCTGCCCGCACGCCCGCCATAGCCGCGCAGCACCGCGTGCGGCCGTTCGCCTCGCGCAACCAGTCGCGCGATCAGATCGAGCGCCACCGTCGTCTTGCCCGCGCCGCCGACGGTCGCGTTTCCGCAACAAAGCACCGGCACCGGCGCGCGCCAGCCCGGCCGCGCGACGCGGCGCGCCGTTTGTTGCGCGACCAGCCATGCGATCGGCGTCAGCGCGCGGGCGAGCAGGCTATTGGGCGTGGACCAGAACGCGGGCGGATGCGGCACCGCGCGTCAGCCGCCGGCGAGCGTCAGCAGCGCGCCCGCGATCCGCGCCGGCAGTTCCGCATCCCGGTCGGCCGCCGCCCGCGCGGCGTTCCCCGCCGCGACGCGCGCGCCTTCATCCGCCCACATCCGCAGCACCCAGTCCGTGACCGCGTCCACGTCCGCGACGCGCGCGAGGCCCCCGGCGGCAGCAAGGCGTGCAGATGCCTCCGCGAAATTGGCGTCATACGGCCCCATCGCAACCGCGCAGCCGAGGCGTGCCGGCTCCAGCGGATTCTGCCCTCCGCCCGGCGGCAGCAAGCTTTTTCCCATCAGCACGACCGGCGCGAGCCGATACAGCAACCCGAGTTCGCCGAGCGTGTCCGCAACCCAGACCGGGCCGTCCGGCCCCTGACCCAGCCCGCGACGCGGTGCCCCGCCCATAGCCGCCGCCACCGCCGCGCCGCGCTCCGGATGACGGGGTGCCACGATGGTCAGCGCGTCCGCCCGCGCCGCGATCAGGCGGGCGTGGATCGCGGCGACCGGGGCGTCGTCCTCCGGCTGCGTGCTGGCGGCGAGCCATACGGGGCGGCCGGCGGTGAGCGTGGAGAGGCGCGCTTGTTCATCAGGGTCGGCCGGCAACGCCTCGGCGGCGAATTTCAGATTGCCGGAGGCCGCGACGTTCGTCCCTCCGATCGCGGCAAACCGATCGGCGTCCGCCACCGACTGCGCCTCGATCCGGGCGAAGCAGCCGAGCAGCCGCCGCGCCGTCGCAGGCGCACGCGCCCAGTTCGCCGCACTCCGCGCCGACAAACGCGCATTAATCAGCATCATCTTCACGCCCCGCGCCTGCGCGCTGAGGAGCAAATTCGGCCACAGCTCGCTCTCAACAAACCCCGCCGCGTCCGGCCGCCAATGGTCGAGAAAGCGCCCGACCCAGGACGGTACGTCGAGCGGAACGAATTGATGTAGCACGCGCGACCCGTCGCCGAGCGAGGGCGCCCGCTCCTCGAACAGCCGCGCTGACGTGACCGTGCCTGTCGTGAGCAACACGGACGCGGCCGGATCGGCCTGCAAAATCGTTGAGATCACCGGCAGGACGGACACGGTCTCCCCCACGCTCGCCGCGTGCAGCCAGATCAGCCGGCCGGGCGGGCGGGCGAAGGCGGCGTGGCCGTAGCGTTCGGGCAGGCGGCGCGCGACCTCCTTGCCGCGCGCGACTCGCCGACGCAGCAGCACGCGGAGCGTGGGCGCGGCAAGCGTCGCGGCGCCGGACCAGAGCTTCAGGATTGGCAGTTCCACCATTCCGGCGGCGCTAGCACGAAGCGTTGCAGCCGGCGAACCGGCCGCCGTGGTGCGGGCCGTCAGGGCCGTGCGCGCGGGCGGCCGACGCTGTGGTACTCAAAGCCCGCCGCCGCCATTGCGGTCGGATCATAGACATTGCGGAGGTCGACGACGATCCGGCCGCGCATCGCCTCGGCCAGCCGCGCGGGCGCGATCGCGCGAAACTCGTTCCACTCGGTGATGATGACGAGCGCATCGCAGTCCGATGCCGCGTCGATCGCGTCCCGCGCGTATTCGACCGTCGGCGGCAGCAGCGGCCGCGCCTGATCGACACCCTCCGGGTCGTAGGCGTGCACCCGGGCACCATCCTCGACAAGGCGCGAGACGATGGGGATCGCCGGCGCGTCGCGCATGTCGTCGGTTTCCGGCTTGAAGGTGAGGCCAAGCACGCCGATCCGCTTGCCGCGCACGTTGCCACCGCAGGCCGCGATGATCCGCGCCGCCATCGTGGCCTTGCGGCCGTCGTTGACTGCAACGACCGTCTCGACCAGCCGCACCGGGGCGCCCGCATCCTGCCCGATCCGCGCCAGCGCCAGCGTGTCCTTCGGGAAGCACGAGCCGCCGAAACCGGGGCCGGGGTGGAGGAATTTGCGACCGATGCGTCCGTCGAGGCCGATGCCGCGCGCGACGTCGTGCACATCGGCACCGACGCGCTCGCAGAGATCGGCAATCTCGTTGATGAAGGTCACCTTCATCGCGAGGAAGGCGTTGGCCGCGTATTTTGTGAGTTCCGCCGTTTCGATCCCGGTGAAGACGATCGGCGCCTCGATCAGATAGAGCGGCCGGTAGAGACGGCCGAGCACGTCACGCGCCCGCTCGCTCTCGGCGCCGATGACGACGCGGTCCGGCCGCATGAAGTCGGCGATCGCGCTGCCCTCGCGCAGGAATTCCGGGTTCGACGCGACGTCAAAATCGAGGTCCGGCCGCGTTTCGCGAACGATCTCGGCGATTCGCCGTCCGGTGCCGACGGGGACGGTCGATTTGGTCACGATGACGGCCGGGCCGGTCATTGCCCGCGCGACCTGCTCGGCCGCCGCGTACACATAAGTAAGGTCGGCATGGCCGTCGCCGCGGCGGGTCGGCGTGCCGACGGCGATGAAGATCGCCTCAGCGCCGACGAGCGCGTCGGCCAAATCGTCGCCGAAGCGGAGCCGGCCGGCGGCGACGTTGGCCTCGACCAGCCGCTCGAGCCCCGGCTCATAGATCGGCATCCGCCCTTCGCGCAGCGCGGCGAGTTTAGCCGGGTCCGTCTCGACGATCGCGACCTCCGAGCCGAATTCGGCGAAGCAGGCGCCGGAGACGAGGCCGACATAGCCGCCACCAATCATCGCGATGCGCAAGGCACGTCTCCTTACCGACAGGACGCGTGTCCTTTCAGCATGAACGTCCGGCCGCTGTCACCGGTTCGCGCCGCCGCGCCCGGTTTCGGTGGCGGCTGCGTTGCGGGCGGCGTCGTCGGCCTCGTGCGTCTCGAAGCGAGCGCGGCCGGCGGCGGCCCGGCTGACGCGGCGCTCGACTGCGCGATCGATCGCTTTGCCGTCGGCGCGGGCGACGCCGAGGACCGCGCGGGCGCGGGCGGTGTCGGCCTCGGCGACGACCAAGGCGGCCTCCGCGGCGGCGAGCGCCGGGCGGCCGATTTGTGTCAGCCAGCGGGCGAACGCCTCGACGGACGCGTCATCGGTCGCGCCGATCGCGGCCTCGGTCTCGGCGACGATCGCCTGCGCGGCGGAGTGGGCCGCCGCGCGGGCGGCTTCCTCGGCGTCGATGCGCGTCGCGAGATCGCGGCGCGCGGCGTCGATCTCAAGCCGGCGCAGGCGGGCGAGCGTCGCCAGCGCGGAGGCGGCGCGGTCGATACTCATGCGGTCGTCCCTGTCTCAGTCGCGAAAGCGTCGGCGAGGCGGGCGAGCGCGTCGGGGAGGCTAGAGGCCTCGTCCCGGTCCTGCGCGAGCACGCGCTCGACTCGTGGGGCGAGCGCCACCGCCTCATCGACCGCTGCGTCGCTACCGGCGCGATAGGCGCCGAGGCGGACGAGGTCGGCGACCGAGGCATGGAGCGCAAGCACGCTCCGCGCCCGCCGCACGCGTGCCGCGTCTTCCGGCGAGAGACAGCCGCCGGCGGCGCGCGAGAGGGAGCGGAGTATGTCGATCGCCGGATAGCGCCCGGCCTCGGCGATCGCGCGGTCGAGCACGATGTGGCCGTCGAGGATGCCACGCACCGCGTCGGCGACCGGCTCGTTATGGTCGTCGCCCTCGACCAGCACGGTAAAAAGCGCCGTGATCTGACCCGCCGTGCCGTCCGGGCCGGGAATCCCAGGTCCGGCGCGTTCGAGCAGACGGGGCAGTTCGGCGAAGACGCTCGGCGGGTAACCGCGCGTCGCCGGCGGCTCCCCGGCGGCGAGGCCGATTTCGCGGAGCGCGAGGCAAAAGCGCGTGACGCTGTCCATCATCAGCAGCACGGATTTGCCGGCGTCGCGGAAATGTTCGGCAACCGTCATGGCGGCCAGCGCCGCCTGTCGGCGAAGCAGCGGCGGCGCGTCGGAGGTCGCGACCACGACGACCGAACGGGCGAGGCCGTCCGGTCCCAGCTCGTCCTCAACAAACTCTCGCACCTCGCGCCCGCGTTCCCCGACCAGGGCCAGGACGGCCACGTCGCAGCGTGCGCGGCGGGCGAGCATGCCGAGCAGGGTCGATTTACCGACACCCGAGCCCGCAAACAGGCCGAGCCGCTGACCCTCCCGGCACGTGGCGAAGGCATCGAGCGCGCGGACGCCGAGTTCGATCGGCGGCCCGAGGCGGGCGCGGTCGGTCGGTGACGGCGGGGCGGCACGCACCGGGCGCGGTTGGCCGGGCGGCAAAGGCCCGCGCCCGTCGAGCGGCCGACCGAGCGGGTCGACGATCCGGCCGATCCAGCAATCCGACACCGCGAGGGACGGGCCACGTGGCGCGGACGCAGGCGGGACGGCGAGGCGCGCGAAGGCCGAGGGGCCGATGCCGTCGAGCGTGCCAAATGCCATTGCCCGGGCGCGCCCGTCGGCAAAGGCGACGATTTCGGCCGCAACCTCTCGCCCATCGGCGGCCTGCAGCGTGAGCGCGTCGCCGAGGCAGGCGAGCGGCTGCAATCCGGCGACCGTGACGGCGAGGCCCGACCCGTCGCGGATCCGGCCGGCAACGTGGAGCGTCGGCAGCGACTGTATGGCGCGGGTCAGATCATCGAGTCCTGCGCGCGCGACTCGGCCACTGTGGGAGGCGACGGCGCTCTCGTCATTTTGACGCAATTGCAAGATTTCGTCCCACAGTATGCGAATGCGTTCGGATCGGCATCGCGCTTTTACGGATTGTATCGTTAAGAATACACAAAACCCCTGCTCAGGGGTGGATTTAGACACGTTATGGTGGTAGAAAGATCGCACGCTGATCGAACGGAGAGCATCAATGCGCGTCCTGCTGATTGAGGAAGACCTTCCCACGACCCGCCGTCTCGCGTCGGCGCTGCGCGCCAACGGCTGCGTCATCGACGAGTCCGGCACGGGGGAGGAGGGGATCGAGCTGACGCGTCACTATGATTACGACATCATCGTCCTCGGCCTAATGCTGCCGGACATCGACGGCGCCGAAGTCGTGCGCCGGATGCGGGCGGCGCGAGATGATACGCCGGTGCTGGCACTCTCCGACGTCACGCAGACCCAGGCGCGCATCCGCGCCTTCAGCGCCGGCGCCGATGACGTGATGTCCAAGCCTGCCGATACGGCCGAGCTGCTCGCCCGGCTCCAGGCGATCGTCCGGCGCAGCAAGGGATACAGCCAACCTGCGCTCCGAGTCGGCGGCCTGGTCCTCAACCTCGATAGCCGCGAGGTCAGCGTCGACGGCCAGCCGGTGCATGTCACGGGCAAGGAGTACGCGATCCTCGAGCTGCTGGTGCTTCGCAAGGGGATGGTTCTGACCAAAGAGGCGTTCCTGAACCATCTCTACGGCGGGCTTGATGAGCCGGAGATGAAGATCATCGACGTCTTCATTTGCAAACTGCGGAAAAAGCTCGCTCAGGCCGGCGCCGACTCGCTCATCAGCACCGTCTGGGGACGCGGCTACATGCTGCGCGGCGAACCAATGGTCGCCCCCACGGCGCCGCTCACCGGCACGCGAACCAGCAGCCCCGCTCGCGAATTGGCGCGCCACGCTACCGCGGCGTGAGGGCGGCGATCAGGCGGTGAATTGCTCGGCGATGATGCGTTCGGACAGGCTTTGACCGGGATCGAACAGGACGGTGATCGAGACCGTCCTGTCCTCGCTCACGGCGACCGAGACCACGTCGCGTACCTCGGTGAAATCGGCGACGGCGGCGACCGGACGCTTGTCGGCCTCCAGCACCTCGAACGCGACCTCCGCCCCGCTCGGCAGTAAAGCGCCTCGCCAGCGGCGCGGCCGGAATGCGCTTATCGGTGTCAGCGGCAGCAGATTCGCCGAGAGCGGCACGATCGGGCCGTGCGCCGACAGATTATAAGCGGTCGACCCGGCGGGCGTTGAGATCAGCACCCCGTCGCAGATCAGCTCCGGCAGCCGCACGCGCCCGTCAACGAGGATGCGGACTTTGGCGGCCTGCCGCAGTTGCCGCAGGAGGCTTACCTCGTTAAGCGCGAGGCTTTCCTCGACGGCGCCGGCGACCGTCACCGCATGCATCCGCAGCGGGTGCAGCACCGCGGACTGCGCCGCCAAGAGCCGCGCCAGCAAATCGGACTCACCGTACGTATTCATGAGGAACCCGACCGAGCCGCAATTCATGCCGTACACCGGCAACGGCCGATCGAGCACCATGTGCAGCGTCTCGAGCATGAACCCGTCGCCGCCGAGGGCAACGACGATCGCGGCTTGGCCAACTGGACAATCGCCATACGCCGCAATCAACCGCCCCCGCGCCGACTGCGCGATCTCGGTCGGCGCGGCAAGGAAGGCGATCTGACCCGGCGCGATCTTCCGTCCGTCGCAGCCGCTCACGCGAGGCGCCGGTGCTCCAGCACCGGCATGTCGCGGCGCACCCGCTCGGTTAGCGCCGAATCGATCCGCGCCGACGCGAAGCCGACACCGTCGGAGGCACGGGCAACCACATGACCCCACGGATCGACGATCATCGAGTGGCCATAGGTGAGACGGGTGCCGCCGCGTGCGTCCTGGTGCCGCCCGGTCGTCGCCGCGGCGACCAGCCAGGTCTGCGTCTCGATCGCGCGGGCGCGGATCAGCACTTCCCAATGGTCCTTGCCGGTCTGCATCGTAAAGGCCGATGGCAACATGACGATCTCGGCCCCGGCCCGGCGCAGCGCCAGGAACATTTCCGGAAAACGCAGATCGTAACAAATCGCGCAGCCGACAGTCAGGCCACCAGCGGTGAAGGTCACGACCTTGTCGCCCGGCCGGTAGCTGTCGCTTTCGCGATACGACTGGCCGTCCGGCGTCGTGATGTCGAACATGTGGATCTTGCGGTAGCGTGCGATCTCCCGCCCGTCGGGGTCAAAAACTACAGTAGTATTTGCGAGCTGTCCGTCCGCGTCGCGTTCGGCAATCGAGCCGCCGTGGACGACGATTCCATAGCCGCGCGCCATCTCGCGGAGGAACGCATAGGCAGTCCCCGGCGCCGCATCCTCGCCCGGCGCAGGCAGATGCTCCGCCTGAGCGAGCTTCACCTCCCGCGAGCCGCCGAGGCAGGACCACATTTCGGGCAGGCTCACCATCCCCGGCCGATCCGCATCCACGGCGGCGGCGATTAGCGCGCCCGCCTGCGCGATGTTTGCTTCTTTATCGTGTCCCGGCTCCATCTGGATCGCGGTAACGCGCATCGCATCCCTCCGGTGCGCCGGCCCACCCCGACGATGGGCCGCATCAGAATTGGCCATATCAGACACGGGCGCCCCCGTTGATCGCAAGCGCTACTCTGGCCAGTTGAGCCGCGGCTCGTCGCGCATCGGCCGCATCTGATCGCGCCAGGCCGTGCGCTCGCCCCCGAGCCGTGCCCTGCCGCCAGCATCCCAAGCGACGTCGTCCGGCGACGGCGGGATTGGCGGACGCACGGGCGCGGCCGATGCGGACGGCGCCTCCCGCCGCGGGGGCCGCAGTCGTTCGCCAAGATCCTCAGCGTCGCTCCCCCAGACCGCGGCGCCCGGGAGATGCAGGCTCATGCCCCGGATCTCGGCCTGTAGCTCATCCATCCGCGCCTCGATCGTGTCGAGCCGGCCGCGCAGGCTGAACACGGTGAACGGCAACGCGAGAAACGCAATCGCCCACAGGGCTCCCACCACCAGAAGCCCGAGCGACGCCCACTGTGGCAACCAGGCCGGCAGCAGCGCGGTGAGATCCGCAATCAACGAGTCGCCCCCTTATGTTGCCCCTCGTCTGTAGCATGGTGCGCGCGTCGCTCCACCATGCGACGTTGTTTTTGCTTACCTCGTGCCAGGAGACGACATGCTGAACGACCTCGAGATTGCCCGCGCCGCGACGCTTCAGCCGATCGACGCCATTGCGGAGCGCGCCGGCATCCCGCCCGAGGCGATCGAGCCGTATGGCCGCGACAAGGCGAAAATCCCACTCGAGTTCGTGCGCAGCGTCGCCGACCGGCCGGATGGCAAACTCGTGCTCGTCACCGGCATCAGCCCGACCGCCGCCGGCGAGGGCAAGACGACAACCACGGTCGGTCTCGCCGACGCGCTCGGGCTGCTCGGCCGCCGCGCGATGATCTGCTTGCGTGAGCCGAGCCTTGGCCCGAGCTTCGGCCAGAAGGGCGGCGCGACC
>CAYSTX010000022.1:16487-24777 GCA_964434035.1 uncultured Acetobacteraceae bacterium
CGGGCGGCGGCTATGCGCTGGTGCTGCCGTTGGACGCGATAAACCTGAATTTCACGGGGGATTTCCACGCGATCACGGCGGCAAACAATTTGCTTGCCGCAATGATCGACAATCACATCTACTGGGGTAACGCGCTCGGTATCGATTCGCGCCGGGTCGTCTGGCGCCGCGTGGTCGACGTGAACGACCGGGCGCTCCGCACAATCGTCAACGGCCTCGGCGGCGTGCCGAACGGCGCGCCGCGCGAGGACGGGTTCGACATCAGTGTCGCGTCCGAGGTGATGGCGGTCTTCTGCCTCGCGACCGACCTCGTCGACCTCGAGATACGGCTGGCACAGATGATCGTGGCCCGCCGTCGCGACGGCAGCGCCGTGACCGCGCACGATCTCAAAGCCGATGGCGCGATGGCGGCTCTGTTGCGGGATGCGTTCGCGCCGAACCTCGTGCAGAGCATCGCCGGCACCCCGGCGCTGGTGCATGGCGGACCGTTCGCCAACATCGCGCATGGCTGCAACTCGGTCATCGCGACGCGCCTCGGGCTGAAGCTCGCCGACGTTGTCGTGACGGAGGCCGGGTTCGGGGCCGATCTCGGGGCGGAGAAGTTCCTGCACATCAAGTGCCGCCAGGCCGGTCTCTCGCCCGGCGCAGTCGTGGTCGTCGCAACCGTGCGTGCGCTGAAGATGCATGGAGGCGTCGCCAAGGCCGATCTCGGCCGGCCGGATCCGGCCGCGGTGCAGCGTGGCGTCGTCAACCTCGTTCGCCACGTCGAGAACATGCAGCGCTTCGGCCTGCCCGTCATCGTGGCGCTGAACGCGTTCGCGTCCGATACCGATGCGGAGGCCGCGGTCATCGAGGACGCGATGGCGACGCGCGGGGTCGAGGCGATCCGCTGCACGCATTGGGCCGATGGGGCAAAGGGCGCCGCCGCGCTCGGCCGCGCGGTGCTGCGGATCATCGACGCCCCGGGCGCCGAGGGACGGCGGTTCACGCCGCTTTATGCCGCCGATATGCCGCTTGTTGAAAAGCTGCGGACGGTCGCGCGCCAGATTTACCGCGCGGACGACATCGAGGTATTGCCGGTTGCGGCGAAGCAACTCGCGTCGTTCGAAGCGGCGGGCTTCGGGGATTTATCGGTCTGCATTGCCAAGACCCAGTACAGCTTCAGCGCCGATCCGAGGCTGACCGGCGCGCCAGAGGGACACACGCTGCCGGTGCGTGAGGCGCGGCTGTCGGCTGGGGCGGGCTTCGTTGTCGCGATCTGCGGCGACATCACGACCATGCCCGGCATGCCGCGCGTTCCGGCCGCGGAGCAGATCGGACTTGACGCGGACGGGCGGATCGTCGGCTTGTTCTGACCGGACCGGACCGTTACGATTCCGTTTTACGTTCCGGTCGCGATAGCGCGGCCGCGGGATCCGTGAGCGCAAGCAACTCCGCCGGCAGCTCCTCGTACAGGACCGCTTGGTAACGGCGGCGAAGGCAGCGCTCGACCCACACGTCGAGCGCATGCTCACAGTCTTCGCGTGGCATGTCCCAACCTGGCTCCCTTCTTGCGCTGTCCATGTGATCCATAGGAACCAAACCGGCGGCAGCGCGCGCGGTTGCTCGTGCATGGCAGGGCTTACATCAACGGCTTGAGAGGCAGACCAGACGGCGCGTTTCAACAGCGCGGCGCAGCGGGCCCCGCATTTGCGATTAGGGGCGGGATGCCGCGGGCGTCGCTTTGGCGCCGTTCAGTATAAACTGCGCGAGCGCCGCGCCGAGACACGAATTGAGCCGCCGCATCGTCGCTTCGCGCGCCTCCGGCGGGGCCGTTTCGAGATCGACGACCTCGTCCTCGACCCATGACTGCATGATTTCGTAACGACGGAACAGCGACACGCCTTGCCGCGCTCCCGCGGCGGCGATCATGACGTTCCGGTAGGTATCCACATCCGCATGCGCGCGCAGAAAGCGGCTGAATTGTTGGTCGATCAGAACCAGATCGGCGCCGGTCGCAGCGACGATGTCGGTGCCGTCACGCAACGCGTCGGCGAAATCATCGGGAGCGACACCATCGACCGTCTCGACGGTTCCGGTCTGCCAGATGACCAGCGCCGGCTTCGGTCGGGCAATGAGCGCTTCCTGCAGCAACGGCTGCATCGCCTCGGCGCTCAAGTGGCGGCCGCCGACGACGCGCAGCTGAACCGAGACGTGCGGCAGGGCGGCACGCAGCGCACTGAGCATCCGCCAGGGATAGGCGGTCGTCGGCGTCGCGTCCTGGGCATTGACACCCGAACGGCCGATCGTGCTCGCCGATCCGACCGCGAGGATGTCGAGCCTTCCGTTTCGTATCGCCCGGGCAACTGCCGGCATGGGCCAGTCCGGGGTGAGCATCGTATCGGGCGCGGGGCACGGCAGTGCCGGCGAAGGTGCGGCGGACGCGGCAGATGCGGTCGAGGTGGTTTGGGCCGTTCCGGCGGGCGCACCACCAAGCACCAGGAGTGCCACCAGCGACCAGTGCAGCTTTCGGCGCATCATTCCGTCACCCCCGACGGCCGAGAAGTGGCACGTCCCTTCTCACGATACCATGCCGAAAGCGCACCGATTCCGACGAGGGCGAAGGCGCCGGCCACGTTGACGCCGAACTGCGTGAGCGCGCCGCCGCGCGCCTCCATCGCTAGCCGGCCGAGGAAGGACGCGAAGATGCTGAAGCAGAACACCGGCAGCGAATGCTGCCCGATTAGCACCAGCGGCCCCGCGAACCACCGCCGGAGCCAGGCCGCGTTTGGCGGGACGAGGCGAACAACCAGCCAGGCCAGAGCGGCGATCGACGCGATGCGCGCGGGATGCAGCCCCGTTTTGTCCACCTCCAGCGCCGCCCGCCCGTACCAGGAAGGCAGCATGGCCAGCAGATCCGGCCGGCGCAGCAGCCCGAATATCGTGAACCAGCTCAGTAGAACGATGACCACCGCGACGACGTCGATGACCCGCCGATGTGGCGGCATCCGGGGCGGCGCATAGGCCAGGATCGCGCCCGCGAACAACAGGATCTGCCACGCGAGCGGATCGAAGAACCACGTTCCCCCGGTCCAGGACGGCAGGTTGATGTCAAAGATCCGCACCGCCGCGTAAAGCGCCGTCGACAGGGCCATCAGCAGGCGCGGCCGCCGCAGCAGGGGTAGCGCGGGCGCGAACATCAGCAGCAGCACGATGTAGAGCGGCAGGATGTCGAGGAACGCAGGCTGGAACCGCAGCATCAGAAACTCGAGGAGGGCGCGATAGGGCGCGTCCGCCAGCACGTCGAGGTGAACCTCCTCAAGGTAGTCGACCCGGTCGAGTGCGGTCGCCGAGTAGGAGACCTGCGCGCTGAAGATAACGAACAATACGATGTGCGCGATGTAGAGCGTCCACGCCCGCCGAAGCACGTCAGCCGATGCGTGCAAAACCCCCGTCCGGTCCATGGCTCGCCCATAGGCAAGGCCCGCGCCATACCCGGCCAGCAGCACGAAAACCTCGGTCGCGTCGGCGAGCGAGAAATCGTGCAGGCTCGCATAGCCGAGCCAATTGCCCGGAATGTGGTCCGTAAAGATCCACCACAGGGCCAAGCCTCGGAAGAAATCGACCCTGAGATCACGGCCGTCGCGGATAAGCTGCATCGGCGGACCATGCCGACGATCCAGCGGCCACTCAATCTGCGCGCGTGCATAGCTCCCGGGCAACGGGCGATTGCGTAACGTGCACACGCGAACCGGAAACACCGGCAAGCGAAACGAGCCGCTCGGCGAGCAAAGCGGACGTCATCGGGACCAGCCCGTCTGGGGCCGATGTCCCAAGCCCCGCCTCGGCGAGCGCGAGCGCCGCGCCGTCCGCTCGGGGGGAGGCGGCCGCCAGCACGCCACCGAGCCGCCGCGCGGCGTCTAGCCGTGTCGCGATCAGGAAGCGCCCGCCGATTTCCGCATATGCCTCGGCCATATCGGACGCTTCGGCGGGGTCGAGCCCGGCGGGCAGCACCACCGCGATCGTGGCGTCGAGCGCGTCGGCGAGGTCGGTGAGGCGGCCGAAATCGTCCGCGCGAAACGGGTCGCCGGCGGCGGTGTCGATAAGCACCGGCATAATGCCCACCGCGTGCCGCAGTGCCCGGGCGAGGCGGTCGGGCTCCGCCGTCGCGATCAGGTCGAGGCCGAGCAGCCGCGTATAGGCGGCGAGCTGTTCGGCCGCCCCCGCCCGCCGGTCGTCGGCCGTCGCGACCGCCGGCCGCTCCCCGCGCAGGACGAGCCGCGTCGCGAGCCGCGCGACCGCCAGCGTCTTGCCCCCGCCGGGCGGGCCGGCCAGCAGCAGCGGCCGATCGCCGGGCGCGACGGGCAGGGCGGCGAAGCCCAGACACGCATCCAGCCGCGCGGCGAGCGGACCGCCGGACAGGTGCGCGGCGAGCGAAGATGGAATGCGGTGATGCGCGACGAGGTGGTCGAGCGCCGCGTCGGACAGTGGCGCCGCGTCGCCGCCGTCGTCGGACGTCATGTTGTCGTTCGCCGTTTCCGCCAGGTCCGCCACGTCCGGCGCATCGGGATGCTCGACCATTGCCGTCACTTCGACGCCGTGTTCCCCCGGCTCCGTGCGGAGGATCAGTGCGTCGGCGCCGAGTTCGCTCCGCGCCATGTCGAGCGCGCCCGGTAACGTTTCGGCCGCGAACACATGAAGCCGCATCAGATCGAGCCCACGGTGCGGATGCGCGCGCGCGGTGCGATCTCCGCCTGGGCGAGCACCGCGGTTCCGGGCCGGATGCGCGACACCACGGCGTGGACGTGCGGCCGGATACTGCCGCTGCAGAGCAGGACGGGCACGGTCCCCTGATCGGCAGCGGCGTCAAACGCGGCGCGCACGGCCTGCATGAACTGCTGCAGTCGGCTCGGCGCCATCGCAAGCTGCCGGTCTTCGGCCGGGCCGACCAGCGCATCGGCGAACGCCGTCTCCCACTCGCTTGAGAGTGGGATGAGCGGGATCGCCCCGTCTGGTCCCGTATGGCTGTCGCTGATCTGCCTGGCGAGGCGGGCGCGCACATACGAAACGACCTGCGTCAGCGCCCGGCCGGAGCCGCCCGCTTCGTGAATGCCTTCAAGGATTGTCGGCAAATCGCGGATCGACACCCGCTCGGCCAGCAGCGCCTGAAGCACCCGCTGCACGAAACCGACGGAGGCGAGCGACGGGACCAGGTCGGCGACCAGCTTCTGATGTTCGCGCGGCAAATCGTCGAGCAGCTTCTGCGTCTCGGCGAAGCTCAACAGCTCGGGCATCGCGTCGCGCACAAGCTCGGTGAGATGCGTGGTCAGCACGCCCGGCGGTTCGACAACCGTGTAGCCGCGAAACAAAGCCTCATCGCGCACCGACGGCTCGATCCAGAGCGCGGGCAGGCCGAACGCCGGTTCCTCGGTCGGCTCGCCGGGCAGATCCGGCAGCCCGCCCGCGGGGTTCATCGCGAGCAACTTCTGCGGGCGCAGCTCGGCCCGTCCGGCCTCGATTTCCTTGATGCGGATCGTGTACGTGTCGGCCGGCAAATCCATGTTGTCCTGAATACGCACCGGCGGCAGCACGAAGCCCATTTCGGCCGCGATCGACCGTCGCAAGCCGCGGATCTGGTCCGACAGGCGCGGCGTGTCGCCGCCGGCGAGCGGCAGCAGGCCGAAGCCGAGTTCGAGCCGGATGAGATCCATCCGCAGTGCGTCCGCGATCGGCGGCTCGGCCGTTTCCGCCTTTGTCGCCGCCGCGGCCTCCGCGCCGGGAAGTGGCAGCGGATGACGACCACGCAGCCACGCGCCGCCGCCGGCAAGCCCGGCGAGCGCCACGAACGGCAGCATTGGCATCCCCGGCATCACCGACAGAACGAGCGCCGCGCCGCTCGCGAGCGCCAGCGGCTTCGCGTTGCCGCCCAATTGCCGCACGAGCGCCGCGTCCGCGCTGCCGTCGACGCCGCCCTTGGTGACAACGATGCCGGCGGCCGTCGAAACCAGCAGCGCCGGTATCTGCGAGACGAGACCGTCGCCGACCGTGAGCGTCGTGTAGGTCTGCGCTGCGTCGGCAATTGGCATCCCGTGCCGGATGAGGCCGATCATCAGCCCGCCGACAATGTTGATGGCCGTGATGATCAGCGCCGCGATCGCATCGCCGCGCACGAACTTCGCGGCTCCATCCATCGCGCCGTAAAAGCCGCTCTCTTGCTCCAACTCGCGGCGGCGGGAGCGCGCGGTCGCGGTGTCGATCAGCCCGGCCGAGAGATCGGCGTCGATCGCCATCTGCTTGCCCGGCATCGCATCGAGGCTGAAGCGCGCGGCGACCTCGGCGATGCGGCCCGAGCCCTTCGTGATGACCATGAAGTTCACGACCATCAGGATCCCGAACAGGATCAGCCCGATCACCACGTCGCCGCCCATCAGATAGCCGCCGAACGCGGCGACCACGTGTCCGGCCGCAAGCGGTCCCTCGCTGCCGCGCGAGAGAATGAGCCGCGCGGTCGCGACGTTGAGCGACAGCCGCAGCAGCGTGGTCAGCAGCAGCAGCGTCGGGAAGCTCGTGAAGTCGAGCGGCCGGTCGAGGAACAGCGCGGCCATCAAGACGAGCACGGACGCCGTCATCGACAACGCCAGTCCGAGATCGAGCAGCATCGTCGGCAGCGGCAAGATCAGCACCGACAGCAGCGCGATGATGCCGAGCGCGAGCCCGACATCGGTGCCCGGCGCGCGCTTGCGCAGTTGCGCGGTGATCGGCGACGCGGCGAGCGCGCCGGCGAGCGACGTGAGGGCGCCCGACATCGCGATCAGGCCGCGACGCCGGTGGACGGTGGCGTCACAGCAATTCCGGCGCGGCCGTAATCGCGCAGCTTGTTGCGCAGCGCGCGGATCGAGATGCCAAGGATACTCGCGGCTTGCGTGCGGTTGCCGAGCGTGTGCGACAGCGTCTCGAGGATCAGGTCGCGCTCGACATCCTCCATGCGGCGGCCGACGAGCCCCGCGAGGCCCTGGCCCGGTGCAACCGGCGCGACGTCTGGCGACACGATGGCGACGCTGCCGGACAGCCCCGCGGTCGAACCGGGCGACAGCTCGATTGCGTCCGTGTCGATCGTGTCGCCGTCGGCGAGCAGCACGGCGCGGTGGATCGTGTTCTCGAGCTCGCGGACGTTGCCGCGCCACGTATGCGCGTTGAGCCGCGTGAGCGCCGCCGGGCTGAGTGCACGGACCGGAAGCCCGTTCAGGTCCGCAAAGCGGCGGGCGAAATGCGCCGCGAGGGCGCCGATATCGGCCGGCCGCTCTCGCAGCGGTGGCACGCGCAGGCTTACGACGTTGAGCCGGAAATAGAGATCCTCGCGAAACGTGCCGCGCTGCACCTCGGCCAACAGGTCTCGGTTCGTCGTCGCGATGATGCGGACGTTCACCGCAACCGGCCCGGAGCCGCCGACACGGTCGATCTCGCGTTCCTGCAGTGCGCGCAGCAGTTTCGATTGCAACCGCACGTCCATCTCGCTGATTTCATCGAGCAGCAGCGTGCCGCCATCCGCCGCCTCGAACTTGCCGACGCGGCGCGCGATCGCGCCCGAGAAGGCGCCGCGCTCATGCCCGAACAGCTCGCTTTCCAGCAGCATCTCCGGAATCGCGGCGCAATTCAGCGCAACGAACGGGCAGGCGGCGCGCGCCGAACGGGCGTGCAGGTGCCGCGCCACCACCTCTTTGCCGGTGCCGCTTTCACCCAAGATGAGCACGGACGCGTCGGAGCGCGCGACCTGCTCGGCCCGCCGCATCGTCGCTTCCATCACGGCGTCGCGCACCACAGGCGCTTTCGGCCCCACCGGCGGCGCCACCGCTTCCAGGATGGCGGCGATCAGGTCGGCGTCGGGCGGTAGCGGCAGGAACTCGCGCGCGCCGGCGCGGATGGCGGCGAGCACTTTGTCTTCGTCGGTCGCGAGGCCGCAGGCCACGACCGGCATCGCGATGCGTTCGGCCGCGAGCGCGCCAATCAGCGCCGGCACGTCGTGGTCGAGGTCGCAGAGGGCGAGATCGAACGCCGAGTCGGCGCGGAGGCGCGCGAGCGCCGTCACCCGGTCGTCCGCCTGTTCGAGCCTGGCGCCGCGCGCGATCGCCATGCGCGCTGCCGCGCTCAACGCGCCGCTCAACGTGCCGATGATCAGGACGCGCATGCTGCTACCTCCTCCCGCATCAGATCGCGCGGTCCGCCTTGACGATTTCGGTCATCGTGACGCCGAGCCGTGTATCGTCGACCATCACCACCTCGCCGCGCGCGACCAGCCGGTTATTGACGTAGA
>CAYSTX010000023.1:0-24773 GCA_964434035.1 uncultured Acetobacteraceae bacterium
CCGCGCGCGACGGTCGGATAATTGATGGGCTGCACATAGATGCCCCACTCGTCGAGCAGGCGGTCGCTGATCTGCTTGCAGAGCACCGGATCGCACACCATCACCGGCAGGATATGGCTCGGGTTCGGCAGCACCGGAACGCCGACGGCCGCAAGCCGCTGACGAACGGTCGCCACCCGCGCCTGATGCTGTTCGCGCTCGACGCTGCTCGACTTGAGATGGCGGATGCTGGCCAACGCACCAGCGGCAATCGCGGGCGGCAAGGAGGTCGTGAAGATGAATCCTGACGCAAAGCTGCGGACGAAGTCGCAGAGCGACGCAGACCCGGCGATGTAGCCGCCGATGACGCCGAACGCTTTGGCCAGCGTCCCTTCGATCAGTGTCAGGCGATGCGACAGTCCACGCTGATCGGCGATGCCGCCGCCTCGCGGACCGTACAGCCCGACGGCATGCACTTCGTCGAGGTAGGTCATCGCGCCATATTTGTCGGCGATGTCGCAGATCGCCTCAATCGGGGCGATGTCGCCGTCCATCGAATAGACGCTCTCAAACGCAATTAGCTTCGGACGGGACGGGTCGAGCGTCGACAGAATGCGCTCGAGATCGGCGGGATCGTTATGCGCCCAGATGTGCTTTTCCGCCCGGCTGTGACGGATTCCCTCGATCATGGACGCGTGGTTAGCGGCGTCCGACAGAACGATGCAGCCAGGGATACGCGACGCGAGCGTGCCGAGCGTCGCCCAATTGGACACGTATCCAGACGTGAACAGCAGTGCCGCCTCTTTCTGGTGCAGATCGGCGAGCTCGCGTTCCAGCAGGACATGCGCATGGTTTGTACCGGCGATGTTGCGCGTGCCGCCGGCACCGGCCCCGCAGCGATCGAGCGCCTCGTGCATCGCCGTAATCACGGACGGGTGCTGTCCCATCCCGAGATAGTCGTTGGAGCACCACACGGTCACCGGCCGGGTGCCGCATTCCTTGTGGTGCGTCGCATGCGGAAAGTCGCCCGCATGTCGCTCGATATCGGCAAACACCCGATAGTTTCCCGCCCGAGTAAGACCCTCGAGCTCTGACCGGAAGAACGCTTCGTAGTTCATAGGCGCCTCGTGAGACGGACGGGGTAGGGAAACGGGGTTACATCACGCTGCCGCGCGAGCGGCTGGAAGGGCGGTCATGGCGGGCCGGGCGACCGGCGGTGGGGTCCCCCTCGGCGGCATGGGGCACGGGACTCCAGCGCCATAACGCGGCGAATGCCAACGGAAGGACGAGAAAGACATGTTCGATGACGCCCAAGATCGTCATCGCGGCGAGGAAGACAAGGCTTGAAGTCGCGGCAGGATCGACAGAGACCGCCCCTTCCCGGACGAGCCGAAGCCCGATCCAGCCGCCAGCGCGACCGCGCACGGCAGCAGTGAGTTCATCCGCCGGCCTCGGATGAACGGCTGAGGCGTTCAGCTTCGCGCATTGCCGCCAGCGGACCGGGAACGTCCCTATTCCGGCTTGATTGCCCGACCCACGACCTGCGGTTGATTCGTTCAGCATCACCGCCAAGAAAGATTTCGATCGTGAAGGCCTTCAACCTGCCGAAAAGGGCGCTCGGCAACCTCGATGCCGTCGAAGCGGCATCCCTCATCGCAGCGGCTGCCGATATCGCGCTAATCATCGACGACCGAGGCACGATCCGGGACGTCGCGTTCCATGCGGATGACCTTGCCCGCAGCCTGGAGGACGGCGGCGCATGGGCCGGCCGCGCCTGGCGCGATACCGTCACAATCGAGAGTCGCCCGAAGATCGAGGCGTTGCTGTCCGGGGCGACGACCAAGGGCGCCGGACCCGCGCGTCACGTCAACCATCCGTCGCCTCGCGGGACGGACGTGCCGGTCCAATATTCGGTCGTCCACCTCAGCCGCAGTGGCAGGCTGGTCGCATTTGGGCGCGATTTGCGCGCGATGTCGCTGCTGCAGCAACGGCTTGTCGACGCTCAACAGTCGATGGAACGCGACTCTGCGCGGCTCCGTGATGTCGAGCGGCGGTACCGTGTGCTGTTCCAATCGATCGACCCCGTGCTGATCATCGACGCCGCGACGTTGAACGTTGTCGAGGCGAACGCGGCGACAGCCGCCTTGTTCGGACATCAGAACGACAACGGGGATAAGCTACGTCGCCGGGCGATCAGCCGCTTGTTCGGCCCGGAAAGCGCCTCCGTTCAACGGCTTCTGACCGATGTCCGAGCGCACGGCCGACCGGACGAGGCGGTGGTCAGCCTGGACGACAACCTGTCCGTCCGGGTTGCTGCCTTGCTGTTTCGCGAAGAACAGGCGTCGTTGTTCCTAGTTCGCCTCACCGTCATCGCCAACGACGACTCGCCGGCGGCCATCGCCAACATGCCATCGGCCCACCTGCTCGAATTTGCCCATCAGGCGCCCGATGCGTTCGTCGTCACGGGCTCCGATCTGCGGATCGTGACCGCCAATGCGGCTTTCCTTGAGATGGCGCAGGTGTCGGCCGAGGCCGACGTTTATGGCCAACCAATCGAGCGATGGGTGGGACGCCCGACCGTCGACCTCGATGTACTAACGGCCAATCTTCGGCAACGCGGGTCGGTGAAGCTATTTGCAACCGGCGTCGTGGGCGAGCTCGGCGGGCGATTCGACGTTGAGATCTCGGCCGTCGCCATGGCCAGCGAGGGCGCGCCGAGCTTTGGCTTCGCGATCCGTGACATCGGCCGCCGTCTTGTCTCCGGCGGTGACCGGTTTGATGGACGGCTGGAAGGCCGTCTCGATATCGCGGCGATCCAGCGCCTGCCTCACTCGATCGAGCAGCTGACCGAGCTGATAGGCCACGTCTCGATCAAGGAAATGGTCCGCGAGAGCACAGACGTGATCGAGCGGCTTTGCATCGAGGCGGCACTTGAACTCACCAGCGACAACCGTGCGTCGGCCGCGGAGATGCTCGGACTGAGCCGGCAGAGCTTCTACGTGAAGCTGCGGAAATATGGGCTCGGCGATCTCAGCGCTGACGGAAAGGATCGAGGCGCCTAAATCTGCGAAGGGCTCGGTTGAATCCGCGGGTGCGACAGACCTAATGCCCGGCACAAACGGAACCTGATGAATGCAAGACACGCCCACGCTGCGGCTGGTGACGAACAGCGCGACCTGCCCGGTGGCCCCGGCACAAAAGACATCGGTCACGATCCGGCCGCACCGGGATCGGCCGCTGCCGCTGCGCGTTGGCACGCGCACGTCACCGCTCGCGCTTGCACAGACCCGTGCGTTCCTCTCGATGCTGACGCGGTTTTGCCCGGTTCTGAAGGGCATGGACGTGTTCGAGGAGCACGCGCTCCAGACCACCGGCGACGCCGTGCAGGACCGTCGTCTCGCGGAGATCGGCGGCAAGGGTCTGTTCGCCAAGGAAATCCATGAGGCGCTTCTCGATGGCCGCATCGACGCCGCGGTGCATAGCCTGAAGGATCTCGAGACCGAATTGCCGCCCGGCATTGTTCTGGCGTGCACCCTGCGGCGAGAGGATGCGCGCGATGCGCTTATCCTTGGCGACAGCTGCGACCCGTCCGTCGATCCAGCCGATCCGTTTGCCGCCCTGCCGGAGGCGGCTCTGGTCGGCACATGTTCTGTCCGGCGGCAGGCCCAACTGCTGCACGCCCGGCCCGATCTGCGGATCACGACCATGCGGGGGAACGTGCAGACGCGGCTCGCGAAGGTGCGGGACGAACAATGCGACGCGAGCCTGCTGGCCCTCGCCGGGCTCCGACGGCTTGATCTCGCGCACGAAGCTTCGATCGTCATCGATCCGGCGATCATGGTGCCGGCGGCCGGGCAGGGAATCGTTGGCGTCACCGTACGCGCCGACGACGTCGAGCTCCGCGAGCTTCTTGCCGGCATCGAAGACCCGGAGGCACGAGCCGTTTCGACGGCCGAGCGGGCGATGCTGGCCGAACTCGACGGCTCCTGCCGAACCCCTATCGGGGGTTACGCCCAGCTCCTATCACCGCACGCGCTGACGCTCACCGGCTTGGTTGCGCGCGCGGATGGGTCGTTCCTCCTGCGCCGGACCGTCACTGGGAACCCGAGCGACGCCGCGCGTCTGGGGCGCGACCTTGGCGAGTGCCTGCGCCTGGACAGCCCATCAGACGTCCTGGCCTAAGGTCGGAATCGTCTCCGCTCGGTGCGGTTGCGCATTCCGACGAAGCCAACAAATACTCCCCGTCAATCAACGGGGAGTGTTCGCGATGACCGAAAAAACGACACGCAGGCTGGTCTTGAAGACCGGCCTCGGAACGGGCCTCGGCGCCGCCGCGATCGGGTTCGCCGCCGTCGCGTCGCGCGCGCGCGCGCAGGAGAAACTGGCGCAGGCCGCCGTACAGTATCAGGACCATCCGAAGGATGGGGCGGTGTGCAGCGGTTGCGTGAATTGGCAGCCGCCGAATGCGTGCAAGATCGTGTCGGGTGTGATCAGCCCGAACGGCTGGTGCGTCGCGTACGCCCCGAAGTCGTAACCAGCCAGACTAATCAGACGACGGCGACGGAAAAGGAGCGTGGCACCCTAGATGCCACGCTTCTTTTTCTTTCGATCAACCGCCTTTTGCGGGCGCCGGCAGAGGCTCCGGATGAGGCGATAGCGTGCGAAGATACGCGACGATGTCCGCCCTCTTCTTCTCATCGGCCAAACCAGCGTAGGTCATTTTGGTGCCCGGGGCATATGCCGCCGGCTTGGCCAGCCATGTATTCAGTTCGTCGTACGTCCACGGCCCCTGTTTGGCCTTTAACGCCGCCGAGTAATCATAGCCCGCCATGTGCCCGTGCGGCGCACCGACGACGCCGTAGAGATTCGGGCCGATGCCGGCCTTGCCACCCTCATTGAACGAATGGCAGGCGACGCAGCCCTGCTGCATCGTCAGTTTTTGGCCGGCGGCCGGATCAGCAGATGCCAGCATTGCATTGAACGACGGGGCCGGCCCTCCGGATGCCGGTGCGGCCGACGCGGTCGGCTTCGCGCTCGCCTGGTCGGCCTTGATTTCGGCCTCGGTCGGCAGCGGCACGGGGTTTGGAGACAGCGTGCGGAGATAGGCGATGATGTTCGCGCGCATCTTCACATTCGGCTCGCCAGCGTAGCCCATCCGGGTGCCCGGAGCATAGGCGGCGGGCTTGTACAGCCACTCGTTCAGCTGCTGGTAGGACCACTTGCCCTTCTTGTCCTTCAGCGCGTTCGAATAATCGAACCCTTGGACGCTCGCCTGCGGACGGTCGACCACCCCATACAGCGGCGGCCCGATAAGGGCCTTACCGCCCTCATTGAAGGTGTGGCACATCGCGCACGCCTTCTGGGTATAGGCATGGCCCGCCTCGACATCGGCGCTGGCCAAAAGGGGCGTGACCGGTTCGATCGGCGCCGGACCAGAGGGTTTCGCCGTCTGCGATTGCGGGATTTCGATTTTGATCGCGGTCTGCTTCAGCGGCGCCTGGTGTACGAGGGCCGTCCCGATCAGGCCGGTCACGAAAAATGCGATGCCGGCAGTCAGCACCGCTGCGGCGGCCTTGTTTAGCTCGAGGCTATCCATGCGACATTTTCCCAGACGTGCGGAGAGCGATCAGCAAAACGGTTTGCTGACGAGGTAATGGTACCCGGTTTTAGGCAAGCCGCAGCCAGGGTTCAACCGGCGGAAGCGCCCTCCGTCGTTTTGGGGTCCGTCTGGCTCAGGTCTTTTTCGCGGGACCCGTTCTGTCTGGGATGTTAGCCTATCCTGACGGACATAAATGTCATCGCTTATTGACGACCATGCTGGTCTGCGGCGACCGAGCGACCCGGGCCATGGTTGCGGCAATCCTCCAGGACGCGCGGACAGTGCCGCGGAGCGAGCCAGCGACCTTGCTTTCGCCGCCGATGCGCGCCCGATACGGCAACGGAATTTCCGTGATACGGAGACCGGCCCGCGCGGCCTGCATCTGCATTTCGATGTTCCAGCCATACGTCATTTCGCGCAGCGACAATCGGTCCAGACAGTCCCGGCGGATCGCACGGAAAGCGCACATGTCGGTGTAGCGAACGCCATAAAGGGCCGCGATGCCGAGGCCGGCGATGTGACCGGCCAAAACCTGATGGGCGGCCATCGCGCCTTTCGCGCGGCCGGCGCGGGTTCTCGCGGCGAGAACGAAGTCATGGGTATCGGCGCGGATTGGATCGACCAGCTTGGCGATCAGATCACCCCGATCGGCCCCGTCGCCGTCCATGAAGGCAATGATGTCGCACGCTGGATCCGCTGCCTTCGCACCGCCGGCGCAAGCGCGGCCATAACCGCGCTCGGCGAGCATGAGGACGCGCGCGCCGGCAGCCTCCGCCACCTCTTGCGTGCCGTCGGTGCTGCCGCTGTCGGCAACGATGATGTCACGCACGATGTCGCGCGGCAGCTCGCGAACGACCGGGCCGATAGCCTCCGCCTCGTTTAGCGTCGGAATGACGACAGCGATTCCGGCCACGACTAGAGGCTCCAGCGATGGCCGCAGCCTTCACATGGTTTCGGCGGCGTATCGCTGAGCAGTTGCGCGCGGAACGTCTGATAGGCGGGTCCGTTCCAGATTTCCGCAAGGGTCGATTGCGTTGCGTTGCCTAGCGTGTAGCTCTCGTATCCCGGCGCGGAGAACGGCGCGATGCAGCACGGCAAAGCACGCCCCGTCGCCGTAAAATACATCAGCGACCACGGACGGCGGCAGGCGGACCATGGGAGGCTGTCTTCGGTGCGCTTGAGCGACAAGCCGGGCTCGGTCGCGCCGGATGCCTCAAGCACCACGCCGAGCGACTGCCCGAGCTCGATGGCAGCCGTAATCGCCGCCATCTCGTCGGCCTGCGTCGCCTCGAACAACGATTGATCCGACCGAGCGAGTCCGAGACCACCGTCCGGGAAAACGAGCCGTTGCAAATAGACTTCGCGGACGCCGATCCTGGCCGCGAGCCGCATAAACTCCGGCAATTGCGCAATCGTTTCGCGCAGGCCGGTCAGCCAGATCGACACGCGCGGCAGGGTCGTTCCGGTTTCTGCCTGCAGGGCGGTCAGTCCGGCGACATTGGCAACGATACGATCAAACATGTCGCGGCCGCGCACCTTCAGGAACGAGGCCGCGTCGGCCGCATCAATTGAGACGCGAAGTTCGTCGAGACCGCTGTCCAGCATCTCGCGCCGCTTCTTCGGGCTGAGCAAAGTACCGTTGGTATTGAACAGGACGTAGATGCCGCGATCCTTCAGCACTCGGATCATCTGAGGCAGGTGCCGCACAAGCATCGGCTCGCCCACGCCATGCAGAACGACGCGCTGCAAATTCGGCACTTGGTCGATGATCCGCGTAAACAGCTCCATCGACATGTCGGCCGGCGGCTCGAGCGCCTCAAACGTGCGGGGGCAGGTTTCGCACAAGAGGTTACATCTGTTCGTAACTTCGAGATAAATGCACACTGGCGGCGACGACGCGATTGCACCCCGAGCTGCATTGACGGCTTCGAAATAGCGCCGTGGATTGATGGAAGTTGGCGGAGCAGCACTCATCGGAACGTTCCTTAGCGAGTCTGGACTACGAACGGACGACGTGTGAACGCGCTCTGAGCAGATCACGGATCAACAACGCGCCGAACGGCAAGTAGACAATGGCGGGCCAGAGCGCCGACGAGTGAGTCCCGTCGAGATGCAGCAGTGGCGCGCTTCCCGATAACCACAGAACCGACGGCGCCGGCCACCAACACGCAAAATAAGCGATCCAGGGAAAATACCAGGGATAGTGGGGCGATAGAACAACCGTCAGCAGCACCGCCAGCACAAGAGCGCCCACCGCGACCCTTTGGACGCGCATGACGGGATTCTCCGGAAGCGACCGCGAGAGCGAGAGCCGGAGGGCGACCGCCAGGAGCGACGCGGCGGCGGCGACCATGTAGAGCCAAGTCCAATCACCGGCCGACGGAGCGACGCGCTTGATCAACTCGATCGCGAAGAAACCGGATCCGCTGACCAATCCCTCCTCCGCGGAATATCCCGGCAAGAAGCCGAGAACGTCAGCGCCGGCCTTGCCGAGGTATATGGCATAGCCGGCGACAACGACCGCAATTGCTGTCACCGGCGCCACCCATGCGTGGCCCCTGTCGCGGAACCGCCAGAACGCCGGCGCGACGACGGCCGGCAGCAATTTGACCAGGACGGCGGCACCGAGCGCCGCGCCAACCATCGTTCGATGACCGCGCCAAACCGCCAGCAAAGCGAGAGCGAGACAGAAGATTGCGACGGCGTCGATGTGGCCATTGCCCGCGAATTCCCAGACGCTCACCGGACTCCAAGCGTAAACCGCGATCCCGCTCGCCGGTCGGCCGGCGAAACCCAGCAAGGCGGCGACAACCCCGATTGCGAGCGCTTCCAAACCCGTCATCGCGACCTTCATGGCGACTACGGTCGGCGAAACCGCGGCTACCGCGCTGAACAGCAACTGCGCCGCCGGCGGGTAGATCGTCCGGGCGAACGTAGCGCGATTGATTTCGGGATAGATCGCGGTATCTCGTAACGACGCGAGGGCCGGATCGGCGGGAACGTAACGATACGGGCTGGTTCCGTGGTTCTGAACGACCCCGTCCCAGACGTAGCGATAGATGTCGGATGACAGAAACGGATCCGCCGGCAGAACCATGACGCGCATGATTGCGGCGACCGCAACAACCACGATGAGGCTTCGGCGCTCAGGCCGTCGCGGCAGCAGATGTGTGACAGCAATTAGATAAATCGCGACTCCGACCATTTCGACGGCGACGAAGGCCTGAAGCCTAGTCCCGCCGCCAAGATCGAGGTCCCCCGCCCGGTGCACCGCGAGGCCGACGCCGGTGAGCAGGCAGAGCGAAACGCCGGCGATGACCAGCAACGGAAAGCGCGACCAAGCGGTCATCAGAACCGGGTCGTTTCGAGCCGGGATCGGAGCCCGAACGTTCCCAACAGGGCTGTCGTCGCCGGCGCGTCATAGCCAACGGTGCGTCCCGGAATGCACGTGTCGTCCATCAGCCGGACGAGCGACTCAGTGTCATCAACATCGTACCAGGCTGGAAGCTCGTGCAGCGCGATCCGACTTGCCGCCGCCCGGTCCCGCGTCTGCGATGCGACGCGGTCCGTGCTCCAGTCGATCTCGCGCAGGAGCCGCTGAACCGGAACGTCGGCCCGCGCGCCCAGCAGATAGTACCCGCCATCAACGCTTGGCCCCATCACAGCAGCACCCGTCGCCGACCTGGACCGAAGAGCCCGCGCAGCATCGACAAGATATGATGTTGGTAGCGTCGGACCGTCGGCGTTGAGGAGGCAAACCGCCGGGTAACCACGCGCGAATAGACTGACCATGGCGTGCAACAAGGCGAGACCAAGCCCCGCCACGCCTACATACGAGGCAGGATCGAAACCAGTCCGGCCGTCGGCAAGAAGCAATCCGGTTCGCTCGGCGACCAGGTCTTCAAAAAGACTTTCGTGCTTCGCGGGCGCGAAGGCCACGAACCCGTCAATCGGAATCGATTGCCCCGCAAGCGCGATGTTCTCGGTCGTGTCCCGAAGAAAGGCACCGCCCAAGGCCGCAGCCTCGTCTGGCCGCAACGGCGGGCAGAGCCGCGTCTTCACAAAACCGGACCGTGGCGCTTTTGCCATGACGGCAATCGCGCAGGCATCTCGTCTGGCGGTCTGCTGCATTCGTCCTCCGGCACGACAGAAGTGGCCTCGGCGAACAGAAGTCTCGCCGACCGAACCCTATTTCGCCATTGGCGATGAAAGGTTGCGGCATGCAACCAATCGTTACTCGGCCGCCGCCCGGTCGCCGTCGGCCAATGCGGGTCGCTTGCGAACCCGCAGGCGGCGGATGCGACGGGCATCGCTGTCGAGAACGCGGAACTCGTAGCCGCTCTCGTGGCTGATAACCTCGCCCTTCGCGGGGACGCGGCCCGCAAGCGTGAAGACCAGACCGCCCACCGTATCGATGTCTGCCTCGCGTTCGTGTTCGGTCAGCACCGCGCCGAGGCGCTGCTCAAATGCCTCGATCGGCAGGCGCGCGTCGAGATCGAGCGACCCATCCTGGCGTTCAACGATCATCGGACCCTGCACCTCGTCGTGCTCGTCCGAGATGTCGCCGGTGATCGTTTCAACAAGATCCTCGATCGTGACGAGCCCGTCGATACCGCCGTATTCGTCAACGACCAGCGCCAGATGCACGCGCGCCTGTCGCATCTGCAGCAGGAGGTCAAGCACCGGGATCTGCGGCGCGACCATGAGCGGTTTTCGCAGAATCGCCTCGAGCGAGAACGCTTCCGGGCGGCCGACATAGGCGAACACGTCCTTGATGTGGACCATGCCGACGATATCGTCGAGTTGCTCGCGATAGACCGGGAGGCGCGAATGGCCCTCGGCGCGGATCTGTTCAATGGCCTGATCCAGCGTGACGTCGACCCGCATGGCGACGATGTCGATGCGCGGGATCATGACGTCGTCGGCCGTGATGCCGCGCAACCGCAGAACGTTGGCGATAAGCGCCCGCTCCTGGCGGTCCAACTCGGGAAGCTGCCCCGGCATGTGCGGCGCCTCGGCAGCCTCCTGGACCAGTTCGGCGATGCTCGCGCGAACGCTATGTTCCGGGCGCCTCCAGAGGCGCGCGCGTAATCGAGGTAACACCGCGCCTGCCTTTGCCGCGCCGCTCATGATCGCCGCCATGGGTTTGGAACGCCAATCCGGGCAAGCGCCCGCGCCTCAGCCATTTCCATGCGCCGCGTCTCACCAACGCCATGGTGATCGTGGCCGTCCAAATGCAGCGCACCGTGGACAACCAGATGGGCGAGATGGTCCGCCGGCCGGCGGCGCTCGGCGAGCGCTTCGCGGCGCACCGTTTCCAAGGCGAGAATGATATCACCACTTTCAAAGGTCAGGACGTTGGTGGGCTTGTTGATGCCGCGATGGCGCGCGTTCAGCCGGCGGACCAGTCGATCCCCGGCAAGCACGACACAGAGTGGGCGGCCGCCAGACGGATGCGCCGCCTCGGCCGCGCGGCGCGCGATTTTCACGGCGTCACGGATGTGACGACGCCAGCCAGGATCGATCACGACGACGCGCGGCCCCGCCTCAGCGGGGCCGCTAGTACTGGAAGGGTCCATCGCTAGGCGCTCTGGCCCCCATTGACGACCACCGCGGCCGCCCGCGAGCGCCCCGCCTCTCGCCGTGTATCCTTCTCCGCGACGGCGCGCTGCTCATATGCCTCGACGATGGACGCGACTAGGGGATGGCGGACCACGTCCCGCCGGTCGAACCGAGACACCGCGATGCCAGGGACGCCCTCCAGTGTGTCTAATGCGTCCCGCAGCCCCGAACGGGTACCCGGCGGCAAGTCGACCTGACTGAGATCCCCCGTGATGACCATGCGGGTGCCCTCGCCCATACGGGTCAGGAACATCTTCATCTGTACCGGCGTCGTGTTCTGCGCCTCATCGAGGATCACGAATGAGTGTGCGAGGGTTCGGCCGCGCATGAAGGCGAGAGGAGCAACCTCGATCTCGCCGGTGCCCATCCGCCGCACCAATTGCTCGCCTGGCAGCATGTCGTTCAGAGCATCGTATAAAGGACGAAGATAGGGGTCGACCTTTTCCTTAAGGTCGCCGGGCAGGAATCCCAGGCGCTCGCCCGCCTCGACAGCCGGACGGGACAGGACGATCCGGTCGACACGTCCGGCCTGCAGCATCGCGACGGCCTGCGCCACGGCCAAATAAGTTTTGCCGGTGCCGGCCGGACCGACACCGAACACCATCTCATGCCGGCCGAGCGCTTCCATATAGGCGGCCTGTCCAGCACTCCGCGGGCCGACGGCGCCGCGCCGTGTATGGATGGCCGGCAGGTCCGACAGCGGCAGACGCGGATCGTTGTCGAGGTCGCTCAGCTTTATGGCTGCATCCAATTCCGCGCGACCGACCGCTTCACCCCGTTCGAGCCGGCGCCAGAGACCCTGCAACAGGGTTTCCGCGGCCTCGACCCGGGCAGGCTCACCGGCGATGGCGAGCCGATTGCCCCGGCAGGACATGCGCACACCAAACGCCTGCTCGATCCGCACCAGGTTGCGGTCATGCTCACCCAACAAAAGCGGCAATAGAGTGTTGTTGGAAAACTGCATCGTGATCGCTCGGCCTTGGCCGATGGGGGCGGGCGGGAAGCCAGTGGTCGAGGTCCGTGCGGTTTGGGTCAAGCGGGTGCTCTCTCCTGCGAGGGGATCAGGGTTCCGGACAGTGAGTTGGCGTACGCGTGGTCGATTAACACTTGGGCCTCCGTCCCGATTAATTCGAGCGGGCCCGAGACGTGAACCGCTTGCTGATGCGGCGTGCGGCCTCCGACTTGCCCGGCATGACGGCCGGCGCCGGTGAACAGGACCGGGACGACGGCACCGAGCGTGGCGGCATTGTGCGCGGTCTGCTGGTCGCGAAGCAGCGCTTGCAACGCCTGCAGCCGCGCGTCCTTTTCCGGCTCCGGCACCTGGTCCGGCGCGGTCGCCGCGCGCGTGCCGGGACGTGGCGAATATTTGAAACTGTAGGCCTGCGCGAACCCGACATCCCGCACGAGCCGAAGCGTCTCCGCGAAATCATCCACGGTCTCGCCGGGATAACCGACGATGAAATCGGACGACAGCGCGATGTCGGGCCGGGCCGACCGAAGGCGATCGATCAACGCGCGGTAGTCGTCGGCAGTGTGCCGACGGTTCATGCTGGACAGGATCCGGTTGGACCCGGACTGCACCGGCAAGTGCAGGAACGGCGCGAGTGCCGGGACGTCAGCATGCGCGGCGATCAAATCCTCGTCCATGTCGCCCGGATGCGAGGTCGTATAGCGGAGCCGGATCACGCCGGGGATTTCGGCCAGAGCGCGGAGCAGGCGGCCGAGCGACCAGGACGTCGCACCGTCGGGCGAGCGCCCATGCCAAGCGTTGACGTTCTGCCCTAGCAGCACGATTTCGCGCGCACCGTCCTCGACGAGCCGCCTCGCCTCGTCGAGGACGGACGACGCCGGGCGGCTCATTTCCGCGCCGCGCGTGTAGGGAACGACGCAAAAGCTGCAGAATTTATCGCAGCCTTCCTGGACGGTGAGGAAAGCACTGATCGGCGCCTCGCCGGGCGCGGGCGCGGGCAGGAAGTCGAATTTCGGCTCGGCGGGAAATTCGGTGTCGACGACGCTCGCGCCGCTGTTGAGGGCGCGCTCGATCATGTCCGGCAAGCGGTGGTACGTCTGTGGGCCGCATACGATGTCGACGAACGGCGCGCGGGCGAGCAACGTGTCGCCCTCGGCCTGCGCCACGCAGCCGGTCACGGCGATCAGCATGCGGCCGGCGCCGGATGCCTCCCGCTCGGTCCGAAGTCGCCGAAGACGGCCAAGCTCTGAGAAGACCTTTTCCGCCGCCCGGTCGCGGATATGGCACGTGTTCAGGATGACGACGTCGGCGTCGCCTGGGTCCGTCGTCGGATCGTATCCTCGGGGTGCCAGGACGTCAGCCATCCGGCCGCTATCATAAACGTTCATCTGGCAGCCCCACGTGATCACGTGGAGGCGCTTGCGCTTGCTCATGGCCGAGCGATGGGCATGCAAGCCGTCTCGGTCAAGCCTTCGACCTCATCGTAGCCGTCTTGGTTGCACTCTGCCGTCCAGACTCGCGCGCGTGTCAAATGAAAGACTTGGGTCAGACGAAAGCCGGCTGCACCGCCTCATCACCAGGGCTCGTCACCTCCGGTGCCGCGATCGGGCTGGCCGGTCGGTTTTGACGAAGGGTGGCCGCACCGTCCGCGACGGCCCGATAGGCCGCGTTAGCCAATGCCTTACGGTTGGTAAAGCTCGCCGGGTCGAGCGGTGCATGCAAAAGCACCGTTGCGCGGAGCCCCCGATGCTGCGCTATCCGCCAGAAATGGGTGGCGAGGTTCATGTCACCGTACCAGGCGAAGAGCGGCCGTGCGGCCCGGCCGGTCGGAAGGTAGCCAAGCCGGTCATAGACCACCGAGACCGGCTGCACCAGCGGCCGGTGCGCATCGTGCTCGCCGCCCTGCTCCGGGCCGGTATCAACGATCGAGAAAAACGACGACCGGAACGGGAGCACGCGCGACCCGTCCGAACTCGTCCCCTCGGGAAACAGGATAAGGTTGCCGTTGGCCGCCAGCCGTTCCCGCATCGCGTCACGCTCCCGGCCGGTCGCTGAGCGCTGGCGGCTGACGAAGACCGTCTGACCGAGTCGCGCGACCACGTTTACGACCGGCCAGCGGCCGATTTCCTCCTTCGCAATGAACGCGGCCTCGAGCTGGCCGCCGAGAATGGCGATGTCCAGCCAGGATGAGTGGTTGCTGGCAAACAACACGGGCCGGCCCTCACCGCCTCGACCGGCGGCTGCACCGATGACCCGGACACGGAATCCGAGGAGGTGGCAAACGGTGGACCAATACACCCGGGCGAATACGACCGCAGACCGGCCGGGCAGCAGCAGGCCAACTGCCTGGATCGGGATGGCGACCAACGTCCAGAGGAGAAGCATGAGTGCGCGGCGGGCGGCGCGGACACGTCGGGCCAGCCGTGGCCTCGACGGGAGAGGCCACTCCAGCGTCGACGACTTGTCGCCACGCGAACGAAACACCGCCGGTCGGCCTGCGGCACGGCGGCGCAAACGGCGAGGCTCTTCGGCAGTCTGCATGGACTCTAGTCTTAGTCCCTCGGACCCTTCCAAACAATGACGAGATCGTGACGGATCGCCGACACGAACCGGCGATGTACGCTTTGATTTGCAGCTATGCAAAAAGGCGACAACCCTGGATCCAATGAACGGTGCGCCGGACTACTCGAGGTCTTTATGCCATTTGTGCGGAATTCTGGCTCTCGTCGTTGGAATGCTGAACCCAATGGAATGGCAGTCCCGCGCCGCCGACGGAGTCGCGTATGCGGTGACAATCAAACCGACCGGGATCGCCGAAATTGACGCTCCCGCCACGCAGAGCGCCGAACTCGTCCAGCTTCGTGAAAAGGCCCCGGTGGGCGGCTTTGCCCTCATCGCGCGGGCGCGGGGCGATATCCGGCGGCTCGACGACGTTTTGAATAGCCAGGGCTATTACGATGGATCGGTCACCGTCTCGATCGACGGACGATCGATTGACGACCCCAATTTGGCCGACGCGCTGGACAGTCGTCCGGCGGGTGCGCCGCCGGTTCAGGTAACGGTCACGCTCACGCCAGGCCCGCAATTTCACCTCGGGCAAATAAGGGTCACCGGCGACGTCCCGCAAGCTGATCGCGCACGGCTCGGCCTTGCGCCGGGCCAACCCGCCCGCGCGGCCGATGTGCTCGCCGCCGGGTCTCGGCTGGAGGCGGCGCTGAAGGAAGAGGGCCATGCCCTTGCGAAGGTCGAGGCGCCAGTGGCCACGCTCGATCCGGCGGCGAAGGCGGTGGACGTCACGTTTCCGGTGACCGCCGGTCCACGCGTCGATCTCGGTCCGATCACGGTGACCGGCCTGAGCGCTGTTAACCCCGGAATCGTTTACGAGCGATTGCCCATCCACCAGGGCGAACAATACAGCACGAGCAAGCTGCAAAATGCCCAAACCGAACTGAACGACCTCGGCGTCTTTTCGTCGGTGCGGATACAGCCCACCACATCGCTCGACCCGCAGGGTCAGCTGCCGGTGCAGTTCATCGTCGCCGAAAGCCCTCGCCACGCCATCAACCTGACGGGCGCTTACTCGACCGATCTGGGACCAACTGTCGCCGCGTCCTGGAAAGACCGGAACCTGTTTGGCAACGCGGAACAGCTGACCATCACGGCCGCCTCGAGCGCCGGCGGGACCGCCGAACGCTCCGCCGGCTACTCGCTCACGGGGCAATTCATCAAGCCGGATTTCCTGGCCCGCCATCAATCGCTCCAGGTCGACCTCGGCGCGATCAAGCAGGACCTGCTCGCCTACAACCAGACTGCGGTGATTGGGGACGTGCTGCTGAAGCGGAAATTCTCGACCACCTGGTCCGGCAGCATCGGGATCGCGGCCGAGCAGGAACAGATCAAGCAACAAGGAATCACGCGTGACTTCACCCTCGTCGGCATCCCGGTCGGCGCGAATTACGACAACACGGACAGCGTACTCGATCCGACGCACGGGGTGCGTATGGCGGTTTCGGTCACGCCGACGGAAAGCCTCGGCCACCGCGATGCGACCTTCGTCATTGGCCAGTCCGCGGCATCGACCTATTTCGACCTCGCCTCGCCCGGACGCACTGTTCTCGCACTGCGCGGCTTGTTCGGTGAGGTGCTCGGAGCGAGCCAGTTCGAATTGCCTCCCGATAAGCGATTCTATGCTGGCGGCAGTGCGACCGTGCGGGGCTACCGCTACCAATCGGTGGGCCCGCGCTTCCCCGACAATACGCCCCAGGGCGGCATTTCGATTGCCGCCGGTACGATCGAGTTGCGGCAGCGGATCGGTCAGCAATTCGGCGTCGCCGGCTTTGTCGATGCCGGGCAGGTCTCAGCCAACAGGAACCCGTTCGAGGGCGGAGTTCGCGTCGGGGCCGGTCTTGGTGGCCGTTACTACTCTCCGATCGGTCCGCTGCGCGTCGATATCGCAGTGCCTTTGAACCGGCAGCGGAAGGATGATCTGCTGGAGGTCTATATCGGTATCGGACAGGCGTTCTGATGCGGCGCGTCTTCCGGTGGATCGTTCGAATCCTGCTCGGTTTCGCCGCGCTGACGGCGCTGATCGTGGCCGGGGTCTTTGTCGGGCTGAACACTGGCGCCGGCCGCGCGCTGGTCGAACGGATGACGCCTCGGCTGACCGGCGGCACGGTGCGGATCGAGGGGCTGGCGGGACGATTCCCCAACGCGCTGCGCGCCCAGCGGATCCTGCTGGTGGACGGGGGTGGCACGTGGCTCGAAGTCGATGGGGCGGCCCTCGACTGGGCGCCAACGGCCGTCGTGCAGCGGCGCGTTGTCATCGATTCGTTGACGGCGGACAAGCTGACCATGACCCGCCCGCCGCAACCCAGCGCGTCACCCGCGCCTGCCAAGCCGGGCGGACCAATCCCTGACCTACCCGTCGACGTCATCGCAAAATCGGTCCGAATCGCCACCCTCTCTGTTGGGCCGGGTATCGCGGGGACTCCGGTCACGGCATCCATCGTTGCCCAGGGGCACCTTGACCGCGCCGCGAGTGCCGGCGCGGTGTCGTTGAACGTCCGAACGCTCGGCGCGGCTGGAAACGAGTATCGCCTGGAGGTCTCGGCCGATCAGGCGCGGCTCGATGGCAGCGCCGTCGTTCGCGAGACCGAGCAGCCCTTGGTCGCATCGCTAGCCGGTGCCGCGGGTATTGGCCTCCTGCGCGGCGACGTTCATGCGAACGGTGCGTGGGACGCGGTCGCCGTCGCGCTCGCCGCCGACGCGGGTCCGGCACGCGTGACCGCAAACGGGACCATCGACGTGCCGCGCCGCGGCGGCGATTTGGCCGTGGTTATGACAGCCCCGGCGCTCCGGCCAATGGCCAACGTCTCCTGGAACGGATTGACCCTACACGCGCAGGCGCGCGGGACCCTGACCCAGCCGGCATTGACCGGGAAACTCGATGTCGAAGGGATCGAGGCGGGCGGTGCAGCCGTACAACATGCGACCGCCACCCTGACAAGCGATGCCGATCGCACGCATCTCGATAGCACGATCGTTGGACTGCGGTTGCCGGAACCAGCCGCATCGCTGCTGAGCGACGCGCCCGTAGCGATGACCGCAGACGCAAGGCTGTCTGACCCGGCGCGGCCGCTCACTTTCTCGGTTCGCCACCCCAGGATCTCCATTGCCGGCGACGCACGGTTACAGGCGGCGGGCGGCCAGCCCGTCGCGGCGACGGCGACGATCACCCTCCCCGATCTTGAGCCTTTCAGCACGGTTGCCGGAACCGCGCTGGCTGGGCACGCGACGGTGTCGGTCGACGCCCAGCAGGATGAGGCTGGCGCCGATCGGGTTCGCGCGTCATCCAATCTCGGTCTGACGCAGGGACCTGGACCGAGCGCCGCGTTGATCGGCGACGACGCGCACCTTTCCGTCGCCGTCAACCTCGCCGGCCGCGACGTCACAGTCTCAGAGATCGCGATCGAAGGCCGGGCGCTCGCGGTCGCCGGGAGCGGCGCGCTGCACGACGGCGCGGTGAGCAGTAAGTGGCAGATCGACCTGCCCAATCTGAGCGCCGTGACATCGACGTTGCTGGGATCGATCACCGCGCGCGGGCAGGTGAGCGGAAAGCTGGACGCGCTTTCACTCGCGGCGAAACTCGACGGCGCGATCGGGACGTCCGCAATCAAACCAAGCCGCTTCAACGCGACCGTGGACGCAACCGGCCTGCCGAGCGCGCCGACCGGCTCGATAACCGCCAACGGCGATCTTCTTGGGGCTCCGCTCGACGTCGCGGCCGCGCTCAGCCGCGACACGGACGGAAGGGGGCACCTGAAGGTCAAACAGGCGAACTGGAAAAGCATCGCAGCATCCGGCGCCCTTGCGCTGCCGCCCGGAGCGACGATCCCGCTCGGGCAGATGACGGCGTCGATCGGGCGGTTGGCGGATCTCACGCCGCTGACTGGCGCGGCTGTGGGGGGCGCCGTCTCGGCGTCGATACAGTCCAAGCCCGACCGGGCGCATCTCAGCATGACTGCCCGCGAGCTCGCGATCCCGGCCACCGTCACGATTGGCACAGCCGCGCTCGTCGCCGACGTCACCGGGCCAACCGACAATCCTGCGATCGACGCCCGGCTGGACGTCACGGGGATCGCGGCGCGGTCAGTTGGCCCCGGAATGGTCCATGTCGTCGCGAAGGGCCAGAAGACGGCGCTCGATATCCGGGGGACGGCGGACGCCGGCCTGAACGGTGGGCAAGCCCGCGTCTCCGCCTCATCCGTGCTCGACGCCGTTAACCGGGTCGCGACAATCGGGTCCGTCGACGCGAGCTGGCAGGGTGTGCAGTTGCGGACGGTTGGGCCGGCTCGGGTCGCGTTCGCAAGCGGCGTGTCCGTCGATCACCTCCGGGTCGCGTCAGGCGGCGCGACGCTGGACGTCAAAGGGCGGGTGAGCCCGGAACTCGACGCGACGATCGTTGCCGACGGGCTGACACCTGCGCTGGTAACGCCGTTTATGCCAGCGGCGGCTACAATCGACGGAACGTTGCAACTGAATGCGCGGCTCACCGGGGCAGCGGCGACCCCGTCCGGCACTGCGCGACTCAGCCTAACCGGCCTGCATGCACGCCGAGGCCCCGCAAGCGCGCTTCCGCCGGCCAACGCCTCGTCCGATATCACGCTGAACGGTCGTGCCGCCGAGATCCGGGCGCGCCTCGACGTTGGTCCCAGCACGCGAGTCGCGGCGCTCGGTCAGCTGCCGCTCGCGGGGGGCGGACCAATCAACGTCGGAGTGACGGGCACGATCAATGTCGGTCTCGCAAACCCCATCCTTGCCGCCGACGGACGTGAAGCACACGGGATCATCTCGCTCGATTCACGCGTCACCGGCTCCGCGGCGCACCCGATCGCCACCGGCTCCGTATCCATTCGTGGCGGCGAATTTCAGGACGTCGTGCAGGGCGTACGCTTGTCGAACGTCACCGGCGTCATACTGGGGCAGGGCGAAATGGTGCGAATCCAGGACCTTACGGCACAGGCTGGACCGGGCCGCGTCGCGATCAATGGCACTGTGGGCACCGGCGCCGGAATTCCGATCGATATTCGGTTGACCGCGAAGAACGCCCGGCCGCTCGCGGGCGACCTCGTCACGGCCGACCTCGACGCCGATCTGTCGCTGCGTGGCGCCGTCGATAGCGGCCTTAATGCCGCGGGCCGCGTCACGATCGACCGCGCCGACATCCGAATCCCCGAGCGCCTGCCGCCCTCCGTCGCGGTCCTGAATGTGCGCCGCCCAGGGCAGGCGCCGCCCCCGGCATCGACACCGGCACCGCCGGCCGCACCGATAGGCCTTGACCTAACCGTCACCGCGCCCGGACGCATCTTCGTGCGGGGTCGGGGCGTCGATGCCGAACTAGGCGGCTCGCTCCATCTCGGCGGCACGGTCGCAGCTCCGATCCCCACCGGCGGATTCACGCTCCGACGGGGGGTGGTGAGCCTCGCCGGGCAGACGCTGACGTTCAATAAAGGCCAAGTCGGTTTCAACTCCGGCAACCTGTCGGACCCCAGCCTTGATTTCGCCGCGACGGCGGTGAGCGGTGGCATCACCGCGACCCTCGGGATCACAGGAACAGCGAAAGAGCCGAAATTCGCGCTCACGTCCTTGCCCGCCTTGCCGCAGGACGAGGTGCTGTCGCACCTGCTGTTCGGCCGATCGTCATCGCAACTCAGCCCGTTCGAACTGGCGCAGATCGCGACGACGCTCGCGTCGCTGACCGGCGTCGACGGCGTCGGCGATCCTCTCGACCAGATCAGGTCTGGACTGGGTCTCGATCGCCTCTCGGTCGGCAGCGGACCAGGTGGCTCCGGCACCGCGCTGCAGGCCGGCAGGTATGTGGCGCCGGGGGTTTACGTCGGCGCGCGGCAAGGCTTGTCTGGTACTGGCACGCAGGCGACGGTCCAGGTCGACATCGCCCGCGGCCTCAAGCTGGAGGGCGCCGTCGGTACCAGTAGCGGTGCGCCAGCCAATGGAACGACGGTGGGGTCCGGGACAGATGCTGGCGGCAGCAGCGTCGGCCTCACATATCAGTTCGAGTATTGAGGGGGGTTCCGCCATGAACGACGCACCGACCGACTGGAAGACGCATGGCGTCCGGATCGTCCGCCCGTCCGAGCGCGACACGAACACGCCGCAGACGGACGGTATGGCACGCACCGGCGCCGTCACGACCGAGCTGACGGGCGCGACCAAACTATGGGCCGGCACGGTTACGATCTGCGCCGGCGCGCGGACCGGCGCGCATCATCACGGTCCGCTCGAAAGCGTCATCTATGTGCTCGAGGGGCAGGCGCGGATGGTATGGGGCGAAAAGCTCGAATTTGCCGCCGATGCCGGCCCCGGTGATTTCATCTTCGTGCCGCCGTGGTTGCCGCATAAGGAAATGAACGCGTCCGACAGCGACATCCTGGAATGCGTGCTCATGCGGAGCGACCAGACTCCCGTCGTCGTCAACCTCGATATCGAGGGTGTAGCCAACCCCGAGGAGGTCACCTGGGTAGATCCGCATCACCCGCGCACGGAATAGCCATGCTTGTCCCGGTGACGGTCCTGACCGGGTATCTCGGGGCCGGCAAGACGACACTGCTCAACCGGTTGCTGACGGCGGAACACGGACGGCGGCTCGCGGTCATCGTCAATGAGTTTGGTGAAGCCGGTATCGACGGCGAGTTGATCGAGGCGGCGACCGAGCAGGTGGTCGAAACGAATAACGGCTGCCTTTGCTGCACGGTCCGCGCCGACCTGGTTCAAGCCATCGAGCGAGTCACAACAGTGGCCGGCAATCTCGATGGCATCCTCGTCGAAACGACGGGCCTCGCCGATCCCGCGCCGGTGGCTCAGACCTTCCTCGCCGATCCTGCGGTCCGTGGGCGCGCGCGGCTCGACAGCATCGTTACGGTCGTTGACGCAAAGCACATCCTGCAGCAACTGACGGACCACGAAGAGGCGGCCGAACAGATCGCATTCGCCGACGCGATCGTGTTGGGCAAGCCAGACCTCGTCGACGCGGAATCGCTCGCGGCAACCGAACGACGCCTACGGCAGCTGAACAAAGCCGCCCCGATCGAGCGGAGCGATCGCCTCGACCCCGCAAGTCTGCTCGGGCGTGGCGCTTTCGATCTCGGCCGACTGCTCACGATCGAGCCCAATTTGCTCGACGGAGACAACGCGCATGAACACGACAACACGATCAGTTCGGTTTCGCTGACCGTCGAACGGCCGCTCGACCTCGATCGGGTTCAGATCTGGCTGTTCCGCCTGCTACGCGATCGCGGCGCCGACATTCTGCGGTGCAAGGGGATCCTGAATGTCGCCGGCGTCGACCAGCGGCTCGTCTTTCAAGGCGTGCACATGACGCTGGATCGCGCCGCGGGACGGCCGTGGCGGGCGGACGAGCCTCGATTTTCGAAGCTCGTCTTCATCGGCCGCTCGCTCGATCCCGCGTCGCTGGAGGCTGGCGTACGCGCGACCGAAGCCGCCTAGCCGACGCGGCGCTCAATGCTGTCCCAGATGGCGCGTTCGAGGTGGACGCCGTCGAAACGCGCGATTTCCTGAATGCCGGTCGGCGAGGTGACGTTGATCTCGGTCAGATAGTCGCCGATGACATCGATCCCGACGAAAATTAGACCCTGATCGCGCAAGGTCGGGCCAATTGCCTCGCAGATTTCGAGGTCCCGGGCCGTCATGATCATCTTCTCGGGGCGGCCGCCAACGTGCATGTTCGACCGCGCTTCGCCGGCCGCGGGGACGCGGTTGATCCCGCCCATCGCGACGCCGTCGACCAAGATGATCCGCTTGTCGCCCACACGAACCGACGGCTCATATCGCTGCACCATTAGGGGCTCGCGCGAGCGTGCGAAGTGCATTTCCAGCAGGGCGCCGAGGTTTTCGTCGTCCTCACGAATGCGGAACACGCCGGCGCCGCCGTTTCCGAACAGCGGCTTGACGATGATATCGCGATGCTCCGCCCGAAACTCGCGGATGACGACCGGATCCCAGGCGACGAGCGTGGGCGGCATCAGTTCTGGAAAATGCGTCACCAGAAGCTTCTCCGGCGCGTTCCGCACCGCCGCCGGATCGTTCACGACCAAGGTTTTCGGATGCACATGCTCCAGCATGTGGGTCGCGGTGATGTAGGCCATGTCGAACGGCGGATCTTGCCGCATCAGAACGACATCCATCTCAGCGAGGTCGAGCGTCTCGGCCGCGCCGAACTCGTAGTGCTGACCCTGCACCCGCTGAACCCGCACGGGCCGCGCGCGCGCCGTCAATCGGCCGCGATGATCGCCGCTTCCCGCGCCCTCCCGCAGCGACAGGTTACGCACGTCGTAGTGCCACAGGCTGTGGCCGCGTTCCTGGGCCTCGAGCATCAATACGAACGTGCTATCCGCGTCGATGTTGACGGTCTCAATCGGGTCCATCTGGACCGCTACGGCCAGCCTGCGCGGCATTGAAACAGTCTCCGGATCTATCAGTTGGAAGCGGCGACTCTTACGCACCCTCTCGGCCGTCGTCGAGAGAGCGTGAGCGCCGCCGGCTGGCCGTCAGCTCAGGTGCCCGCGAAGTTCGGCGGCAGCGCGCCGAGCCCGATCCGCCTCGGTCCCTTCCGGCTCCAAATCGACATACCGATCGAAACAGCGAATGGCCTGCGCCGTCTGACCGACCGAGCGATGGGCAACCGCCGCCTCGAGCCAGAGCGACGCGTTGTCGGGAGCTATCCGCAGCATGTCCTCAAGCGCCGCGAAGGCGCCGGCTACGTCGCCCGCGTCACGGCGGCGAACGCGGATGTTGTTCTGCAGCCGGAGCAGGACGTCGCGCGTCGTCATTGGACGAAGTATCCCCGGTCCCAGTCGAAGACCCTCGACGCGCTGGAGCAAGGTGCCGAGTGACCTCTCATCGACGATTTGTCCGCCGGCGAAGACGTCGACGACGAAGGTCGGCGCGCCCGGCATTGGAAGTGCGACCAGGAAATGGCTCGGGAAGTTGATCCCATGCGCCATCCAGCCCGCGGCCCGCGCCGCGTGGAGCCAGATGATCCCCAAGGCCACGGGCAGCCCCCGACGACGCTCGATGACTCGGATCAGATTGGCGTTCGCCGGGTTCTCGTAATCGTCCTGGTCGCCCTCGAAGCCATGGCGTTCATGGATGATCCGAGCGAGCGGCGACACGCGATCGGCCGACGCGACCACTCCGGCATCGGCCGCGTCGCGCGCAATCTCGCTCAGAACAGCCGTTGCCGCCTGCCAGTCCGCGTTGGGCGCACCGACACGAGCGAGCTGAATCGCGGCCCCCGCGATGTCGATCTCGGCATCCGGCAGCGCCCCGATGGCCCCAAGCGCGGATCGTGGATCGATCGGCACGACTGTCCGCTACTCAGCCGCGGCTTCCGGCACGTAGAGCGACTTCCCGGCGGCCACGAACTCCTCGCTCTTCTGCTGCATGCCGGCGAGCCTCTCCGCGTCCGCGCGGAGATCATGTGAGATTCGCATCGAGCAGAATTTCGGACCGCACATAGAGCAGAAATGGGCGACCTTATGCGCCTCCTTCGGCAAGGTCTCGTCATGGAAGCTCCGCGCCGTGTCGGGATCGAGGGACAGGTTGAACTGATCCTGCCACCGGAACTCAAACCGCGCCCGGCTGATCGCGTCATCGCGCAGGCGGGCCGACGGGTGGCCCTTGGCAAGATCGGCCGCATGCGCCGCGATCCGATAAGTAATGACGCCGGTTTTGACGTCATCACGGTTCGGCAGGCCGAGGTGTTCCTTTGGAGTCACGTAACAAAGCATCGCGGTCCCGAACCAGCCGATCATGGCGGCGCCGATCGCAGACGTGATGTGGTCGTAGCCCGGCGCGATGTCGGTCGTCAGCGGCCCAAGCGTGTAGAACGGCGCCTCGCCACATTCGGCGAGTTGCTTGGTCATGTTGACCTGGATCTTGTGCATCGGCACGTGGCCGGGCCCCTCGATCATCACCTGGCAGCCATTCCGCCATGCGATCTTCGTCAACTCGCCCAGCGTCTCCAGCTCGGCGAACTGCGCGGCGTCGTTGGCGTCAGCGATCGAG
>CAYSTX010000024.1:0-8642 GCA_964434035.1 uncultured Acetobacteraceae bacterium
TCGCCGAGGAACGCCCACACCTTGCGCCCTGCCGTGCGCGCCAGCCCGCGCCCTTCCAGGTAGCGCAGGAAGCGCGCCTGGTAGATCGCCATGATCGGGCCGAGGCCCATCGAGACGGTGGGGAACTGCCAGAAATCCGGCATCAGCCACGGATGCGGGTAGGACGACAGGCCGTGCCCGTCGACTTCCTGGCGGAAGTTGAGCATGCGGTCCTCGTCGATCCGCCCTTCCAGGAAGGCCTGGGCGTAGAAGCCGGGCGAGGAGTGGCCCTGGTAGTAGATCAGGTCGCCGCCATGCGTGTCGGTCGGCGCGTGCCAGAAATGCATCATGCCGACGTCGTAGAGCGTGGCCGCCGACTGGAAGCTGGCGATATGGCCGCCGAGTTCGGACGAAACCTTGTTGGCGCGCAGCACCGTTGCCACCGCGTTCCAGCGGATCAGGCTGCGGATGCGGTGTTCGGTCGCCCAGTAGCCGGGGTGGCGCGCCTCCTGGTCGGGGCGGATCGAGTTCAGATACGGCGTGTTCGCCGAATACGGCACGGGCGCGCCGCGCCGCTTTGCCTCGTCGGCCAGGCGTTCGAGGATGTAGCTCGCGCGCGCCGGGCCTTCGAAGGCGAGCACGGAATCGAGTGCATCCGTCCATTCCGCAACTTCCGCGGGATCGACGTCGGTCACGTTGTCCATGTTGCGTCCCCCCTGGCGCTCCTGCGCAAGAGGGCGGGGATTACCGCTCGCTGGCGAGGAAGCGGATCGTTGTCTTCGATGGCATGAAGAGGTAGGTCGATCGACGGCGCTTCGGCGGCTGTTGTTCTCGATTGAGCCAAGGCAACTCTGCCGCCTGACAACTCGTTCCCGAAGACACGATCTCGGTATTCCGAATGCAGACCACGCTGGCGTGAACTGGACTGTCTGGTCGACAGGCACGTACCGCCTCGACAGATGCGAGGGACGGGCGGACCGTGGAGGGAAACGCCGCCAGGTAGATCATACCGGTCGGAACGCGACGTCTTTGCGATGTGAGCTCAGGCCTGAACGGCGCCCGACAAGGGCGGGAAAGAACGGGCTGCGGAGGCGATCGAACACGATGGCGCTCAATCTCGCCCAGAAGCTAATTCACGCGCACTTGATCAACGGCGAGCCGCGCCCAGGCGCCGAGATCGCCCTTAGGATCGACCAGGCACTGCTGCAGGACGTTCTAGGCGTTCTGGTCATGCTGGAGCTCGAGGCGTTCGGCCTCGATCGCGTGAAAGTCGATCTCGCGGCGCAATACGTCGATCACAACCTCGTGCAAAGCGACCACCTCAACGCGGACGAACACCTCTTTCTGCGCAGTGCGTGCCGACGCTTCGGCGCCTGGTACAGCCGCCCCGGAAACGGCATCAGCCATCCGGTGCACATGCAGCGGTTCGGCAAGCCGGGTCTCGCGCTCGTGGGCTCGGACAGCCATACGCCAGCGGCCGGTTCGCTGGGCATGCTCGCGTTCGGCGCGGGCGGCATCGACGTCGCGCTGGTGATGGCAGGCGAGCCGCTGCATGTGCGGATGCCGCAGATCTGGGGGGTGCGCCTGACCGGCGGCATGCCCGATTGGGTCAGTGCGAAAGACGTCATCCTCGAGCTGCTACGCCGCCACGGCGTCGAGGGCGGTTTCGGCAAAATCATTGAGTATCACGGCCCCGGCCTCGCCGCATTGAGCGCGATGGACCGGCATGTCATCGCCAACATGGGCGCCGAGCTGGGCGCCACCACGACCGTCTTTCCGTCTGACGACTCCACCCGCCGCTTTCTTGCCGACGAAGGGCGCGAGGCTGACTGGCGCCCGCTCGCCGCCGACCCGGGCGCTCGCTACGATGTCGAGGAGGAGATCGACCTCGCAAGGCTCGAGCCGCTGATCGCGCTGCCGTCCAGTCCGGCCAATGTCGTTCCCGTGCGCGAGGCGGCGGGCGCGGAGATTTATCAAGCCTATATCGGCTCGTCGGCGAATCCCGGGTATCGCGACTACGCCATCGCCGCGGACATGGTGCGCGGGCGGCAGGTGCATGACCAAGTTTCCTTCGACATCAATCCCAGCTCTCGCGAGGTGCTCGAAAACCTGATAGCGGCCGGTCTGCTGCAGGACCTCGTGCACGCGGGTGCCCGCGTGCATCAGGCCGGGTGCAACGGCTGCATCGGCATGGGCCAGGCGCCGGCCGCGGGCCGGAACAGCTTGCGGACGGTGCCGCGCAATTTCCCCGGGCGATCCGGTACGCGCGAGGACAGCGTCTTCCTGTGCAGCCCGGAGACGGCGACAGCATCGGCGCTCACCGGCCGCATCACCGATCCGCGCGAGCTCGGCGTGGAATACCCGAAGATTGGGCTGCCGGAGCGCTGGATCGTCAACGACGCGATGCTGGTGGCGCCCCTGTCGCCGGAGGACGCCCGCCAAGCGCGGCTGGAGAAGACATCGCTGATCGCGACTCTACCGGAGCTCGACGTCTTTCCCGACGAGATTACCGTCCCGGTGTTGCTGAAGGTTGGCAACGACATCTCCACCGACGACATCATTCCCGCCGGCGCACGCGTGATGCCGTACTGGAGCAATATCGAGAAGACCGCCGAATTCGCCTTCGAGCCGATCGACAACACCTACCCGCGCCGCGCTGCCGAAGCCCGCGCGGGTCATGCAATCGTTGCAGGGAACAACTACGGCCAGGGTTCGTCGCGCGAGAACGCCGCGTTCGCCCCGCGCTATCTGGGTCTGCGCGTGGTGGTCGCCCGCAGCTTCGCGCGCATCCATTGGCAGAACCTGTCGAATTTCGGCGTGCTGCCGCTGACCTTCGCTGATCTCGGGGAGTACGACCGGATCGCGCAAGGCGCTACGATCAGTCTCACCGGCATCCGCGACGCGCTCCGCCCCGGCCGCCGCGAACTGCACGCGCGCATCGATGATCGTGCGGTCGCTCTCGTGCACGACTTGTCGGAGCGCCAGATCGACATCCTGCTTGCGGGCGGGATCATCAAGTGGCTGCGCGCGCGTCTGGGCAACCAGGCCGCGGCTGCATCGACGGGAAAGGACGCCGCGCTGGTCAACTCCGCCTGATTTGCCCGCGCTCGCGGTGCCAAGGTGAGCACATGACTCAACCCGAACCCGGCCCGCTCTCCGGCCTACGCGTTATCGAGATCGGGCACTTTGTCGCCGCTCCGTTCTGTACACGCCTGCTTGGCGACCTAGGTGCCGACGTCATCAAGATCGAGCCCCCGTCCGGCGACCCGGTCCGGCAATGGGGAGGGCAGGTGGACGGGAACTCGGTCTGGTGGTCGATGCACGGCCGCAACAAGCGGTCGGTCACGCTCAACCTGAAGCATCGCGACGCGGCCGGCCTGGTTCTCCGCCTGGTCGAGAAATGCGATGCGCTTGTCGAGAACTTCAGGCCTGGTCAGCTCGACAAGCTTGGTCTCGGCGAGGCGGCCCTCCGAAAGGCCCGTCCGGACCTGGTCATCGCGCATATCTCGGGCTTCGGCCAGGATGGCCCGTATCGCGACCGTGCCGCGTTCGGCGTTATCGGCGAGGCGATCGGCGGCTTGCGTCACCTGACCAACCATCCGCCCGGCACCAGCGATCTTCCGCCCGTCCGCGTCGGCATCAGCATCGGCGATTCGATCGCGGGCTTGTATGCCGCATTCGGCATCATGGCGGCATGCTGGCAACGTGACCGCGCCGGCGGCGACCGCCGCGGACGCAGCCTGGACGTTGCGCTAACCGATTCGATCCTGAGCATGATGGAGGGCATGCTTCCGGAATACAGCGTGCTCGGCAAGGTGCGTCAGCCGACCGGCTCGCGCATTCCGACCGCGGCGCCGTCGAACGCATTCCCCACCAGCGACGGCGGCTGGATCCTGGTTGCCGCCAACTCCGACCCGCTGTTCGCGCGGCTCGCGAAGCTGATCGGCAAGCCTGAGCTGACCGACGATCCCCGTTTCAGAGGCAACCAGGCGCGCGTGTCGAACGTCGAAGCGCTGGACGTGGAGATCGCCGCTTGGACCCGCCGGCACACCGCCGCAGAGGCGGATCGGATCCTGAGCGAGGCCGATATCCCATGCACGCAGGTCTATACGGCGGCCGAGATCGCTGCCGATCCGCAGTTCCGCGAGCGTGGCATGGTCCGGGAGGTGGATGACCCACTTTTCGGCCGGGTGCTGCATACCGGTGTCGTGCCGTATTTGTCCCAGACAGGTGGCGCGATTCGCTGGGCCGGTCCCCGCATCGGCCAGCATACCGACGAGGTGTTGGGCGAACTGCTCGGGTTGAGTTCGGCTGAGATCAGCGCGCTGCGCACGGAGGGAGTGGTGTGATGCAGACCGTGGAAATCGTCGAGGTCGGGCCGCGCGACGGCTATCAGGGGATCGGCCCGTTCATCCCCACCCCGCTCAAGCTCGAGTTCCTGGAACGGCTCGCGGCGGCGGGCCTGCACCGGATCGAGATCGGCTCGTTCGTGAGCGCCACGGCGCTGCCGCAGATGCGCGACACGCCGGAAATCCTCACGGCGGCGACCCGCATTCCCGGGTTAAAGCCGCAGGTCCTGGTGCCGAGCGAGCGCCGCGGCCGCGACGCGGTGGCCGCCGGTGCGTGCGCGCTGGTCTTCGTGCTGTCGGTGTCCGAGGCCCATAACCGCAACAACGTCCGGCGGCATCCGCTGGAATCGGCCGACGAATACGGGCGGCTGCTGGCCGCGATCCCCGGCGACGTGTTCATGCGCCTCGACATCGCGACCGCGTTCGACTGCCCGTTCGAAGGCCGCATCCCCGAGGCATCGGTGATCGCGCTGCTCGAGCGGCTGGTCCCGCTCCGCGCCGACGCCGAGATCTGCTTGTGCGACACGACAGGGCGCGCCGACCCATCGCATGTGCAGTCGCTGTTCGCGTCGTGCAAGCAACGCTTCCCGGAGGTGCGCGCCTGGGCGCTGCATCCGCACGACACGTACGGGCTCGGCCTGGCCAACGTGCATGCCGCATGGCGCGAGGGCGTGCGCGTGTTCGATGCGTCTTTCGGCGGCCTCGGCGGTTGCCCGTTCGCCCCTGGCGCCACCGGGAACGTCGCGACGGAAGACGTCATCTGGATGTTCGAGCGCATGGGAGTGGCGACCGGCGTCGATCTCGCGGCCCTGCTGCCGGTCGCGCGCGACGGTGCGGCGCTGCCGGGCGGCACGCCGGGCGGACGTGTTCGCAGTGCGCTTTCGACAGCCGGCAACGGCTGCGCCCCGGCAATCTGACGCGACGCGAGTAAGCGGCGCGCAGTCGCCGACCGCCACGGAAACCGGAGAGGAAGCGATGTCGTATGGCAAGATCGCTCATCCAACTGGCCAGCTTTCGGGGCGGTGGTACGCGGGCGTTACGCCGAAGCATTGGCGCATTCTTTGGGGCAGTTACCTCGGCTGGGTCTTCGATGGCTACGAGGCATACGCGCTCGTGGCCGCCCTGCCGTTCGCGATGCAATCGCTGCTCACGCCCGACCAGCTGAAGGCGCCCGCGTTCTACGCCGGCGCGGCGATCGGCATCACGCTTCTAGGCTGGGGCTTCGGCGGTCTGCTCGGCGGCGTGCTGGCGGACTATATCGGCCGCAAGCGGATGATGATGCTGTCGGTGTTCTTCTACGCGCTGTTCACCGGGTTGACGGCGTTCGCCTGGGATTTCTGGTCTCTCGGCGCGCTGCGCTTCATTACCGGTATCGCAATCGGCAGCGAATGGAGCACCGGCATCGCGCTGGTTGCCGAGACGTGGCCCGACCGCGCACGCCCCAAAGGCTGTGGCTTCCTGCAATCCGGCTTCGGCGGCGGTGCGCTGCTTGCAGCGATCGTTTGGTTCATCCTGAGCGCGACCGATCCGCTCGGTTCGGAGTCCTGGCGCATCATCTTCATCGTCGGCGCGCTGCCCGCCTTCGCCGTCCTTTACCTGCGCCGCGCGCTGGAGGAATCCGAGCGTTGGATGATGGCGGTCAAGCAGCATCATTGGGCGGCGACGGAGGAGGAAGGCGGAGCGCCGCCCCCGGCGGCGAAGCGCCCGTTCACGTTGACGGAAATCTTCCGCGAACCGGAAAGCCGGCGGCGCGTCATCCTCGCCATGCTCCTGTCGCTTGCCACGACTGTCGGCTGGTGGGCCGTGTCGAGCTGGATGCCCGCCTACACCGAGCAATTGGCCAAAGCGCATGGCGAGCCAGCCGGCGTATGGGGCCCACGGATGGCGCTGATCTACAATATCGGCGCGATCATGGCGTACCTACTGTCCGGCTTCATCGCGGACGCGATCGGGCGACGCGGGTTCCTCTTCGCGACGTTTGTCGGCTGCATCGCGACGTCGTTCCTGTCCTACCTATGGACCGGCAGTCTGGGCACGTATCTGGTCATCGCCTTCCTGAACGGCGCGTTCACGCTCGGCTTCGCGTTTAGCTGGATGGCGATCTACCTTGTCGAGCTGTTCACTTCGACGGTCCGCGCGACCGCGGCCAGCGCGGTCTTCAACGGTGCGCGCCTGATCGCTTGGATCTTCCCGATCATCGCGGGCACGATCGTCACCTCGCTCGGCGGCATTACGAATGCCGCGTTGATCATGAGCAGCATCTACATTCTTGGTCTTGTCGTCCCGTGGTTCATGCCCGAAACCGCGGGAAAGCCGTTGCCCGACTGAGCGCCGCTGCGCAGCTTTGTTGCTGAGCCGATGCCCTTCGGGTGGCTGTTCCGGGCGGGCGACGCGGTGCACATCGTCCCGCCCACGGGTGATACCCCCGACGAAATCCATCGCCTCCTCCCCGCCGTGTGCGGCTCGGCGCACGAGCTCGTGGTCGGGTTGGCCGCCTCAAGCCTGGCCTGGGCCAGCTACGCGCGGCCGGAACCGCGGCAATGTTATTTCGGGCGTGACATCATCGAAGACGACTTCGACGGGCAACCCGACCCGCAACACTTCGTTCCCGGCGTCCACGAGATTTCCAGTCAGACGCACGCCCTCTTCGAGCTCAACCTGCACGGCGTTGTAGGGGATATCGGCCTCAAACGCCGGCAGCCAGGCCTTGTGTACGATCACCCACGACGAGATCACGCCGAGGCCGAAGGATGGCCGCCAAGTCAGTTCCATACCGAAACAATACGGGCAGACCGGGCCGGGAGGCCAGTGTGGGCGCTCGCAGCGCGGGCACCACGGGAGCAGCATGCGGTGTGCCCGACAGGATTCCCAAAACGGCCGGTTGTCGGGCGTGAGGCGGGGAAGGGGCTTCGGCGGTCTGCTCATAGATCCACCCGTTATTGGCGCAGAATAACCGAATCGCCCCAGCACGTGCCCCATTGCAGGAGCCGTGCATTGGGGATCTGCCGCGGCCCGGCCTCGCCGCGCAGTTGTCGCACCATCTCGCAGATCGAGTTCCAGCCGCAGACATGCGCCTCGGACAACAGCCCGCCAGAGGTATTCACCGGCAACTCGCCGCCTAACTCAATGCGCCCGCCCTGGACCCAGTCGGCCGCCTCGCCCGCGCCGCAGAATCCAAACCGCTCCAGCGCGAACAGCACGACGGGCGAGAAAGCGTCGTAGGTGTAGAAGCCCTGGATCGCGTCGCGCTCGATCCCAGCGCGGTGATAAACGACAAGGTCGCGCTCGCGCGGCGTCACCTTGCCGCACCACTGCTGATTGATGCCGAGACCTGGCGGCGCGAAGATAAACTCGCTGCGGCCCGATCGCAGCCCCTGCATACCGGCGATGTACACCGGGCGTTGCGGCATTGACCGCGCCCGTTCGGCGGTGGTCAGCAGCACTACAGCGGCACCATCGGTGATCAGGCTGCAATCGAACAGATGCAGCGGATCGACGACCATGCGCGATGACTGATGGTCCTCGAGCGTCAATGGTTTCTTCATCACGGCGTACGGGCTGAGCAATGCGTGCTTGCGAAAGGCAATCGGTACGGCGGCAAGTTGCGCCGACGTGGCACCGTACAGGGCCATGTAGCGCTGCATCGCGAAGGCGGCGCCCACGGCCGGTGACGTCAACCCGAATACGGGATTTTCGCCGTGCGTCGCGCCCTGCTCGCGCATGCCTTCCGGATCGCCGGGACCCCCGAGGATGCTCTGCTCGCGTGTGAAACTGATGGCGGTGATGCAGGCGACCATCTCGGCCATGCCGCAAGCGACGGCCATCACCGCGTGCTGCAAGGCGCTGGTGACGAAGCGGCCGTGGGTCCAGCTCTGGTGAACGTAATCGACCTCGAGCCCGTACACATCCGCCATGCGGTCGTAGTCGGCGCCCAGCGGCCAACCCATGTGCAGCACGAGCCCGTCGATGTCGCGACGCTCCAGCCCCGCATCGACAAGCGCGGACCGCAACGCCGCGGCGCCGAGCCCGAGCTGGCTGAGCGGCAGGTAGCGGCCGAATTCGCTCTGGCCGATGCCGACGATTGCCACTTGGCCGTTCAGCTGCATGGGCCCGGCTCTTTCGCGGGTATCAAACGTCGATCTGGCCGCGAGAACCCGGCTTTGTCCATACGCGGCTGGGCTCGCACATCTCGAGGCTGATCGAGCGGACCGCCAGCGATGGCCGCCGCGGCCCCAATTACTTCCTGTCTGCGCCGGTCTTTGAGACGCTCGCGGACGCTGTCCGACGATGCTGGCTCGAAATCGGAGTTGCGCG
>CAYSTX010000024.1:8742-21775 GCA_964434035.1 uncultured Acetobacteraceae bacterium
TAATAGCGGACCAGCTTGGTGTCGACCTCCGGCATGGCGAGCACCCGGCCGAGCGAATACTGCACCACGATCGCCCGCGCGCTGGCGCTTGCCGCGTCGGTCAACTGCAGCGCCGGCAGCACATACGCCGCCACGACGTCTTCCAGCGTGGGTTGCCCGCCGGCGGCGGCGAGGCAGGCGTCCAGCCGCGTCAGCCGCTCCTCGTTCAGCGGGATAATGCGCCGGAGGAACATCTCCTCGAACAGCTTCTCCTTCGAGCCGAAATAGTAGTTCACCGCCGCAACGTTGACATCCGCAGCGGCAGCGATCGAGCGCAAGGTCACTGCCGCGGGGCCCTCCCGGGCGAACAGATCTTCCGCCGTGTCAAGAATGCGTGAGCGCGCCCGTTCTCCGGCGGTGCCTGCCGCGGGTCTCTTCAATTTGGCGATCTGATCCATGCTGCGCCCCTTTCGGCTGGACGGACGGCATCCAGCGGCCACCGTGTAGCACCGGGTACTCCGGAACATCAATCGATCGGATGATTAAAACGAACGCTTGACTTTTGCCCTCGATCGTCCCTATTGGTGACGCCATCAAGACCGGACCGGCGCGCTTTTGGGTGCCGAGTTGGGCAAAACAGGGGAGGGGACACGGTGTCGCAAACGGCAGAACGCCCGCAGACGATTGCCGAGCTGCCTGCGCAGCTTCCCAGCGATCCGGTTACGCCCGCGCAGGCACGCGGTCGTTTCTTCAACACGGGAAATGCCTTCAACGTGACGCTGCCGCCGGTGCCGGATCACTTGTTCACGGCCGAGCCGGCGGCAGCACTCGACCCCGGCGCGGCGACCGGTCTGTTCGCCTGCGACCTGTCCGAGCAGCTTGCCTGCTCGTTTCCCGCGACGACGCCACTCGTGCTTGCCCGCTACGCGCGCATCCGCACGGGCGAAACGTTGACCACCGCGTTCGCGGCCAGCGGCATTATTTGCTACGTCATCCGCGGCAGCGGCCGCACGAGCGGCGGCGCCGAGCAGATCGCGTGGAGTGCCGGCGACCTATTCATCCTTCCCGGCGGCCCCGCCTATGCTTACAGCGCAGACGAGGACGCCGTGCTGTGGATCGTAACCAACGAGCCGCTGCTCGCCTTCGAGCGTCTGCGTCCACCGGCCGAGGGCGACGCGCCGACCAAGGTCGTGCACTTCACCGCTGACGAGATCACCCGCCAAATCGCCTTCATCTACGACATCGGCCGCACCGAGGAGATCGCCGGTTCCGCGTTGATCTTCTCGTCGGCCGAACAGGAAGCCACCCGCAATATCCTGCCGACGCTGACGGTGGCGATGAACTCGCTGCCGGGCGGTAAGTCGCAGCGCCCGCACATCCACAACTCGGTCGCCGTCAGCCTGATCATCAAGGGCGAGCGCTGCTATTCGGTGATGAACGGCCGCCGCAAGGACTGGTCGCAATGGGCAACCAGCATTACGCCGCCGACCGCCGTGCACTCGCATCACAACGGCGGAAACGAGCAGGCCATGTTCCTGATCGTGCAGGACGGCGGCATCTACTACCACGCGCGCGCCATGGGCTTCGAGTTCGCTGAACATCCCGCGTAAGCCGATAGGGTCGATTGAAACAACCTAAACGACAAGGGGAAACGTCATGTCTGCCGACGCCGCAAGCACGACCTCTCGCCTGACCGTCCGCAAGCTCGCCCCGGCGCTCGGCGCCGAGGTGCGCGGAATCGACATGCATCAGCCGCTCGATGCGAAGACCTTCCGCGAGCTGCACGACGCTTGGATGGAACATCTCGTGCTGGTGTTCCCGGAGCAGCATATAACGGACGCCGAGCACGTTTCCTTCACCCGAAACTTCGGAGAGCCCGAGATCTTCCACCAGAAAATCATCCGCTCCGAGCGCGTGAAGGAGATTTTCCGGGTCTCCAACGTTGACGAGAACGGTGTGCTGATGCCGCCTGATCATCCGGTGGCGCAGCAGGTGGCGCTGGCGCAGTCCTGGCACACCGACAGCAGCTATCGCACGATCCCCTGCACCGGCGCGTTGCTGCACGGCGTGGAGGTCAGCCGGACCGGTGGTGAGACCCAGTTCACCAACATGTACCTCGCCTACGAGGCGCTGCCGGACTCGCTGAAGCGCCAGATCGAGGGGCGCAAGGCGCGGCACGACTTCGCCTACCTCCAGACACAGGCGAAGCTCAAGCCGCTGACCGAGGAAGAGAGGGCGGCGATGCCCGCGATCTGGCAGCCGATGGTGCGCAAGCATCCGGTGACCGGGCGCAAGTCGCTGTACATCAGCCCACTCTATAACGACGCGGTCGAGGGCATGAGCGCCGAGGAAAGCCGCAACCTGATCGCCGAGCTGACCCGCATCGCCGAGGATCCGCGGTTCGTCTACACGCACCGCTGGGAGCCGGATGACGTGCTGATGTGGGACAACCGTTGCACCATGCACCAGGTGACGCCGTTCGATCCGCGCGAGCGCCGGGTGATGCACCGCACGACCATAGTTGGCACGGAACCGGTGCTGGCCGCCTGAGCGGGGAGGCGGAGCGATGCAAGCCGATTCCCGGCCGATCTTTCGCCACCCTAGGCCGAATCCGGCCTGGCTAGCGCAGCGCAACGAGGAGGCGCTCGATCCGGCGCTGCCGATCATCGATCCGCACCACCATCTGTGGGAGCGCGACGGTGATCAATACTTCCTCGATGCGCTGCTCGCCGATCTCAGCACCGGCCACAACGTCGTCGCGACGGTCTTCTTGCAATGCGCTTGGGCGTATCGCACGAGCGGATCGGAGGCGCTGCGCCCGGTCGGCGAGACGGAGTTCGTCGCAGGCGTGGCCGACGAGGCGGAACGGCGCGGGATCGGCACACGGGTCTGCGCCGGGATCGTCGGCTACGCAGATCTGCGCCTGGGCGGCGGTGTGGAGGAGGTGCTGACTGCACATGTCGCGGCCGCAGGCGGGCGCTTCCGCGGCATTCGCTATCTCACTGCGCGCAGCGAGGACTTCGTCGCCAGCATCGTAGCACCGCCGCCGGCGCGGCTCATGTACGACGCGGCATTTCGCGACGGCTTCGCGCGCCTCGGCAAGTTCGGACTGAGCTTCGATGCGTGGCTGTACCATACGCAGATCTCCGAGCTGACCGATCTTGCGCGGGCCTTTCCCGACACGCCGATCGTGCTCGACCACCTCGGCGGCCCGCTCGGTATCGGTCCTTACGAAGGCAAGCGCTCGGAGGTGTTCAACGATTGGCGTCGGGACATGAAGCAGCTCGCCACCTGTCCGAACGTGACCGTCAAGCTGGGTGGGCTTGCCATGCTGGTGGCCGGCTTCGCTTTTCACGAACGTCCGACTCCGCCGTCGTCGCAGGAGCTGGCGGACGCTTGGCGGCCGTACATGGAGGCGTGCATCGAGGACTTCGGCGCATCGCGCTGCATGTTCGAGAGCAACTTCCCCGTCGACAAGGCCATGTGCAGCTACCCCGTGCTGTGGAACGCCTTCAAGCGCATCGCCGCCGATGCGTCGCCCGCCGAGAAGGCGCTGCTGTTCCACGACGTTGCCGCGCGGGTTTACCGCTTGTGACGCGAGAGCGCCGCCCGGGCTGACTTGAACGAACGCAGGCGACGACTGAACCGTCGCCGGAACGAATGGGGGTGAGATGAGCAGGATCACGCGACGCGCCCTGATTGGCGCCCTGGCCGCGGCACCGTTGGCGAAGCCAGCCATCATCCGCGCACAAACCAACTCGGCGCCGATCAAGATCGGCCTATTGAGCGACGTGGGCGGCCCCTACAAGGAAGTCGGCGGCCCCGGCAGCAGGGTCGCGGCGGAACTTGCGGTGGCCGACTTCGGGGGTTCGCTGCTTGGGCGCCCGCTCGAGGTCATCCAGGCCGACGACCAGAACAAGCCGGACATCGCCGGCACGTTAGCGCGCCAATGGATCGACGATCAGGGCGTCAATGTTCTGGCCGACGGTGCGTCGTCCTCGGCCGGATTGGCGATCCAGCAGATCGCGCTGGAGAAGAAGCGCATCTTCCTGATGAGCACGCCGACCTCGACAGCGCTAATCGGCAAGCAGTGCTCCCCGTACGGCTTCCAGTTCGTCTGCGACACGTACGCGCTGGCCAAGGCCGTTGGTGGCGCGTTGTCCAAGGCCGGCGGCGATACGTGGTTCTTCATCACCGCCGACTATGAGTTCGGCTATTCGCTGCAGCGGAATACCGAGCAGTTCGTTAAGGAGGCGGGTGGCAAGGTACTCGGCAGCGTCAAGGCGCCGCTCGGCACCGCCGACTTCTCAAGCTACCTGCTGCAGGCGAAATCCTCGGGTGCCAAGGTCATCGGCCTGGCCAACGCAGGCACCGATCTGCAGAACTGCATCAAGCAGGCCCACGAGTTTGGCATCGTCAAGGGCGGCCAGCGTCTGGCGACGCTGTTGATGATCGTTCCGGATGTTTTGTCGCTGGGACAGGACGTCTGCCAGGGACTCGTCCTGACTAACTCGTTCTACTGGGACCAGTCGCCGCAGACGCGCGCCTGGACCGACCGCTACGCGGCTAAGATGGGAAAGGCCCCGACAGAGTACAACGCCGGCGCATATGCCGGCGTGCTGCACTGGCTGAAGGCGGTCAAGGCGGCCAACACGCTGGACGCCGATGCGGTGGCCTCAAAGATGCTCGCGACGCCGCTAAACGACTTCTACAACAGCAACGTCCGCATCATGGCGAACGGCTGTGTCCCGCACACGATGTATCTGTGGGAGGTCAAGCCGTCCTCGGCCGCAAAGCATCGCTGGGACGTCTTCAACCTGATCAGCACCTTGCCGACCCCCGAGGCCTATCCGCCGGTCGGTCAGTTCGGTTGCCAACTCAACCCGTCCTAGCAGGAGCGGCGCGCCGATGAGGGCACCGTTCAGTCGTACGTTTGCAGACCTGTTGTTCGAACAGGCCGAGCGTCATCCCGATGCGCCGGCCGTGTTCGCCGGCAATCGCACAGTATCGTACGGGGAGCTTGCGACACGCGCGGGCCGGATCGCGGCGGGCCTGCGTGCGCGTGGCATCCGGCGCGGCAATCGTGTCGGCCTGCTGGTCAACAACCGTCCGGAGTGGCTGGAGGCGTTCTTCGGCGCGACGATCCTGGGCGCCGTCGTGGTCGCCTTCAGCACATGGTCCAAGCGCGACGAACTTGGCTGGCTGCTGGCGGACTCGGAGGTCGAATTGCTGATCGCACTCGACCGGTTCGGGGAGCAGCACTTCGCGGCCGAGCTGCGTGCGCTGATCCCGGAGTGCGCGGCCGGCGCGTCCTGGCGGTCTGCCGCCTATCCGCGGCTGCGTGAGGTGGTGCTGATCGGCGGCGTGGATGCGGCCTTCACGGCGTATGAGGCGCTATCGGCGGGCACGCCGATCGGGCCGCTGCCGCCAGGCGAAGGGCCGAGCGCCGCGGACAACGCGGTGGTGATCTACACCTCTGGATCGAGCAGCCGGCCAAAATCGGTGCCCCTGACGCACTACGGCATCGTCGAGAATGGCTTCAACATCGGCGAGCGCCAGGGCTATGGGCCGGGCGATCGCGTGCTGCTCGCGCCGCCGCTGTTCTGGTCGTTCGGCTGCGCGAACGCGATGTCGGCGACGCTGACGCACGGTGCGGCGCTGGTGCTGCAACCCAAGTTCGACGCCGGCGAAGCGATCGCACTGATCGAGCGTCACGGTTGCACCGCGCTCTACACACTGCCGTCGATCACTGCGGCGATCGTCTCGCATCCCGAGTTCCGGCCCCAGCGCGTGCGCACGCTGCGCACCGGCCTGACGATCGGTACGCCGCAGGACATCATGATGGCGGCGAACAAGCTCGGCGCCCGCGAGATCTGCAACGTCTACGGACAGACGGAGAGCTACGGCAATTCCTGCGTGACGCCGCACGATTGGCCGCTCGAGAAGCGCGCGCACTGCCAGGGTCCGCCGCTACCCGGCGTGCAGCTGCGCATCGTGCATCCAGAGACTGGCGCCGGGTTGCCGCCCGGCGAGGTCGGGCTGATCGAGGTACGCGGCTATGTCATGCGGGGCTATCTCGGCAGCAGCGCGAGTCAGAACGCGGCCGCGCTGACGGACGACGGGTTCTTCCGCACCGGCGATAGCGGTGAGCTGACGCCGGACGGAGAACTGGTGTTCGCCGGCCGCGTGTCGGAGATGATCAAGAAGGGCGGCATCAACATCTCGCCTGCCGAAGTCGAGGATGTGTTGTTGCGCCATCCCGCCGTGGCGCAAGTCGGCGTGTGCGGCGTGCCCGACCGCCAGCAGGGCGAGCTGCTCGCCGCCTTCGTCGTGCCCAAGCCCGGTTGCGCGCCGACGCCGGACGAGCTCGCCGCGCACTGTCGCATGGCGGCGTCGCGCTACAAGGTGCCGGACTTCATCGAGATCCGCACCGCGCTGCCGGTCACGGCGACGGGCAAGCTGATGCGGCGCGACCTCAAGCAGATCGCCGCCGGGCTGCGTCGCGATGCGGACGTGTCGGCATGAGCAAGGAGGCGTGGGGCCGCTGGGGCGCGGAGGACGAACGCGGCGCGCCCAACCTGATCGGCCGCGACCAGGTGCGCCGTGCCGTCGGCCTCGTGCAGAGCGGCGAAATCGTCGAGCTCGCACAGCCGCTCTCACCGCGCACGCCGGTGCCCAAGCACCGCGCCGGGGTGCAGCACTTCATGGGGCGCGACGGCGGCGACTACGCGGCTGGTGCGAAACGGCCCGGCGGATTCCAGTTCGCCGAGGACACGGTGGTCATGCCACTGCACATCGGCACGCATATCGACGCGTTGTGCCACGCTTGGTGCGAGGACTGCCTCTACAACGGTTTCCCCGGAAACGGTACCCGCAGCACCACCGGCGCGCTGCGCTGCGGGGCCGACAAGATCGGGCCGATCGTCACCCGCGGCGTGCTGCTTGACGTCGCGCGGTTGCGGGGCGGCCCGCTGGCGCCAACCGCATCGATCGGCAGGGCGGATCTGGCGAACGCGGCCGAGGCTGCGTCGGTGCGCATCGAGCCGGGCGACGCGGTGCTTATTCGCACCGGCTGGCTGGAAAGCCAGCCGACGTCCGACGTGTCGTTCGACGAAGAACCTGGGATCGACGTTGAAGCGGCGCTGTGGCTTGCCGAGAGCGGCGCGGCGATGGTGGGTGCGGACAACTTCGCGATCGAAGCGATTCCGTTCCCGGCCGGAACCGTCTTTCCTGTCCATCAGCGGCTGATCCGCGACTACGGCATCCCGCTGCTCGAAGGTCTGGTGCTCCAGCCGCTGGCGGCGCACGCGCGGGGTGCGTTCCTGTTCGTCGCGGCGCCCCTGCCGTTCGTCGGCGGCACGGGCAGCCCTCTCGCGCCGGTCGCGGTGCTGTAACTGGGATGCGCGCGATGGTCCTGCGCACGCCCGGCCCTGCTCACGAGGCCCTTGTGTGCGAAACCGTGCCGGACCCCACGCCGGCTGCCCGCGAAGTCGTCGTCGAGGTCGCGGCCTGTGGCGTGTGCTCGCACGATGTCGCGGTACGCGCCGGAATCCTGCGCGCAGGCATATCCCTGCCCTGCGTTCCGGGTCACGAAGTCGCGGGCAAGGTCGTCGCCATCGGCGCGGAGGTCCGGGATCTGAAGCCCGGCGACCGGGTCGCCAGCCTGCAGCGCCAGCATGTCTGCGGGCAGTGCCGGTATTGCCGCAGCGGTCGCGAACCGCTGTGCCCAGAAGCACGCTTCTTGGGCGACGTCGGACTGAACGGCGGCTACGCGGAATTCGTCGCGGTCGAGGAGGACAACCTCGTCTCAGTCCCCGATGACGTGTCGCTTGATGCGGCGGCGATCGCCGCCTGCGCGATCGGCACGATGTTGCACGCGGTCCGCGAGGTTGGTCGGATAGCACCGGGCGATACGGTCCTGGTGACGGGAGCCGGCGGCGGACTCGGTATGCATGGTGTGCAGCTCGCGAAGCGCGCGGGTGGCTACGTGATCGCGGGGACCACATCAGCGGACAAGGCCTCGGCGATCCGCGAACTCGGCGCGGATGCGGTGGTGACGGCGCCGCGCGATGCGGATTTCTCGGCGGAGGTGAAGGCGCTGACGGGCGGCGCGGGAGTGGATTGCGTGATCGATACCGTCGGCACGCCGGTATTCACCGCGGCGCGGCGCTCCATCGCGCGTGGTGGACGATGGGTGTTGGTCGGCCAATTGACCGGCGATTTCGTGCCGTTCAACCCCGCCCAACTGTTCCTTAAGGGAATTTCGTTGCTAAGCGCCACCAGCACGACCCGCGAGGAGTTGCGACTGAGTGTCGGTCTGTTGCGGCCGGGCGGCATCAAGGCTGTGCTCGGGCCGGCCTTTGCGCTGCCGGATGCCGCATCCGCGCATGCCCTGGTCGAGGCGGGCCGCGCAGCCGGTCGCGTGTTGTTGAAAGCATCGGCCTGATCCGATGTCCAGGCTCAACACATTTCTTCATGGCCTGCGGGTGATCGACGTATCGGCGTATCTGCCCGGGCCGTTGGCCAGCCTGCTGCTGTCCGACATGGGCGCGGACGTGATCAAGGTCGAGCCGCCGCAGGGTGACGGGATGCGCCTGCTTGGGCCGCGTGACGCCGCCGGCAAGCCGCTGTTCCACGCGGCGCTGAACGCCGGCAAGACGGTCCGCCGTATCGACCTGAAAAGCGCGGCCGGCGTCGGGGATTTCCTCGATCTGGTCGACATGGCGGACGTGCTGATCGAGGGGTTCCGGCCCGGCGCGATGGAGCGCCTCGGCCTCGGTTACGAGACGCTGCATGCCCGCAAGCCGGGTTTGATCTACTGCTCCATGAACGGCTACGGCCAGACCGGTCCGCTCGCGCAGGCGGCCGGGCACGACAACAACTATCTCGCTCTGGCGGGCGTGCTGCATCGCAACGGCGTGCCGCCGCGCTTTTTCGATCCGCCGTTCGCCGATGTGACGGGTTCGCTGTTCGCCGCCATCGCGATCCTGGGCGCCGTACGGGGACGGCAGGCCGACGGACGGGGTTGCCACATCGATCTCGCCATCGGCGACGTGGCAATGCCGTTGCAACTGTTCGAGATCGCGGCGTTCGGCGCCACCGGCACAGTCCCGCAGCCCGAAGGAACGTATCTCAACGGCGGCGCGGCTTACTACCGGGCCTATGCCACCGCCGACGCGCGCCACGTCGTGCTCGGCGCCATCGAAAAGAAATTCTGGCGCAGCTTCTGCGAAGCCGCCGGCCATCCCGAGTGGATCGCGCGCCGGGCCGAGCCGATCCCGCAACACGCGCTGACGGCGGACCTCGCGGCGTATTTCGCGACGCTGACCCTTGCCCAGTGCGAAGCCCGCTTTGCCAAGGCGGATTGCTGCCTCTCGCCGGTACTCGATCTGGGCGACGCGCTGCACATCCCGCATCACCGTGCGCGCGGCGTGGTGCGTCAAGGGGCGCAGGGCGGGTTACAGGCGCTGTTTCCGGCGCTGGTCGACGGCGAGCCGCCAGAGGTTCGCCAGGATTTCCGATCGATCGAGACGACGTGGAGGGAGTGACGCAATGCCATACAAAGTCCAACCGGGCGTGATCGGCTGCGCGATCCGGCCCGCCATCGCCGGCGGGGATCGCTCGCTGGAGGAACTGCAGTACGACACCGCCCAGCAGGCGCTGGTGGATGCCGGTATCACGATCGAGGACATCGACGGCATCGTTGTCGCGTGCAACGACCAGCTCGACGGCCGGGCGATCTCGGTGATGATGTCGTCCGGTCCGGTGGGCGGCGTCGATCGCGACATCCTTTCCACGCCCTCGGGGTCGGAGCACGCCTTCATCCTCGGCGCGCTGCGTGTCGCCACCGGCCAGTTCCGCACCCAGCTCGTGCTGGCCTGGAGCCCGACCGAGGCCTCGTCCATACCCGAGGCCGAACGCCTTGCGGCTGATCCGTATTTCCATCGCCGCCTGCCGCTGGACGAACTGTCGGCGCACGCGATGCAGGCGGCGGCGCTGGAGCGTGCGGTGTCCGGCGTGCGCGAGATCGCAGCGAAAGTGGCCGCCAAAAACCGCGAGCATGGCGCGCGGGCCTATCCGGAGCCCGCCGTGCGTCCGCAATCCGGGCCGGCGCGCTGGCCGCTACAAGCAGGATCGACAACGAATCCCGTCACGGGGTGCGTTGCGATGGTGCTCGCGTCGCCGGAGTTCATCGCCGAGCGCGGACGCGCCGAGGTCGCGTGGGTGCACGGCGTGGGATGGGCGACCGAGCCGAGCTTCCTCGGCGACCGCGATCTCGCCACCGCGCCGGCACTGCAGGCCGCGGCCGAGCAGGCCTACGCAGAGGCCGGCATCACCGACCCCGTGACTCAGTTCGACGTGGCCGAGATCACCGACGCGACGGGTTACAGCGAACTGCTTGCCTACGAGGCGCTCGGTCTGTGCGCGCGCAAGGAGTGGGCGGCGCGCGTCGGCGACGGCACGTTCGCCCGAGGGGGGCGGCTGCCGGTCAATCTCTCCGGCGGAGTGCAGACGTTCAACCCGGTGTTCTGCACCGGGCTGATCCGCGTGGCGGAGATCGCCAACCAGGTGCGCGGCCGCGCCGGCGCGCGCCAGCAGGACAACGCGCGCAATGGGCTGGCACAGGCGGGCAGCGGGTTCGCCATGCAGTACCAGGCGGCGGTCGTGTTCGGGCGCGAGCAGGGAGCGGGGGCGTGAGCGCCGAGCGGGTCGGCATCATCGGCATCGGGCAGTCGCGGTTTCAGGCGCGCCGAGACGATGCGAGCTATCCGGACCTCGTGCGCGAGTCCGTCGTTCTGGCGATGAATGATGCCAAGCTTACCTTCGATGACATCCAGGCGGTGGTCTATTCGCTCTCGCCCGACGCGATGGTGGGCATCGGCAATGCCGAGCGGCTGGGGGTCGATGCGGTGGGCGCGCGCAACAAGCGCTTCCTCCGCATCAACACCGGCGGCGCCACCGGCATTTCGAGCGTGGCCGCCGCGTATTACCACGTCGCTTCCGGGGCCTGCGACGCCGTGCTGACCGCCGGTGCCGACAAGGTGGGAGAGTGCGGCGATTCCCAGACGGTGCTGAACAAGATCTGGGACCCGACCTATGAGCGGCAACTGCCGCTCGGCACCATCAACATGCTCGCGATGTCGGCGGTGCGCTATATGAAGCACTACGGCATGACCGAGGAGGACATGGCGCGCGTGACGGTGAAGAACCGCCGGCAGGCCGCGCTCAATCCAAACGCGCACCTGCGCAAGATCGTCTCGATCGAGGACGTGATGGCGTCCCGCTACATCTCCTGGCCGGTGAAGCTGATGGACTGCTGCCCGCAGTCGAGCGGCGGCGGCGCGATGGTGCTGGCATCCGAACGCTTCATCAAGGAGCGCAAGCTTGAAGCGGTGTGGATCACCGGGCTGGCGCATTGCTCGGAGTCCTACTGGCTCGGCGATCGGATGGGCAAGGAGCCGGAGGCGGATCATGCCGACGCGTTCGCACTCGGGCGTGCGTGCCAGCGCGCGTACAAGATGGCGGGCATCACCGATCCGGCCAAACAGGTCCACGTCGCCGAGTTGTACGCGCCGTTCAGCAACACCGAGTACCACGCGATCGACGCAGCCGATTTCTGCAAGCGCGGCGAGTCGGTCTCGATGATGCGCGAGGGCCACTTCGAACTCGGCGGCAGGCTGCCAGTGAACCCGTCGGGCGGGACGCTTTGTACCAATGCAATCGCGGTCACCGCGATGGTCCGTGCCGCGGAGGTGGCGCTGCAGGTCTGGGGCCGCGCCGGGGAGCATCAGGTCAAGGGGGCGCGCGTCGGCATCGCCAGCGGCAACGGCGGCGATCATCAATTCTTCGGAACAATGGTCATCGAGGCTTGAGGGGAGACGGACGATGGAACTGATGAAGCGTCAGGAGACGTGGAACATCACCTACACGCACGCGCTGGGTGAGACTGCGAGTTGGTTCTACGTCCAGATCCGCGATCACGCGAAGATCTATGGCCGACGCTGCGCAAAGACAGGTCGCGTGCTGGTGCCGCCGCGTTCGTTCTCCGATCAGACGCTGCAGCCGACCACCGAATGGGTCGAGGTCGGGCCGGGCGGGCAAATCGAGGCGTTCACCATGGTCTACGAGCAGTTCCAGAACCTCCCACCGCCGCCCTACGCCTTCGGCTACGTGCTGCTCGATGGCGCGGACACGGCGCTAGGCGGCTACTTCAAGGGGCTCGATCTGACCGATCCGGCCAAGGCCGCCGAGCAGCTGAAGATCGGCACCCGCGTCGTCACCAAGTTCGCCCAAAAGCGGACCGGAGACGTGCTCGATTTCTGGTACGAAATCGAACATCCGGTCGTCTTCCAGTAATCATCACGGCCAGGCAGGCGGACATGGAAGTCGTCCAGGCGCTTCTGAGCGGGGTCCTCGTCGGGGGCGTCTATGGTCTGTTCGCCACGGGCTTCAGCCTCGCGTTCGGGGTCATGCGCATTGTCAACTTCGCGCACGGCGAGTTGGTGATGATCGGCATGTATGTCGGCTTCTTCGCCTTCTCGCTGGCCGGAATCGACCCGCTTGTCGCCGTTCCGGTCGCCTTGGTGCTGGTGGGCGCGCTGGGGGCGGGGATGTATGCGCTGATCTACCGGCGCTTCGTCGGCCGCGCGACTTTGCAGCAGCTTCTGGTGGCGATCGCCCTTGCGCTGATCCTGCAGACGCTCGCGCAGCTGCTGGTCGGTCCCGACGCGCACGGTGTCCGTTCGGCGTGGGGATCGCAGTTCCTGCTGATCGGGCCGATCTTCCTGTCCTACGCCGAGCTTGCGGCGTTCGCCGTGGCGCTGGTCTGCGTCGGCGCGATCGAGCTGCTGTTGGATCGGTCGCGCTGGGGTCACATGATCCGCGCGGTGGCTGACGATCCGGAAATCGCCGAGTTGGTCGGATTGGACGCGCAGCGCGTCAACATCATCGCCTTTGCGCTGTCGGCAGGGCTGGCGGGTCTCGCCGGCGCGGTGCTGGTGATGTACTACCCGGTCAGCCCAGTCGTGGGTGCCACGCTGATGCCGATCGCGCT
>CAYSTX010000024.1:21875-24423 GCA_964434035.1 uncultured Acetobacteraceae bacterium
TTCATTGCGCTTGGGCAGGCGTGGAACGTGATCGCCGGAATCGGCGGCATGCTCTCGCTCGGGCACGGTCTGTTCTTCGGCCTTGGCGCGTATGCAACCGGTTTGCTGTTCAACAGCTTCGGCCTGACACCCTGGCTCGGCATCTTCCCCGCGATGGGGATCGCCGCGCTGGCCGGGCTGATCGTCGGCGTTGTGACCGGTCATTTGCGCGGCATCTACTTCGCGCTGGCAACTGTCGTCGTCTCGCTTGGGTTCGAGAAACTGGCGCGGTATTTCGTCGACCTCACCGGCGGCGACACGGGACTCGCGGTGAACTTTCGGGGGGATGCGCCATGGGTCATGCAGTGGCGCGGCCCGACGGCGTTCCTGTTCCTCTCCCTCGCCGTCGTCGTGATCTACTACCTGGCCACGCGCGCGATCCTGCGCAGCCGCTTCGGTCTGGAGCTGCAGTCGGTCCGCGACGATGAAGTGGCGGCCGCAGCAAGCGGGGTGGACACGTTCCGGGTGAAACTACTGGGGCTGATGCTGAGTGCGGCAATGACCGCGCTGGTCGGCACGCTCTACATGCAGTTCTACCTCAACATAGACCCTGCGACCGCGTTCGGCCTTTTCCAGGCCATCCAGATTCAGCTGCCCGCGCTGATCGGCGGGCTGGGAACCGCGGGCGGCCCGGTGATCGGCGGCGCGCTGATGATCCTCGTCAGCGAAGCTGCGAACATCGCGTCCGCGAAGCTGAACCTGCAGGGTGTCGATGTCCTGATCTATGGCCTGGTGCTGCTGCTGGTCGTCATGCGCGCGCCGCTCGGCATCATTGGCGAGTGGCACAGGCGGATGGCCCGCCGCGCGGGACGCGCATCATGACGGAGCCCGCGATGACTGAGCGAGCGACGACGGCGGCACCTGTGCTCGAGCTTAGCGGCGTCGGTCGCCGCTTCGGGGGCCTCCAGGCACTGAGCGACGTCTCGTTCACCGTGCGGCAGGGCGAGGTCGTCGGTCTGGTCGGGCCAAACGGCGCCGGCAAGTCGACCATGTTCGAGGTGATCAGCGGCAGCATCCCGCCCAGCAGCGGCAGCATCCGATTCTTCGGCAAGGACGTCACCAAGCTGCCCGCGTTCGCGCGCAGGCGGGCCGGGATGGCCCGGACTTTCCAGAAGGTCCGGCTGTTCGACAGCCTGACGATCGAGCAGAACATCGCGGTGGCCGCCGTGCAGTGCCTGCCGGAGTCAGGACGGTTGCATGACGAGGTGCAGTCGGTGCTTACCCGCATGCGGCTGGCCCGGCAGGCGCAGCGCCGCCCATCGGAGGTCACACTCGCCGACCGCAAGAAGGTGGAGATCGGCCGTGCGATCGCCGGCGGCTGCACCCTGTTGATGCTGGATGAGAGCCTGTCGGGACTGACGCGCGACGAGGCGGACGAGCTCGTCGAGGAGATCCTCAGTATCAACCGCGACCGCGGCCTGACGATCATCGTGGTCGAGCATGTCATGCCGGTGGTCGTCGCCATGGCCGCCAGGCTGATCGTGCTCAAGACCGGCATGCTGATCGCCGATGGGCCACCGGCCGAGGTGGCGCACGACCCGGTCGTGATCGAAGCCTATCTCGGCAGCCGGCCGCACGGGCTGACATGACGCTGCTCGAGATCTCCGACCTGCGGATTGCCTATGGCGACTTCCTCGCCGTGCACGGCGTCTCGTTGTCAGTTCAGCAGGGCGAGGTGTTCGTGCTGCTTGGTGCCAACGGCGCGGGTAAGACGAGCATCCTGCGCTGCATCTCCGGTCTGGTTGCGCCGCGCGCGGGCGAGGTGTCGAGCGAAGGCCGTTCGCTGCTCGGGCTGCGTCCGCACGAGATCGCCGCGCACGGCATCGCGCATGTGCCGGAGGGGCGGCGCGTGTTCCCGAACCTGACGGTGCAGGAGAACCTGACCGTCAGCTACCTCCGCCACCGCAACCGGGCATCGCTGCCGCAGGCGATCGACGCGGTGTACGAGATGTTTCCCCGGCTGGCCGAGCGCCGTACGCAGCACGCCGTGACGATGAGCGGCGGCGAGCAGCAGATGCTCGCGATCGGGCGCGCGCTGATGAACGCGCCGAAACTGCTGATGCTTGACGAACCATCGCTCGGGTTGTCGCCGGTGATGACCGAGCTGGTGTTCGACCGACTGGCCCAGATCAGCCGCAGCGGCATGGCGATCCTGATGGTCGAGCAGAACGCGATCTGCCTCGATCTCGCGACACGGGGGCTCGTGCTGACAACGGGCGAGGTCGTGCTCAGCGGCGATCGCGCAGCGCTGGCCGATTCCGGCTTCGTTCGCCGCGCGTATCTCGGATTGTGAGTAAATCAAGCCTGCATAGCGGAGGAAACGATATGAAACTGCATCGGCGTTCGACACTTGCACTCGGCGCCGCGGCGCTCGCGATGCGGTCCGTCTCGGCACGGGCGCAAGGTGCCGACATTGTCGTCGGCGCGCCTAATGCGCTTAGCGGCGGCTACGGCGAGGGCGGGCGGCAGGTCGTCAACGGCCTGCGCATCGCGATCGACGAGATCAACG
>CAYSTX010000025.1:0-23978 GCA_964434035.1 uncultured Acetobacteraceae bacterium
TCGGCAATGCCGCGATGGATGAACGCACCTTCATCGAGTGGGACAAGGACGACATCGACGCGCTCGGCATCATGAAGGTCGATGTGCTGGCGCTCGGCATGCTGACCTGCATCCGCAAAGCGTTCGAGATGCTCGGCATCACCGATCTCGCGCATGTTCCGCGGGAGGATCCGGCCGTCTATGCGATGCTGACGCAGGGCGATTCGATCGGCGTCTTTCAGGTGGAAAGCCGCGCGCAGATGAACATGCTGCCGCGCCTGCGCCCGGCCGAGTTCTATGACCTCGTAATCCAGGTCGCGATCGTACGGCCAGGGCCAATTCAGGGCGACATGGTGCACCCGTATCTGCGCCGGCGGCAGGGACGCGAGACGGTGCATTTCCCCTCGCCGGCGCCCGAGCACGGGCCGCCGGACGAGCTGCGCCGCGTGCTCGGCAAGACGCTCGGCGTGCCGCTGTTTCAGGAGCAGGCCATGCGCATCGCGATCGAGGCGGCGCGCTTCACGCCCGAGGAAGCAAACCAGCTCCGTCGCTCCATGGCGACGTTCCGCAATGCCGGCACGATCCACAGCTTCTTCGCGAAAATGGTCGAGGGTATGGTCGCGCGCGGCTATGAGCGTGACTTCGCAGAACGCTGCTTTCGCCAGATCGAGGGCTTCGGCACCTACGGCTTCCCGGAAAGCCACGCGGCCTCGTTCGCGCTGCTGGTCTATGTTTCCGCCTGGATCAAATGCCATCACCCGGCGACCTTCGCCTGCGCGCTCCTGAACTCACAGCCGATGGGCTTTTACGCGCCGGCGCAAATCGTCCGGTGCGCGCGCGATCACGGTGTCGATGTGCGCGGCGTCGATGCGGTCGCGAGCCTGTGGGATTGCACAATCGAGCCGGGTGCCGTCCTGCGGCTCGGCCTGCGGATGATCAACGGGTTCCGGCAGGACTGGGCGGAGCGTCTGGTGTCGGCCCGCGCGGCCGCGCCAGTCCGCGCGCTCGACGACCTTGCACGCGCGGGCGTGCCGCACGCGGCGCTGGTGGCGCTGGCGGACGCCGACGCGCTACGTGGTCTCGGGCTTGATCGGCGCGCCGCGCTCTGGGCGGTGCGCGGGCTGCGGGACGAGGCGTCACTGCCATTGTTCGCGCCCGCCGTTGCATCCGCGCTAGACATGACGGCGCTGTTGCCCCGTGTGGCCGATGACGCTGCAATCATGTCTGCTTCGCTACTGCCGCCGATGACGAGCGGTGAGCACGTAATCGCCGACTATCAGACGACCGGACTCTCCCTCAAAGCCCACCCGATGCACTTCCTCCGCGCCGCCTTCGCGCGTGAGGCCGTCGTCAGCTGCGCCGAGGCGAACGCGATGCGCGACGGCGCGGCGGCGCGGGTGGCGGGCATCGTGCTGCTGCGGCAGCGACCGGGCAATGGAAATGTCATTTTCTGCACGCTCGAGGACGAGACGGGATGCGTCAACGTCGTGATCTGGGAAAGCCTGATCGAACGGTTCCGCCGCGCCGTCGTCGGTAGCAGAGTGATGCTGGTGCAGGGGCGTGTGCAGCGGGCGGAGCATACAATCGTGCACATCGTCGCCGAACGTCTCGAGGACCGGAGCGCCTTGATGGGCACGATTGACGTTGCCGACCTCGGCACAATCACAATCCCCGCCGACGAGCTACCAACACCGGCATCACCCGCGCCGCGGCCACAATCGCCTCGCCATCCGCGCCAGGTTCGCGTGATTCCCCGCTCGCGGGATTTCCGATGATCCCGTAAACGTGATGCAGATCACACTCACGGGGACGAGAGCTCGACTAGTGTCGTCCTCCCGACACGACGGAACCACGCAAATGCGACCCAGAACAGCTACGAAGACGGTGTCGGCCGCCGAAGTCGGCCTCGATTGCTGGACTAACCCCCTCCTGGCCGAGACGCTCAATGAAGACGGGCTGTTCAGCGAACTTCTCGCCGACGATGCGGCCGATGGCCATGCGTCATGGCTCGATCGGCGACCGGTGACGAGCTATGACGTACTGGTGCTCGCCCGTTCCCGCCGGGATAACCGGTGCCTCGGCCTGCTCGGCGGCCAGCGCCGGCAAATGGCAACCGAGATGTTGTTTGAGGTCGAGACAATGTTTGTCGCCGCCGGCGCGCGCGGCTGTGGGCTTGGGCGACGCCTGCTGGCGACCGCGCTCCTGCACATGGCCGGACGGCCACCGCTGCCGTTGGTGCTCGCCGCCCGCAGCGCGAGACTCGCCGCGTATCGGCTGGCGCATGCGCTGACACCACGGCTCAGCGATTCCGTGCTGTATCCCGCAGCCGATGAGCGGATGGTCCACCTCGGGTCCGCAGCACTCGCGCGCCGTGTCGCGGCAACGGTCGCGCCGACCATTCGCTTCGACCTAGCGAGCGGGACACTCCGCGGCAGTCGCGCGGCGCTGGGCGGTCTGCCGCCCGATATCGCCACGCTGTCGCGCGACCCGACGCTTGATGCCCTGTTCCTCAAGCCGCTCAGCGCCTTCGATCAGACGCTTATTCTGCTGGATCTGCGGGCCGCAAACGAAGTCCGGCTGATCGAGGAGCTGCGCACCATCTATCGCGGCCGCTGATCGGCGTCTCATGCGGAGGGCGTCGTGGCCGCACTGACCTGCGTCGCGATGGTCGCGAGATGCGCTTCCTTGCGCGCGGAGCCGGCCGAGGACCCGACCCAATAGCTGACGACCGCGCTCGCCATTGCGGCGAGTGACCCCAGCATCAGATTCAACGTCGACTCACTGCCCGGCGGCATGCTGCGGGTGATCGCGAGCCCCATCACGCCGCCGAACATCGCGAGTACGACGACAGAGACGATCGACGCGCTGTATGCGACCGGGGACTTCGCCTGCGCCAAGGCGACCGTCTGCGACCGCGCGCTCGCGACATCGGCGAGGTTCGCGCGCAGCGCGTCGAGATCCGACTGACGCGCGGCGGCGGAGGCGGTCGCGGCGATCTGTGCCAGCTGAACACGCAGCGCGCTCGCGATCTGCGGGTCGCGTTCGATCACCGCCTGCTGCGCGGCCGCGTCAGAGGCGCCCGTCGCCGTACGGACGGCGTCGGAAACAGCGGCGACGGTCTTTTCCGCCTGCGCGCCGAATAGCCAGTTCGCAATCTCCGGCGCCAGCGAGATCGCCAGCGGAATGAGCGCACCCATGGTCAGGCTCCTGTCATCGTGACGGACGCAAACGGAAGACGACAGAGGCGGCGCGTCCAGCCCACCCCGAAATGGCGCCACGTCGGCAATGCGGTCATGAACAGCAGCCGCTCGGCGAGGAACGCGGCGCAAAGCGCACTGCCGCCAGCGGGCGCGGCGCCGGCGCTCGTGATCGCGGCGAGCGTCTCCGGTCCGATCACGCCGTCGACGGCGACATTAGCCGCCGTCTGCAGCCAACGGATTGCGCGGCCGACGCCGTTATTGACGGCGGCGTCAAACACAAGCAGTGCAAGCGGCGGCGGCAGAGCGTCTCCCCCGATCTTGTCCCAATAGTCGCGCCGATAGATGTCGCCCGCCGTCGCCGGCGTCAGCACGGCGATGTCCGTCGTCGGATAGGCGCTCGCGCTGATGCCGAACTTCGTCCCCCGACACTCCCCCAGCCCGACCGCACCGCCGGTCCAGTTGCCGGGGTCGGCCGGGTCGGATGACTGACCGCCTTCGTTGCTCAGCACCACCGCGAGGGCTTGCTCGAACGCGCTCATTGCTCGCGCTCGTTCAGGCCGAGGCGCGTCCGCTGACCGACAAGAAGCGCGGTGATCTTGTCGTCGAGATGCCGCAGCCCGGCCTTGATCTCAAGGTCGTTTTGCTGCTGTTCCATCCCGGCCCGATCAATGCGCTGCTCGAGGCCGGTACGCATGTCCTGCTCCTGCGTCACGCGCTCCTCGAGACGGACGCCCCACGTCAGCAGCGACCCCGCGAGCGCCACGGTCGTCAACAGATTGCCGGCGCTGATCGTCCCGTCCCACTGCAGGCCGATCCAGCGGACGTGACCGCCCGATGCCTCCGACTCTTCGAGCGGCACGCACGATTCTTCGTCCGAGTCTTCGATGCTCATCGGTCCCTCCCCGTCACGAACCCCATTTCGACGTCGCGTACGCTGTCAGCGACTGCAGCTGCGCGACCGTCGCCGCGAGCGGCCAGACGACGACCTCATAGAGGTAACCGTCGAAACCGAACGTCGGGCTGGCCGGCTCACCGCCAAGCATCGCCGTGTCCCAGAGCGACCCGGCCTGGCTCAGCGCGCCGGTGATTCCCGTGCGCGCGACCGCGGCGTCGGCGTTGACGACCGTTGTCATGCTGGGTGAAGCCGCGTTGAAACTACCCGCCACCTTGAGCAGCACCGATTTCTGCGTGATCGACGCCGTCGTATCCTTCGCCGAACCGAAACTCCCGACCGGATTCCGCGCGGCACCGACCCACGGTGTGCCGGTGGTCGATGCCTGAACGTTGAAGCTGTTGCTTCCCGTCGTGTTGCCGCTGAAGGCGAGCGAGAACGGCACGTACGGCGACGTGCTGCTGGCATCGGAGACGATCTCGAACACGGCCAGCACCGTGAGCGGACCAGTCATCAGCGCCTGCATCCATGTGGCGCCGGCGAGGTTCTGCAGGAATTGCCCCGCTGATCCCTGAAGCTGCAGGCCGGGGAGGCCGTTGCGCCGATTGACGACCAGCGCCGGCGCCTTGGCAAGCGTCAGCTGCTGCATATGCGCGGCATTGCCCGACACGTCGGCAAGACCCTGCACCGGACCGAAGCTCGTGAGCTGCTGCGTCGTTCGTCCGGGGTCGGCGAAGACCGAGGCCGCGTTCGAGGCATCGAACTGAACGGACGGCGCGCCGAGTGCGGGCAGCACGGGCAGGGCGGAGACCACGATCGTCGGCGACTGACCGACGTAGTTGCCGCCGGTCGGCTGGTCGTAGATGACGACGATATACGTGCCCGTCGATTGCGGCACCAAGCCCGGCAAAGCCGCTCCGGTAAACGCGACACGTGCGCCCTCGTCCGCGCCATTCAGCCGCAGCGCAGCGTAGCCCGTCGTCATGCCGAGGAGAGAGACCGTTGCACTTGGCAATATCACGCCCTGCGCGCCGGTTGCCGGCATGTTGCTCAGGATGACCTGCTCGACCGTCACGGTCGCGGACGCGGTCACCGTCGGCACGTCGTGCAGGCGGACCGCGATGACGTGCGAGCCACCGGTCGTCGGGGTCGGCACCGTACCCGCGAAGCTTCCCGTCTGCGACGCGACGAGTGTGGTCCACGCGCCGCCGTCAATGGCGACTTCCACCGCGCCAGCGTCGTTGGCGGTCGTGCCGCTGAGCGCGATGGTACCAGTTCCGACAACGAACGGCCCGGTCGGCGTCGTGAGCGTGATCGCCGGCGTGGCCGAGGCGGGGGACGGCGCCGTGATTGCCGCGGTCGCGCCCGTCAGCATGAGCTGCCGGCCGACCGTCAGCCCGTCACCGTCTGCGGCGTTATTGTCATAGATGCCGTTTGAAACAGCGGCGCTGCTGTCGTACGGCAGGCGATACCAGATATCGAGCGCCTGCGCATCCGATGGCGCGGAGGAGAGTGTGAGCGTGATCTGCGCCGGATTGGACAGGTCGACGGACGAAATGGCGAGCGCGCCGGTCGTGCTGCCGGATGGGAACACCTGAAACTGTGTCGCCGGCGATCCGCCGGGACAGGTGAGCGCCGTGCCGCCGGCCTGCGTGACCGGCAAGACGATGGCGGCGCTGCCAGACGCGCGCCGGGCCGTGCCCTGAAAAACCGGACCCTTGTCGCCCTTCGGAAACCGCGCCGGCGCGATCGATTGCATGCACGCGCGGTAGACATGCCGGGCGAACGTGACGTTGCCAGCCTGCGTCGGATGTACGCCATCCGCCGCGTTGACCGCAACGTCGAGACCGTCCACCTCGCGCGCGAGCGGATCGGCGGCAATGACGGTCTGATGCGCGCCGCGGATGATTTCCGCCCAGTTCGCCGGATACTTGGCGGAGGCGGTGAACCCCATGGCCGGGATCGACGTCAAGACGCGCGCGAACGGCATGCCCGGATAGCGAGCGGCGAGCGCCGACAGGAGCGACTGCAGTGCACTCACATACGTCGCGGCCGGCGTCAGCGCGCCGTTGATGCCGGTCGCTGGCGTTCGCGCGTCATTGTGGCCCTGGCACCAGAGGAACGTGCCGAACAACGGCGACTGATCCAACACGCCAGTCAGCGGCGTCCAAACGTTCGGGTTACCCAGGTTGCCGCTCTGCGCCCACTGCGCGATCGGCTGACCGGTCCACGCATAACCGACGAGGCCGGCGTTGACCCCCGTTGCGGTCACGAGCAACCGCAGTAGCTCGGCCGCGAACGCGGATGGATAGACGCCGCCGTCGGCGGGCGTCGCCCAATTCTGTCCGGCCGCGACCATCGCGCCATCCCAGCAGGCGAGGCACGCGCTGTTGACGCTCGGCGTGACGCCGAGGGCGGCCAGCGTGGTCGTGTCGCCGCTCTCGGTCGTGCCCCAAAAATCGGACGCGAGCGATTGGCCCGACGCCGCGATGACTTCGCCGACGCCGATCTGCGCCGTCGTCGCGATGCTCCCGAACTCGCCGTTTGGCCGGAGGTCGATCAGGGTCCAGCCCGCGCGCGCGGGAACGGTGACGGACACCGCCTGCGCCGCGCCGGCGCCGAGTGTCACGCCCGGGATCGGCGTCCAGTCGGCAAGCACCGTCGACGGCGTCGTCGCATCGCGCAACCGCATCTCCAGCAGCCCCACCGGCTGCGCCGGCGTCAGCGTTAGCGGAACGGCAGCCGAACCGAGGCCAAACGCGCCGCCCGTCCGCTCCGTACGCTGAAAGACGCGCGACGCCGCCGGCGAGACGAGGCCAAGCGACCCGGCGAACGCGACCTTGCGGAACGCGCGATGCCCGGCAAACGCGGGCGCGGAGATTGACATTACTGGGTGTTCCCGATGACGAAGACGCGGCCGGCGCCAGTGCCGACAACAGTCATCGCGGCCCCTGTGCGGGCCGAGACGAAGCTCGCGGTCGCTTTGTCGGAGACGAGCGTGACGCCCGCGCCTCCAACCAGCGTGATCTGTCCCGCGCCCTGTTGCTGCACCGTATAGGACGCGCCTGCGCCGAGATCATTGACGGTGACGGTGATCGCGGTCGCCGCGGAATAAGCGATGAACCCGTTGCGATCCGCCGCGGTCGGCGTGTCGGTCGTGCCAGTGACGGCTCGGAACGGCAACGACGCGCCGCCAGTGCCGGACCCGGTGCCGAGATTGCTTCCGGCTGAAATGACCCCGTTCTGATCGATCGCCACGTTGCTGCCGGCGGAGAACAAACCTCTCAGCAGCGACAGCGCAAGACGCCGCGGCACGCCCGCGCTGTTGATCACGGCCTCATCGGTCGGCAGCAAGGTTAGTTGCGGGGGAAAACTCGCATGATCCGTGCCGTTGGCGGCAAGCGTTCCGGTGGCGAGCGCAAGGCCCGTCCCCACGGCGACCGGCTCGGGACCACCCGGCCCGAGGCTGATACGGCCGAGCAAGGTGCCCGTGGCGGTCGTCACCGCCGGCTGCGTGCCGGCAAGCAACAAGCCGACGGTCGCCCCGGTCGCGACACCTCCTTGGCTGAGCAGCACTTCGTCCTGCGGATTGACGGTCGTCGCCGTCGGCAATTGGGCGATCGTCGGCATGATGGCTCCTGTAAAGCGTGGCGGCGCTGGTCAGACCGAGGTCGGTGACACCAGGATCGGGTTGCCGTTCTGATCGGTGAGGACCGCATTGGACGCGACCTGTACGGCGTTCGACGGAACCGGCGGCGTCGACAGCGGCAGCACCGGCAGCAGGATGGTTCGCTGCACGGCGCGGCCGTTCGTTGTGGTGATGGCGACCGTCACGGCATAGGTCGTGCCCGCGACGCCGTTGCTGAACCACATGACGGCGGTCGCGCCGTCGGCGGCGGCGCTGACCAATGCGAGATCGCCCGGCTGGTTTGGCTTGATGCTGACATCGAGCGTCGCGATGCGGTCGCCATCGTTGCCGACGAGCGCGGGGGAGACATCGAACTGAAAATCGAGCGTGTCAGCCGGATCCTTCGCCGCCCAATTCAACGGCGCCGGCGCGACCGCGGTGCTGCCGCGAGCGACCGGCACGAAACTATCGAGCTGCACCGTCCGGGCGCTGCTCGGAATCCAGATATGCGATGCGGTGGTTGCCAACGGAACCTCCTGTTACCAACGGATCACGACGAGGCCAGGTGCGCCGGCCGCGCCGTTGAACGCGGCGGTTCCGTTACTGCCGGTGCCCGCCCCCGATGCGCCGCCACCGGGAAAGGCGCCAGGTGTCGCGACCGTGCCGCCGTTGACCGCACCGCCGAACGGCGCGGCGCCACCCATTCCAGAGCCACCGGCGGCAGTTTGCCCTTGCAGGCCGTGCGACCCGCTTGAGCCCTGCAGGTTGACGTCCCCACCCGAGCCGACGCCGCCCGGCGTCGCGCCGTTTTGCGGTGCGCTAAGGCTCGCAAGGGCGTTGAGGGCACCGCCGCTCGCGCTGACGAATGTGCCGAAGCTCGATGAACCGCCCGCGCTGGGCAAAATGCCCGCGGTCGTGCCGGCGCCGCCTCCGCCGGCAACGGAGACCGGTATCTGTTGTCCCGGCACAAGCCCGGTGATGCGCTTGCGGGCATAACCGCCGCCGGACCCGCCGCCTGACGGGAAATTCGGCACCGAGGCGAAGGAACCCGAGCCGCCGCCCCAAACCTCGACGTCGACCTGCGTAACCCCCGGCGGAACCGTGAACATACCGCCAGGTGTCGTGATCGTCGCAACACCCGAGCCGAAGCCCGGCAGAAGGTTGGGCAGTTTGTTTGCGATAAATGGGGCATTCGGAAGGGCAGCGATATTGGCGGCTGTGATAGCGGTCTGCCCGAACTGCACCGTAACGGTGAAGAGCCCGATCCAGCCGGCATCGGTGGCGGGCGTCATCTGCGTGCCGACCGTGGCGGGTACACCCTGTTTCGCCTGCAGCTGAACCCGTTGCGTCCGCAGTGTGTTTTGCGCGGTTCCGCTGTTGTTTGGGCCGCTGAAGGGCGCCTGGGGATTGGCCGCGTTGTAATAGGGCATCACGACCGGATTGATGTCGGCTTCCTGAAACGACGCCTCGATCAACCAGTTGATCGCCTGCCCTGCGCTTGTTGGGGCGGCCAGTGTGAAATTGGTCGGCGCGATATTCGTGCCGATCTTCACGAGAGGATCCGCCGCGTCGGCCGGCAGCGAGCCATAGGCAAGTGCATCGACGACCGAGAGCGTCGCAATACTCCCCGACCCGACCGTGACGGTAAGTGATGCGGGCGAGGTCGGGGTGCAGGCGAGACCGTCGATGACGGTGGCGCTCCCAAGCACCATCCGGGCAAGCGCGCCGATGGCGATCATCGTGTTGCGGTTGGTCGAAAGCAGATCGGTGTCGAGCGGGATCGCGCCCGGGTAGACGATCGTGCGGTCCATGCGATGTGTCCGTCCCGTCAGTTGAGGATGCGAGTCCAGGCAATCGCATTCGTCGGCAGCACGTATGCGATTGCGGCGAAGATGTCGGCGTCGGTGACTTGGCCCTGGGCCTGGTCGAGCGTCGCGTACACGCCGGCGCCAAGCCCGTACCCGGCGGCGGATTCACCCCAGCCGGCGACCTCCGAGATCCCGGTGCCGCGCGGGCGGTACGCGCTGACGAAGCATTGTGTCGGTAGCGCGAGGCTCCCCCAGCCGCCCGCGACGCCCCAGCCGAGACCACCGCCCGCCGAGACCGACCAAGCGCCCGTGTCGGCCGGACGCGCCGGCTCGAACACGGATGGCGCGCGGCCGGTCAAATCGGTGACTGCGGCAATGAGCGCGCCGCGCGTACCGCGTTCGCGCAGCAGCTCGCGCTGGATCACCGACCGGAACGGCGTATCGCCCTGCCCCGTGCGGCGCTTGATCCGCAGGCCGAAGCAGTCGGCCGCAATCACGTCGAGCCAGAGATCGGTCGCCGTCGCGATCCGCGTCTGCATCCGCACATAGGCGAGCTGGTTAAGGATTGCGTTCCAGGCGGCACCGAGACCTGCGAGGACACCATCGAGTACCGGTGCGGCATCGGGAAACCATGCCGCAGGCAAAACGGCGCGCAGCCGCGACGCCATGTCGGGCGTGAGATCGCTCATATGGAGTTGCCTCGGATGAAATCAGGTAACGAGGATCGTGCCCGGTTTGACCAGCGCGGACGGACCGACGATGAGATCGGCGGCGACACCGTTGATGGTCGTGCCGGTGACGCCGATCACGCCAGTGCTTGCATCGTGCGCGATCTGCGCGATGCGGCTTAACGGCAGGCCCGCGCCGATCGGGAGCGTTTCGATGTACGACCCGAGCGAAGCGCTTACCGAAGTGATGGCAGCAGTGATGTCGCTGCCCGCCGCGAGCGTAAGCGCCGCCGTGATCGACGCCGTAACGATGGTCGGCGGCTGAACCGCGAATGTCGAGCCGATCGGCCGGACAGCCTCGATTGCATTGCTGACGGACGTCAACAGCGCGGGCGGCGGTGCGCCGCTGCCGTCATCGACGGTCACGACGAAGGATGACGGCTGCGCCTGACCGGCCGTGTTGACGTTTTCGGCGATCGCATACTGCATCCCCTGCTGCTGGGAGGTGACGGCGTAAGCGATGGCGTCATTGGTGGCGCGTGACCGGCTGTTGAGGAAGTTGACGAAGCGAGCGCGAAGCGCGACGTCCGTTTCCGCATTGAGACCGCCGGCGAAGGGCGACGCGTTCGTCACCGCATCGACGCCTGGAACGGCCGCCGCCAGCAACGTAATCGCACCCGCCTGCACGTTGCCACTCGAGCCCGCGACGGTCGCCACGGCCGGCACCGTGAGGCTCGCGACCCCCGATCCGATCGTGTAGCCACCGAGCGCGGCCGAATAGCTGGCGTTGCTCGTATCAGGGCCGATCGTGAACGACTGCGTCCCGTCCGCCGTCTTGACGATCACGCCGACGGGCACGAAAGCGGATTGTGTCGGCGTGATGCGTGATACCGTGACACGCCCCGTCGCGGACGCGGCCGGCAGGCGCATTAGGCCGAAATCGGCGACCCAGCTATCGAGATCGGCGCCCTGGCTCGTACCGGCGCGGGTCGTTTGCAGAACCTGCAGCACGAGCCATTGCAGCCAGAGCGCCGCGGACGCACTGCTCTCCAGCAGCGCGCGCTGCACCGAACCGACGCTGAGATCAATCAATGGCCGTGCCGCGGACTGCACCGCGGCCGCCATCGTCTCGACGAGGTTCGTAAAATTGAGAAGCGGAAGCGCCATGATCGTCAGCCCCCGACAGTGAACGAAAGAATTTGCGTCTGACCTGACATCGCGTCGACGTAACGAATGTCGACAGCGACGACGCCGGCGGGACCGAGGTTGACGTTGATCGTCGGCTCCGGCGTCCGCGCGACCGCCGCTTCCTTGAAGATCTGACTGCGGATCGCGGCCTGGATCTGGCCGGCGTTGACGGGCTTGCCGATGAAGCGGCCGAGCCCGGCGCCGTAGTCAAGTTGCCAGATGTAATCACCTGGGTTGGTCAGCAGGCGCCGCAAAACACGCTGTTGACCGAGCAGGCTGCCATCGGCGGTCGCGAGATCGCCCGTTGGCCCGACCGCAAGGTCGGCGCCCCATTGATGCGACAAATCGGTCATGCGGTCAGTCCTGCGGTGACGGCGTCGGGCCGGTGCCGTGCGTGTGCTGGTCGTAATGTTGCCGCAACCGGGCGAGCGAGCCGGCGCGGTCGTAGACGTCCCCGTTAACGTGCAGATCGCCGTTCACCTGCACGGTCCCGTTATTCGTGAGCTTGAGGAAGCTGCCGGATTTATGGACCAGCCAAACTTCGCCAACCGGCGCGGCGGGCGGCATCTGTGTTGCGCTGAACGCGCGGCCGACAATGACGCCGTGGTCGGCAACACCCTCCTGCGGCAGCACGAGCACCTGATCGCCTGGCGACGGCGGACAGACTAGTCCCCAGCCCGCGCCGACCCAGGGCGATAGGATCGGCAGCCAGCCGGTGAGCACGCCCTCCGGCTGCAGCGTGACGCGCGCCGTCGCGTGCGTCGGATCGACGGACGCAACAACGCCGAAGCGCGGCTGCCCCACCGACCGGTCGAGCGCCGTCGCCTGCGCCTTGAGCGCATTGAAAAGGCCGTCCATGGCGCACCTTTTAGCTCGGGTTGGTGGCGAGTGATTTCGCGCGGATCGTCTGCCGGAAGCCGTCGCGCTGGCTGATCCGCCGCTCGACACGGTCGATGACATAGACCTGATCGAAATCAGTTCCCGTATTGACGAGCGTCACGGCGGCGCGTGGATTGAGCGCCAATTCGCCTGGCATTACGGCGGTGACAACGCGCTCATGCTGACTGATTTCCGCGAGACGCTGCTGGGCGAGCTTCTGCGCGGCGTCTGGTGTGAGGTTTGGCACGACGTAGACGTATTGCTGCGGCGCCGACGATGCTGAACCGCGCGCCCCACCCACTCGCGACGCAGCGCGGGCCGTCGCGACGACAGACGCTTGTTGGCTGCTGTTCCAGCTCTTAACCGTCACCTCGATGTCCCCCGCGAGCGTGAGGGCGCGGTCGAGCCGGATGTCGAGACAATCAGACGGCGTGATCGACGCGATGGGCGGCGTGGCCGTTCCTTTCGGCTGGAAGACGAGCGTGTCGCCGGTGACGAACACGTCGAAGCCTTCATGCGCGGCAAGGACCGTCAGCAGATCCCATTCGGTCGCGGCGCGGCAGTGCGTGTCGAGCGTCAGATGGTCGTGCTCGGCCTGATAATATCGACCGATCAGTGTTGTCGTGGGCGTGACCGACGCCTGTAATCCGTGCCGGTTGGCGAGGAGTGCCGCAACCTCGCTCGAGGTGCGGTTGGCGAATGTCTCCTGCGTCCGCGTGTCGATGAAGTCGGCGGTTCGGTCGCGGCCGTCTAGTCGGATCGTGCCGCGTAGTGGATCGATCGAGAGGTGATCGACGCGGCCGGTCAATAAGCTCTGCGACGATACGCCGCCAAGGCCAACGCGGATTTCGATCGGGATTGTACCCGCCGCAACTAAACCGGCGTTCGCCGCCAACGCCACGTCAACCGTGAACCGATCGGCGGCGTCGTTGTTATTGGCGTTGATCTCGACGCTGAGCACGCCCGCAAGGGAAGCGCCGGCGGCGAGGACTGTCGGGCGCGGGTAGCGGACACTACTGGGCGGCAATGCCGCCTCCTGCCGTCGGATCCTTATCCGGGATTACCAGCGTGACGACCCCGGTGAGAAACGGATCTGAGAGATTGTTCAAGGCGGCAATCCGGATCCATTGCGTCGCGTCGCCAAGGAGCTGCGCGGCAAGCGCGAAGAGGTTGCCGCCGGTGACCGTGACTGTCTGCATCATTCAGGTGCTCGCGTTGACGAGGTTTGCGGACGCGCGCCCGAGATAGGCTTGCGCGGTAACAAGGCTGGCGAGCGTTCCGGCCGATTGGACGATTGACGGAAAGCCGGCGGCGCTCGTCAGTGGCGCGGTCAGCGTCGCGGTCGTGCTGTCGATTCCGAACGCCGCCTGTCCCTGCGCGCTGGCCAAGGCCGAGACGGCGCCGCGATACTCGGCACCGCCAGGGCTTGCGACGTTCGGCTGATTGAAGGCGGCGGTGACGGCGGACAGGTCGAGTCCGCTGTCCGCTGCGGCGCCGGTCGCGGCCGCCGCGTCGGCGAGCAGTGACGCGCCGAGGGACAGCGCCGTGCCGACGAGCGCCGCCGCCTCATCCTGCAGCACCGTGCAGACGACACGGAACGGGATGAACCACGGCGCCCGGAAGTCGAGCGTCGCTTCGCGGATCAGCACCGAATAGACGAAGACGTCCCAGCTGAGGGACAGCACGCCGCCGGCGGCACGTAGCGCGTCAAGCGCGCGGGCGTTGAGCGTCGCGTCGGCGCCGGCGAAGATGCCGGCGAAACTGATTTCAGCGTCATCGCGCCCCATCGCATCGATTACCCGCGCGCCGCCGGGCAGGCGATGGACGACAAGCGTCTGTGCGCCGCCGTAGGAGATTTCGGGCGGGGTTGCGAGGTCCTGGAACAACAGGGGGCCAAGCTGGAGGATTGTGTCGGTCATTCTGACTGCATCCGGATGTGGGATGTCGTTTCGGGCGCGAGGGGTATCGACGTGGTTGCCACGCCTCTCGTCAACCCGTGGACGGGCGCCAACATCGGGCGCGACCCGAATTCAGGTCCAAACGATTGGCGGCATGCCTTTGATACGCAATTCGAACGCTTCAGGCCCGTGCCAGCGCATGGTGCGTGTCAGGTCGCTGAAAGTAGTGGTGCTCCTAATGCCGACCGCCCGATGCGCGTGCCAGATCATGGCACCGGAGCGAACCCAAAAGTCGCTTAATGAAGTGACCTCTCAACTCGCCTCAATTGAATTCCAGTGCCGTCTCCGGTTTCGGCAGAAGGGACATTTGTAAGTCATCCTAACGCCCAAACGCGTCTTCAACTCCCCGATGGTAGATGTTGGTTCAGTAGCTCGATCCCGCCCTCTACGGCCTCGCTTCCATGGAATCGGGAAATCTCTACATGGTTGTCTTCAAAAACCTCTATTTCCCATCGCTCACCAACAAAGGTTGCCGACACACGTATGGTGTCTGGCCGAGTCCTCTCGAGAAAAAAATGAACGCCAGATTTCTCGAGTATTTTAATGACCTGAAAGAGAGCTGACGACACGGGCACCTCCTATTAGTGCAGCTGTCTATTTCTTGAATCTGTTGTCCATTAGCAGCTTTCTAGCTGTTCTAGCCGCAGCATCGCCCTTCTTGGCAGCGTCCAGCACGTCACAAACCGGAACGTCGAGAAACTGGCCTGGAAATACCCGCAGGATACTCGCCTTGCAATTATCTGCTATGAACTGTGCACAGGTCTGACTTTGCGCAAGTACGATTGGCGCGGTCTGTTGGCCGACAGGGTTTCGGCCACCTGCTGATGATTCGGATGGCGACAGCCCGCCCGGATCTGTCTGGTTCAGCGGGACATTGCTTTCGCGCGCGTTCAGATCAGACTCTGGCCGCAAGTGGGCCGACTTCTTGATCGCGTCATCTCGCGGTGCTGGCCGCTTAGTGTGGTTGGACCCCGGACGCCGAGCACCCGACCGCTCGATCCGCAGGACCGGAACGCCCACGACGTCGGCGCGACTTGAACGATCGGGGAATGGCGTGCCTTCGCGCTCAACCGTGGCCGACGTCGTGACGAACTCGCTCATCGGCGGCTCATGGAGCGAGGCCGGTCCAGGCCGGGGTGAGGCGGCGGTCGAAGCCGGTGGCCGACGAGGGCGGCATGCTCGCCGCGCGCGCGAGCTGATCGGCGACCATGCTGCCGATCACCCGGCCATCGAGGTGCAGCGCCACGATGTCGGAACCGCCGGTGTCGGGCTGTCGCGCAACGGGCGCGGCCGACGGGCGATCGGGCGATGCCGCCCAGGGTGGCGCGGCCACGCGCGACCGATCCGCCGCGAGGCTGGTGCCGACTTGCATGGCCGGTGCGGCGGATGGAACGATGGCCGGACCGGACGACGCGGGCGCGGGCGGACGCGACTGAGCGGCGTCCGTTCGCCACGACACCGCAACCGGCAACTGGACGCGATCCGGTGTCCTCGGCGCGGCTGACGGCGCGATCTTCGGCTCCGCAGTCGGGCGCGTCGTCGATGGAGGCCGGCTCGGTCCGGTCGTGGTGACGTTGGGCGTCGTCGCGACGGGCGCCGATGGCGCGGTTGCGGCTGAGACGACGACCGGTTTCGCCGTGATCGCCGTGGGCGGATGCAGAACCGGCGCGGCCGCCGGTGGCGACGATGGGGCTTGTGCCGCCGACGGCGACGGCGACTGCGGTTGCGGACGCGTAGGTGATGGCACTGCAGCCTTCGGAGACACTGGCGTCGACGGCACGGCGACGGGTGATGATGGCACCGTTGTCGTCCGCGGCGACGGAGGCGGTGCGTCCACGGCGTTGCCCGTGGACGGCGCGTCACCGACCAATGCCGGCTCTATCGGCGCATCCACCACCGGATCATCGTTTGCTCGCGCGGCCGAGGTGGCGGAGGGGCGTGCCGGGACTGCGACGGACGGCGACGGGTTCTGTGTCGGCAGGCCTGGCAGCGTCGCGGCGAGGTCACGCAAGCGCTGCACGTTCGCGGTCGAGACCGTGATCGCCGCATCGAGACCGGCGAGATCGCGGCGGATGGAAGCGATACCGGCGGCGACGCCGTTGTCGAGCGCGAGCGTGATGCCGATCGTGTAGGCGTCAATCATCGCGTCGCCTCCCGCAGCGCATCGGCAACGGCCGAACCGACCGTCTCGGCAAGCGCGGGCGCCGCCTCGGCCGCGGCGGGTGCGAGGAACGGACGCGGCGGATCGGTGCGGGTGCCAAGTTCCTGATCGACGGCGACGGGATCGCTCGAGCCGACAACGGCGCCGTCGTCCGTCGCGGTCATGCCGATGCTGTCGTGCAGGGTGCCGGTCTGCCGCCACGGCGTCGCGTGATCGCTGCCGGGCGAATGATTCAGCGATTCGCGCACGACATCGGCGATCATGGACGCGCCCGACGACAGGGCGGCACGGGCGACGGAATCCGTGTCGAGCTCCGCAAGCGCGGCCCGAAGACGGTCGAGACCAGCGATCATGTGGTTTTATCCGAAAGGATCGTCCCAGGCGCGGGAAGACCAGTCGTAACGGCGGCCCTCAAGCGTGCCGAGCGCCACGATCCAGGCCAGGCGTTCGTCATCGGGGAGGCTGAAGGCAACGTCGAACGGCACCCCGGACTTCACCAGGTACAGGCAGTCGGCGAGGTCGGGGTGCCGGCTCAGTTTCCCGGGTCGGCTCCTTGATCGGCCGTCGCAAACGCGCTGAGCGCGTCGGCGACTGCCGTGATCCCGGCGTCTCCGAGGCGCTGCACCGCGGCCTCGATCAGGTTTTCGCTCAGCGGCATCGGCAGAGGCACGTCATCAATCGCGGTGACCGAGCAGGCGAGCATCGCCATGCCGAGCCAGACATCGTTGCGCGCGAGATCAGGGCCGGCGGCCTTGAACAGCCGAAGCTTATCGAGCGCGGTCAGGCGACGGACAGCGAGGCGCCGTCCGTCGGAGTCGGTGATGATCTGCTGCGCGGCTGCGGCGGCGAGAATGCTTGCGGTTGGCGTCATGCGCGTCAGACCCGCTGCCTGCGGGCGGCGAAGAACTCGAGCCGTTGTTTGACGGCGCTATCGCCGCGCCACTGACCCGCGTTGGCCAGCTTGAAGACGACACCGTCATATTGATAGGTCGAGGTCGAGCCGTCGGTTTCCGTCACGTATTGGTAGAGCGTGCCGTTCGGTACAGGGCCCGATGTGAGGAACTGCGTTTCGGCAGCGGCGATGAAATCATCGACAGCCGAGTTGCCACGCTCGACATCGAAGCTGCCGTCCCAACCTTTCGGGAGCTCGACAGCCATCATCTGCCCGTCGAGCCGATCGACGCGGAGCGGATGCGTGACCTGCCGCGCCTCGAAACCGGTGACGTGGGTCAGATCGACGCGACCGGCCGGACCGATCAGCACGAGCTGACAGTCGCGGCCAACGGAAAACATGGTGGTGGTCATGTGGCGCGTGCTCCTGCTGCGTTAAGCGGGCTGCCCGATCGGCAGCGTCTGGCGGCTGACCTGCACGGTCTGTCCGCCTTCCACGTTGACGATGAACTTCTCGTTGATCGACTGGTACTGAACCTGCACGTCGGCCTGAACGTAGCCGAGCGACGTGCGAGCGTTCGGGTTGTTGGTCGTGTCGCAGACGACGCCGAACGGCAATGACCCGTCGGTGCTGCCGAGCAACCCCTGCCCCAGCATCGACTGCAGGAAGCTCAGCAGCGTCGCGCGGATGCGGCGGAAAAGATTCGCGTTGATCACCTGGCCGACATAGAGACCCATGCCGGCCGCAAGCGTCGCCGCGATGTAGTTCGTCATCCGCGTGTAGTTGTCGCCGTTGATCGCGGCGTTGGATGACGCGTTGTGGCCGCCGCGCACGCCCCAATACGCGCCGCCCGGCTGCGGGTTAGCAATCACGTCGATGCCGGCGCCGAGCAGCGCGGTCAACTCGGCGGCCGAGTACGACGTCGTCTGACCCGATTGCGGCGTGCCGGATTTCTGACTGCCGACGACGCCGTAGAGCGGCTTGTTCAGGCTCGACTGTTCCGGCGACAGATTGGCGAGGCGGCCCGCCGCGAAACCCTGTGGGGAGACGAGACGGAGAACGCCGTTCGCTTGGTCCTGCCACCAGAGCCAATCGCCGAACATCAGCTTGGCCGCGTAGCTGTCAAGGCCGGCCGTCTGTTTGATCGTCGTCGCGTTTGCGATCGTGTCGCCGGCGGGTCCGGTAAGGATCATGTAGACGCCTTCCGACAGGCCGAAACCGGCCTGCGTCGTCCACTGCGTCGGATCGTCGGCGTCGGCGAGCAGAGCAAGGCCGCAGCCCTGTCCACGGAGCGCATAGAGCCCGGTGCGCGGCGGCACGTCCGAGCCGACGAGTTGGCTCGCGGTGACACCGGCGCCGTCGGTGCCCAGCGTCGAGCTGCCGAGCGTGATCGAGAACGCGGCGGGCGCGACGGTGGCACCCGCGGCGTTGGCGACGACGAGCGACGACGGGCCGCGCTGTGGCCCGAGGCCGGTGTTGACGGCGGAACCGAGCGCCGTCCAGAACGCCGCACCAGTGCCTATGATGTTGTCGAACACTTCCGGCGTCATACCTGGCAACGCGACGGTCAGCCGCCACGACGCGGCCTTTGTGCCGGTCGTGAGCGAGACCGTGATCTGGTTACCGAGCGAACCAGTATGCAACGCGGTAAAGCTCGCCGTCGTTGCAGGGACCGCGGCCGATGCGGCGGTGTCTGTGCCGTCCGTTGCGCGCACGCAGCGGAAATTCTGCGCGCCCTGTTGCACCGCGGTCGCGACCTGCGTGCCCATGTCGAACTTGCGGGCGGCGACCGGCCCGAATGTGCGCGCGTAATCGGCCATCGTAGCGACGATCACCGGCTGCCCGACAGGCCCCCACGAGGCGGTACCGACGACGCCGAGGATGTTCGTCGGCACGCCGTTGAGGACGAGGTTTTGCGGTGGAACGATCTGCACATAGAGATCGGGCACGATCAGTGCGGTCGTGTTGATGCTGCCTTGCTGGACGATTGGCATGGATCAGGATTCCTTCTTAGCCGCGTTGTTGACCGGGCCCTGATCGGGCGTGCTGACGCGGACGACGTCGGCCGCATGTTCGCCGGCGAGAATCGCGGTGATGCGCGACGGATCGGTGATCGCGTCGCCGCGGGCGAGGCCGGCGAACGGCCTCACCACGACAAGATGGACGGTCATGATTGCTCCTGAAACGAGGTGCGAGGTCAGGCGACGCTGGACGCCGCGTTGAGCAGCAGGTCGCCAAACAGCATCGACGGTAGGTTGGCGGTGTGTGTGGTCGGGTAGTCGGCGGCGTAGACGAGGTCGCAACGATAGAGCGCGGCGTTTTGCGCCTGATCGCGAACAAGGCCCGAATGAAACCGCAGCCGTGCCGCGCTGCCGTCGGCGAGGGTGACGAACGTGAGCACGGCGAGAGCTGCGTCGACCGAGGCGGCAACTTCGTCGCGCACCGAAGGCGAATGGCACCAGCACGAGATGCGAAAGAGCTGCGACTGCCGCCGCACTTCGTTAAGCACCGTCTGATCGGCAACGACACGACCGACCAGTTGCGCGGCACCAGGCACGGTGACGGTGCTCCCAGCAAGAGCGACCGGCCGGTTGGCGCGGATGAGTGCCGCGAGGTTCGCGGCAACGAGCGGCGGCGCGTCACCGGTCGCAGTGCGGCAGGCATAGCCGACGCCGTCAGCCAGGATCCCCGCGACCTGCCCCGCATCGGCGCTGCCGCCGAAAGTGACCGTGATACCCTTGGTCGCGACCGTCAGCGTCGGCGCCGGCGCCGCGAGGATTGCCGACTGTTCGAGCCATCGCGTCGTGTTCGACTGGAGCTGCGGCAATGGAAAGATCGTGACGTTGACGTTGCCCGCGGCGAGATCGGCATCGAGCGCCGCCGGGTTTGGCCAGCCGCGATAGATCCGGCAGGGCACGCCGACGCTGCTGCCGGCAGACGGTCCGCCCGGATAGAGCGCGTTCGCGACGATCGACGCGATTGCGTTTTCGACGTCTGCCTGGTCGGCCATCAGTGTTGTGTCCATTGGCGCGCGCGGGCGCCGGTCATGTCGTGGCCTGACGCGCCGCGATGCGCCAGCCGAGATCCGTCAGCTCCGCGGCGGCGATCGTTGCCGTGCGGCCGAGATCGTCGGTCATCAGGTCGCCAGTGCGGAGGAAGACACCTGCGGCGCTAGAGGGGAGCAGGATCGTCCAATACGGCGCCGACGTGTCGCTCGGGAGGCCGGCGGGCGGCGCGGGGCCGCCGGTCGTGCCGAGCAAGCTCGCCGGCCAGTCGGTGAGCAGCGGCGTCGCGGTCGCGAGCGTGACGCCGCCGTAGCCGTTGGCGCCGCTGACGCTCGGGGCCGCGGGGCGGAGGAAGGACACGGTGCGATTGGCGCGCGCGCACAGCACCGGCATTAACGGCGGCTGCGCGACGACGAACCACGTGCCCGCCTGCTGCACCAGGTAATCGCCGGGCCGTGTATAGGCGCTGTCGAAGACGCCGTGCCAAAGCGCTTCGCCGAACGTCACCGAGCGATCAAAGCCACCGCGCGCCGCGCTGAAGACGGCGGGCAGACGGAGGAAGCGGTTGGCGGCGTCGAGCGGCGTCACCGGGCCGGAGGGTCGATACGCGCCGGCGGTCTCGCCCACCGCGCGCGCCGCTGCACCTAGCCCACGGGCGATGCGGTCCTGAAGAACGGTCGGGTCCATGGTCACACCACGACCGTGAGCGAGCCCGCGCCCGACCCGCCCGCGAGGTCGGGCCCGGGTGGGACGCCGAGGAAGCCGCAGAGGCGGCGTCGCCAGTCATCGAACAGCGCGAAACGGTCGCGTATCTCGTCCTTGTTGCGCGACCAGATTGCGGCCTGATCAGTGTCGAGATTGCCGCCGGCCTGCGGGATCGCCGCCTCAAGCGAGGCGAGCGTTGCCAGGTAGGTACGGACGACGGCGATCTCGGCATCGGACAGGTTCGACATCCGATACTCGAGCGTTCCGTACGCCTGAAAGAACCGCCAACCCTGAAAGCCGGCAGCACCGACGCCGTACGCGGGATAGCCACAGAAGCGACGGATGGACGTGCGTTCAGCGTCGGTGAACATCAGACCACCGACCCGTCACCACGCGTGACGTAAACGGCGCCGGAGCCCGTAGCGAGCACGACGGCGACGTTGGTGATGAGCGCGTTGATACCGAGCAGCAGACGCGCGTTCGGCAGCACCGGCGTATCCGTTGTCGTGGCGGTGACGGATGGATCCGCGCCGAAGCGGACGAAGGCGACAGAGGTGGTCGGGTTGATAACCAGGGCGGTATCGCCGCCGGCGGGTAGAACCGCCGACGACGACGTTGTGCCGGCCGTCACAGTGACGGTTCCGGCGGGGCGAAAAGGCTGACTTGAGCCGATCGACATGCGGCGATGCCTCCTGTGCTAGCAGGCGTGATTAGCCGATGTGTTCGACCATCACCGCGCGCTTGAACACGGCGTTGCTGGCGGTTGGGATCGTTGCTGGGTTGGTCGTCGTATCGGACGGCGCGCAGAAGCCGCCGATCCAATACCAGGACTGCGCGATGATCTGCTGCAGCCGGTCGATCGGTTCGCGGGTAACCATCGCAACGCCGTCGACGACCGAGACGATGCTATCCTTCGGCGCCACGTCGTCGGCGGCCATACCGGCGAAGTCACCCTCAATCAGCGCACCCTGGCCGCAGATGATCGGTCGGCGAACAAGCAGACCAGAGAGCGTCGGGTGCGGCTGAACGAAAGCCTCGGTCGTCGAGACGAAGCGGAGGCCGAGGAAGTCGTTGACCATCCCCTGCCGGAAGACTTGGTTCGCGGATGTTGCGCCCTGAAACAACTGCCGGAAATCTGGGTCGGCGAAGAGCTGTCGCGCCGAGACCGGGTCGAGATAGCAGTTGTAGACGCCGTCGATTTCCGGGACCGCGTTCATCCGCAGCTTCGCGACGGCGTCGAGCAGGCAGGACATCGTCAGCGTATCGCCGGCGACAAGCGTACCCGTATTGGCGCGCTGCGACGGCCGGACGATGACCGAAGCGCCCGACGCCGCGACGGTGTTGCCGGCCGTGCCGTCCGATACGGAGACGTTCGATGACAGCGTCAGCACACCGGAGACGCCGCCCGGCGCGGTCGAGACGTTGCTGGCGTCGATCGACACGCCGACGAGCGTATAGACGCCCGCCCCGATCGTAACCGTCAGCGATGCGGCGCCGCCGACGGGAACCGGCACGCCGTTGACATAGGCGCTGGTGAAACCACGGACGTCGTCGACCGCGACCGAGGTGCCGGCCGCGCCGAGCGTGGTCCGGACCCGCGTGTTACCGCCGAAATAGGCGGCGAACAGCGCGTTACGGGCGAGCTCATCGAGCGAGCGGGCCGCCTGTTCGCCGTTGGTGAAGGCGTTCTGCAGGAACTGGCTCGCGATGCCGACGCGGCTCGTCACCATGTTGCGATCGGTGGTGGCCGCGTAGTGGTTGATCGTCAGCGTGTACTGCTCGACGCCCCACGTCGTCGGGGTCAGGCCGTTGTCGAGGTTGGTGTTGGTTGCCGGCGCTAGCGGCGTGGTGACGGACGGCTTCAGCCCGGCGCGCGTCTTCGTCAGCGTCTCACCGATACCGACGGCGATTTCCTCGCGGTCAGCGACGGCGCGGTAACCGAGGCGGGAGGTGAGCGCCGACTGAAACTCGCGCTCGAGGAAGCCCTGCTGAATGATCGGCTGCAGGCTTGGGGGGAAGTTCTGAATACCCATGGTTGGTTCGGTCCTTTCAGGTACGGCGCTTGAGCAGCTCGGCGCGGGCGGCGCGGTATTCGGCGTCGGTCATCTGCATCGCCGTCTTCGCTTGCGGCGGATGTGCGGGCGGCGGGGTCGCGGCGCTGGCCGACGAAACGCCGGCGGCGAACAGCCACGGCTTCGCGCGCCGGAAGGCCGCCATCAGTGCGGGGCCGTTCTCGACCTCGCCGGTCTCGGTCAGCCGCGCGTCGCGCGGATCAAGCAGACGGAGGCCGTCGAGATCGACAATGCCGGCACGGACGGCTTCGGCCTTGAGCTCGGCGCGCAGCAGCCGTGCGTCGGCCTCGGCGCGGGCTGCATCGAGCTGGCGCCGAAGTGCGTCTGCCTCGGCGCGCAGCGTGTCGATCGGATCGTCCGGACTGGTTTCGGTTGGTTCTGACATCAGATGCTTCCCGGGTCCTTCTGGTCGGCGGCAATGAGGGCGAGCTCGGCCGCGACGTCATCAACGTCGTAAATGTCGGCGAGTGATTTGACGGCGGTCGCGCGGCTGATCTGTCCGGCGCCGGCGAGGGTCGCGAGGGTCTGTGCATCCTTCAGCCGGTCGTCGGCGGTCGGCGCGTACCACCGCGGCCAGATCAGGGTGTGCGGCACGGCAGGATCGAGCGGCGGCGCGGGGCGACCCTGAACGACCAGCGGAAACACCTGCGCGGCACGCGCTACCATGCGGGCAAGCGACAACAGCGCGCCCTCGCCGTAGCTGACGCGCAGATTGTCGGCGAGCCAGATCAGGCCCTGATTGAGCAGTTCAAGCGCGCGGCCGGACTGTGCGGCGGACAGCCGATCGGCGTTTGTCCGGTTGCCGTGCACGCTTTCGAGCGCCAGTTCGCGCAGCGTGCGGACATATTCGATAACCGCCGCCGACGCCGTGCCACCGATCTCCAGCAGACGCGCGTCACCTTTTTCGGAGACGACGAGGGCGTTGCCGGCGCCCTTGACGATC
>CAYSTX010000026.1:0-4355 GCA_964434035.1 uncultured Acetobacteraceae bacterium
GGGTCAGGATTTCTTCGGTCGGCATGATCGTTTCGATGGGCGGCCTGCGGACGGCGAGAACGATGATACGAGCAGCGCCCGCGCGCTCCGCGAGGCACCGCGCGGCGGCCAGGACACGGCCCGCCGCATCAGGATGCTCGATCACTGCGAGGACCACGCCGGGCAAGGTCACTATCCTTGCTGCAGGCCATTGAGGCCGGGTCAGGATAGCGGTTCGCTCGCTTGGGCGACAATCACACCAGCGAGGACGGTCTCGTCGAGTTAAGCGGCCGTCGTTTACGACTCGGAGCGAGACTCGCGATGGACCGAAGATGCCGAGTCAGCTCCGACCCAGATCGCGTAGAGCCGCTCCATGTGCGCGTCGAACTCGGCCCACAGCGCCTGCGCCTCATCGTTTGGAACCAGCCGCATGGCGCGGCGAAAGGCGCCGTCGTCCAGAATGACGCCCATTTGGTCCTTCCAAGGCGGCACGGAGGCTGCAGTCAGCCGATCGATCATTTCCCGCATCCGCGCCCGCGCAGACGCGGCCTGCGTTTGGTCGGAACCCTGATCCGTGTCGAAGAGGCCACGCTGGGCGGAAAACGCATTCATCATCAGCGAATAGCAGCAAGCTGCGAGTCGGAACAGGCTTGGTGCGGGCCGGTGTCGCAGGCATCATGGGCCTGTGACCTGGCGCCGCGATAAACTTCCCGAACTCGTCCGCGCCATGGCCGGCCGACCCCGACACGAGGCCCTGCGAGGCCACGTGACGGAGCTGCTCCGCGAGGAGTTCGGCGCGCCCTACGACGAGATCGCCCACGAGGTCTATCTGCTCGACAAGACCGGACGCATCGACACGATGTGGGGCGCGACGGTTATCGAGCTGAAGACCGATCTGCGACGGGAGCGGGCCGACGTCGAGGCCCGAATGCCGGATTATCTCGCCGACGCAGCGCGACGATCGAGCAGCCCGCGGCCGGTGACGGGCATCGCGACGGACGGCGCAACGTTCATCGCTTATCAATTGCTCGACGGCCGGCTTACGGAGCTGAAGCAGTATGCAACTGACCCCGAGCGGCCGACTGAACTGGTTGCCTGGCTCGAACCCCTGCTGTCCGACCGGGCCGATCTGCTGCCGGAAACACAAGTCGTCGCGCAGGCGTTCGGTCGACAAAGCCTGACATTCAGCCGCAGTCGGCTGACACTCGATACATTGTGGGCGGCCCTGAAGGACGACCCCGAGGTGCGGCTGAAGCGCGACCTATGGGACGGGCTGCTGCGAGAGGCCTATGGCGAGGACGTCGGCAAAGACTCGTTGTTCCTTCAGCACACCTATCTAACGATCGTCGTCAAGGCGATCGCCGCTCGCGTCCTCGATCTGCCGGTGGACGACCCGGAGCGGCTGCTGTCCGGCCGCGCCCTGGCCGACGAGGGCATCATCGGCGCGGTCGAGGCGGACTTCTTCGACTGGCCGCTGAAGCTGCGTGCGGGCGCTGACCTCGTGCGGCAGGTGGCGCTACAGACGGCGCGCTTCAGGCTAAGCGATGTCGAAACCGACGTGCTGAAGGTCCTGTACGAAAGCCTGGTTGACCCCGACGAACGTCACGACCTGGGCGAATACTATACGCCGGACTGGCTGGCTGGCCGCGTAGTCGCCGAGACGGTGGACGAGCCGCTCACCCAGCGCGTACTGGATCCCGCCTGCGGTTCGGGAACATTTCTGTTCCACGCGCTGCGCCGGCTGATTGCCGCCGGGCAGGCCGCACGTTGGAATGAAAAGCGTATCGTGGAGTCGTGCGCGGAGCAGGTCCGGGGCATGGATGTGCATCCGGTCGCCGTCACGCTCGCACGGGTGACGTGGCTGCTGGCGCTGGGACGGACGCTTGCCGGACGGCCACCGAAACTAACCGTGCCGGTGTTCCTCGGCGACGCCATGCAATGGAATCTGCGCCGCTTCGTGGATCGGACGGACGTGGCGATCGAGGTGCCCGGCGAAACAAGGCCGCTGCGGATTCCGCTTGGCTTCGCCGAGGAACAGGTCGCCTTCGAGGCTGGCCTTGACGAACTCAACCGTGGTCTCGCGGACAACGCCACGCCCGAGAATGTCGCTCGCGCGCTGCGGCGGATCGAAGGCGCATCGGAAGAAGATGCGGACGCGTTGGCCGAGACGTTCGCGCAGCTGCAGACGCTTTATCGCGCCGGCCGCAACGGCATCTGGACCTTCGTATTCCGCAATCTAGCGCGCCCGGTTTGGCTATCGCGGGCAGAGCAGCGAGCGGACGTCATCGTCGGCAATCCGCCATGGATCGTCTATCGCCATCTGAGCCCTGGCATGAAGGACCGGCTGCGCGAGGCTTTGCGCGGCTACGATTTGTGGGTCGGCGGCAGCCTAGCGACGCAGCAGGACATGTGCGCACTGTTTTGGGCGCGCGGGGCGGAACGCTACCTCAAGCCGCGGGGGCGGATCGCGTTCGTGCTTCCGTACGCTGTGTTGAACGCGCCAGTGTTTGCGGGCCTGCGCGGGGGGCGCATGGGCGAAGCGCGGGTGCGCCTGACCGGCGCCTGGGCGCTGGAGCGCGTCTGGCCCATTTTCGGCGCGCAGTCAGGCAGCAGCACAACGAGCACGTGCGTACTGTTTGGCCGCCGGCAGATGGCCGGCGCGCACCCGGCCGAGATCGACCAATGGGAGGGGCGGCTGACCCGCCGCGACGCCGACGAGACGGAAGCGCAGCAAGCGTTGACCCGCAGCCGGGTCGCATGGCCGCGTGCGAGAACCTTGGTCGGCGTCTCCCCGTACCGTGCCCGGTTTCGTCAGGGCGCGACGATCGTGCCGCGCCGGTTCTTCGTTGTTGAACCCGCGCCCGCCAGCAGGCTCGGTCGGTCCGCGCACGCACCGATCATGCAGGGACGGGTCGGGCGTCTCGACAAGCACCCATGGTCGACAGTCCAGCCGCCGCGCGGGCCGGTTGAGTCGGAGTTCCTGCGGCAATTGGTTCTCGGTGAAAGCATCGTGCCATTCCGGATGCTGAATACGGTGACTGCGGTCATTCCAATGAGCGGTGGAACGGTGCTGAATGCGGCCTCCGCTCGCGCGGGTGGCCACCGCCACCTTGCCGCATGGTTGGCCGACATTGAAGCGAAGTGGATAGAGCACGCCAACAAGGCGGCCAACGGACACCCTCGCATGACCTTGTCGGCACAGATCGATCACATGCGAAAGCTATCTTGCCAGGGTGGTCCCAACTCAACTACTCGTGTTGTCTATGCTGCGTCGGGCACTCGACTGAGCGCGGCGAGGCTGCTCAACAGCGATGCAGTCGTCGAGCATAAAGCCTATTGGGCCAGTGCGCGCTCACCAGCGGAAGCCGCTTACTTGACAGCGCTCCTGAACAGCGCGGCCGTAGTGGCGAAAATCTCCGATCTACAGGGCATCGGGGAAGCAGGTACCAAACGCGATTTCGACAATCTCGTCTGGACGCTGCCGATTCCAGAATACGACGATACGGAACAGTTGCACCGTGACCTTGCCGATGCCGCCGCCCGTGCGGAGGCGGTCGCGGCGTCCGTGCCGCTGACGGATACGCAGCATTTCACGGCAAAGCGCCGCGCCATTCGCGCCGCACTCGCCGAAGACGGCGTGGCCGCCGAAATCGAGGCGTTGGTGGACGCCTTGCTGCCGCCGTAAGGGTCGGACCGACCAAGACCCTACGGCCCCGCCGGCCACTCCGCCGCATGGGTCCCCAGCGGCACCGACGGCCGCACATGCCGATACGGCGTCTCCGTCAACACCGCCGCATGCCGCACCGCGCGGAGCGGGCCGAAGCCGCTGTCGATCGCTTCCAGCCGGTCTTGCACATCCGCATGCGTCGGATCGGCCGCCGCGAGGCCGCCCGTGATGCGTGGCAGGTCAAACAGCCAGTGCCCTGTGCGGGCCAGCGAGACGCGGACGTGCCAGCTGCCGCCCTCGGTTGCGCGGCGGTAGAGCGCGGCCATGGCGCCGAACGCGAGCAGAAAGCCGGAGGCGTGGTCGAGGGCCTGGGCCGGTAGCGCGCGCGGGCGGGCTTCGCCGTTGGCTTCGGCTTCGGCGGCGTTAAAGCCGGTCGCCGTTTGCGCGAGGCTGTCAAAGCCGCGCTTGCCGGACCAGGGACCGGTGTAGCCGTAAGCCGAGAGCGACACATAAATGATGCCGGGGCGCAGCCGCGCCGCCTTCTCCGGGCCGAAGCCGTGGCCGGCGATCGCGCCGGGGCGGTAGCCCTGCACGAACACGTCGGCGTCGCGCAGCAGCTCGGCGAGCCGCCCGCGTCCCCGCTCGTCTCGCAGGTCGAGCGACGCCGACAGCTTGCCCCGCCCGGTGTCGATGACGAGCCCAGGCATGC
>CAYSTX010000026.1:4455-23765 GCA_964434035.1 uncultured Acetobacteraceae bacterium
TCGAGGACGAGGGCCGCGCTCACCGCGTCGCGGTCATGCGGCGTGCCGAGCAGCCGCAGCAGGCCGTCGCGGTGATGGGGGAAGTTTGCGTGCAGGCGGACCCAGCCGTCGCGGGCGCGATGTAGGCCGCTGATCGGGTCCCAATCCTCGCCGCGCGGGCGGCCGTCGACTTCGAGATACCGGTCGGAGCGGAACTCGATCGCGGCGTCGCGCGCATCGACGCGCACGGCCTGCGATTGGCCCGAACGGAGGTGCCACAGCATGGCGGCGGCGAGACCGGCAGCGCCGATCGAGGCCTGGGCCGCCCGCGCGACCGCGAAGGACGACGGCAGCACCGGATCGTCGCCGCTCAAAATAACGTTACTGAGTTGATCCGGCGGCAGTCCGGCACCGGACCAGACCGAAGCGAGCGTGTCGAGGGCTGATTGGCTCATGCGTATGAGCCTAACGCGGCCGGGCGGAGAAGGTCACCCGCCCGGCCGAACCAAGCCGGGCGTTAGGCGAGCGCGCCGCCGGAGAGGTCGGCGGTCTTGCGCTGGAGGCTCGCGACCAGCGCGGGGCCGCCACCGCGCGTCAGAACGGAGCGGAAGTCGGACCGCTGCACAGCGACCCGGCTGATTGTGCCGTCAGCCAGCACGTCAACCACGCGCCACCCGTCGGGCGTGGGCTGCATCACGTAACCGAGGACGACCGGGTCGTCGGACCCGCCGCTGATCCGTGTCGTGACGACGGTGGCGCCACCCTGATCGCGCGGCGTGTCGACCGACAGCGTCTGACCGGACCAGTGGTCGAAGTTCGCGACGTAGTTCGCGATTGTGTAGCGCCGGAAGGCCGTTAGCAGGCGCGCCTGTTCGTCCGGCGTCATATCGGACCAATGCGGGCCGACGGAGATGCGCAGGATGTGCTGCAGGTCGAACGTCTGATCGACTACCGGCGCAAGCGCCTCGAAACGCTGCGAGAACGGCGCCGAGCCACCCGACTTCATCACCTGCAACAGCGCCGCGTTCAGCCGCGTTACGGCCGAGACCGCGCCGGGGGCGCCATCAACGCCCGCCGCCATTACGGCACGCGGTGCCACGAGTGCCATGCCGCCAAGCAGCGTGGCGCCGAGCAGAAAACGACGGGTCGGATGCACAATCGACGACATGGCAACGTCTTCCTCGGTTAGAGTTTCGGTTCGCTTCATACTTCGCGGTAGGTAGCGACGACGATACGTGGGCGGCACTGGCGATGGACGCATATCGCGGTATGCAAGATGGCCTACCCGCGGCGGCACAGCTGTTAGGAACGTCACATGTCCATCACGCCGACCTTCGCAACCCCCCCGGGTTTTCTCGGGCTGCCCACTCGGCAGGCGGCCGGCGCCAGGTTCGTGATCGCCGGAATCCCGCTCGACATCGGCACCACCAATCGCGCGGGCGCCCGGTTCGGGCCGCAGGCGATCCGCTATGCCAGCCGAATGCTGGTGGATGGCGCGCATCCCGTCCGCTGGCTCGACCCGCTCACGCTCGACATCGCGGATGCTGGAGATTTTGCGATTGCACTCGGCGACCTGCCGACGAGCATCATGCTGATTGAACAACAAGCTGCCGCGATTGACGGACACCTGATCGCGCTCGGCGGTGAGCACGGCGTGACGCTGCCGCTGTTGCGGGCGCTGCGGCGGCGGCTCGGCGCGCCGGTCGGGCTGCTGCACGCCGACGCGCACGTGGACACATGGCCCGATAGTTTCGGACAGACGCTCGGCCACGGCTCCGTCTTCTTTCACGCGATCGAGGAAGGGCTGATCGACCCCGCGCGCACGGTGCAGGTCGGCATTCGCTCGCCTGTGCAGCGGAGCGTGATGGAGTGGACGCTCGCGCGCGGCGTGACGGTGATTTCCGCGCAGGACGTGCACGCGGCCGGCCCCGACGCGATCGCTGCGCGCGTGCGCGGCATCGTGGGCGACAGCACGCCGAGCTATCTGAGCCTCGACATCGACGTGCTCGACCCCGCCTTCGCGCCCGGCACCGGCACGCCGGAAATCGGCGGCCTCGCGTCGTGGCAGGCGCAGGCGCTGCTGCGCGGGTTGGGCGGTATCAAGTTCGCGGGGATGGATTTGGTCGAGGTCTTGCCGGCGCACGACGTGTCGGAAATCACGGCACTCGCGGCGGCGACGTTCGTCTGGGAATACTTGGCCCTCGTCGCATAGGCGCCATGTAAGAAACGCTTGGCCCAACCGCGCATTGGGTGCTATCAGCCGCGCCCCGCTTCCTATGTGGAAGCGGCTGCTTGACTGACGCAATCCGCACGTGCCGCGAGCTCCGGTCACCGGGGCACAGCAACGACGTAAGCGTTTTCTGTTGTCGATCCGAGGCGGGATGATCCGTCTCGGGCCCTCCATGGGGAACGGCTATGTTTGACGTTCGGCACGAGACAGGCGCCTTGCCCGCGCCCCGCGGTGGTCTCCCTCAGGGGTTCATCCAACAGAGTATGTAGGACCGGCCAGGCGTCGCGCGCCAAGTCGCGATAGCTGCCGGTCTCTTCGTGTCTGTTCCGTGATGCCGCGACCGGCTTTTGCCGGGTCGCGCTCCCTGTTCCGTCAGTCTGGTCCCGCGAGGGACCGATCCCGAAAGGGGTTCCGCTCCCATGAGCCAGCTTCGCGCCCGTGCCGCCTTCGCGGCACAAGGCCGTCTTCCCGCCGTGCGTGACCTGATCCGCGTCGAGCGTCCGACTGAGCCGATGACCTGCCTCCGCCCGCACGCCGTCGCCGACGCCGCGCAGCGTTTTGTCGCCGGTTTTCCCGGCGAGACGATGTACGCCGTGAAGTGCAACCCGGACCCAACCGCGCTCCGCGCCGTCTGGGCGGGCGGCGTACGGGCGTTCGACTGCGCGTCATTGCCGGAGATCGAGCTTGTGCGCGACTTGTTGCCCTCGTCGGCGACGATCCGCTTCATGCATCCGGTAAAGAGCCGCAAGGCGATCCGCGCCGCGTGGACGCGCCATGGCGTGCGCACGTTCGTGCTCGACCACGCGGACGAGCTGGCGAAGATCCTGGCGGAGACCGACGCGGGTGCCGCGGATGGTTTGAAGCTCGTCGTGCGCGTAGCACCACCGGCGAGCGGCGCGGTCTATGACCTCTCCGGCAAGTTCGGCGCGACCCTCGCCGACGCGGCGGAGCTGCTGCGCGCGGGGCGGCCGCATGCGTCGATGCTCGGCGTGTCGTTTCATGTCGGCTCGCAGTGCCTCGACCCGCTCGCCTGGTCGCGAGCGATCGCGGCCGCGGGTGCGGCGATCCGTGCGTCCGGCGTCGCGGTCGAGGTCCTCGATGTCGGCGGCGGCTTCCCCGTCGCCTATCCGGACGTGACGCCGCCGCCGCTTGGCGCGTTTTTCGCGGCGATCGAGGGCGCGGTCGACGATCTCGACCTGCCCTCGCGCCCGCGTCTGTGGGCCGAGCCCGGCCGCGCGCTGGTAGCTTGCGGCGCGTCCGTCATAGTGCAGGTGCAGCAGCGGCGGGGTGAGGCGCTGTATGTCAACGACGGCGTCTATGGCAGCCTGTCGGATGCCGGCGGCCCGGGGTTCCGGTTTCCGGCGCAACGGTTCCGCGCAACGGGTTCCGAGCCCGGCGACGCGGGGACGCGTGGCTTCATGCTGTTCGGGCCGACCTGCGACAGCGCCGATGTGATGCCGGGGCCTTTCCTGCTGCCGGATGACGTGGCCGAGGGCGACTGGATCGAGATCGGTCAGCTCGGCGCCTACGGGGCGTGCCTTGCGACCCGCTTCAACGGCTTCGATGCGTCGCGTACCGTGCTGGTACGCGACCCGCCGATGCTGTCCGCCGCCTGACGCCGCACCAGACACGAGGAGTATTCGCCACCATGAACGACATTCCCGTCGCGAACCACGTCGCGTTCAACGGCCGCCTCGTCATGCTCGGCTTCGGCAGCATCGGGCAGGGCGTGCTGCCGCTGATCCTGCGCCACATCGACATCACGCCCGGGCAGATCAGCATCATCACCGGCGACGCGCGCGGCCGTGCGATAGCGGCCGCGCACAATATCGGCTTCGAGATCAAGCCGATCACGCGCGAGAACCTCGACGCTGTGCTGCGGCCGCGTCTCGGCCCGGGTGATTTTCTGCTCAACCTGTCGGTCGAGGTCTCCTCGGTCGCGCTGATCCGGCTCTGCCGCGAGGTCGGTGCACTCTATCTCGACACCTGCATCGAGCCGTGGGCCGGCGGCTACACGGATCCGTCTCTGACGCCGAGCGAGCGCAGCAACTACGCGCTCCGGGAGTCGGCGCTGGCGCTGCGCGACGAAGAGCCGGACGGGCCGACGGCGGTGCTGACGCACGGGGCGAACCCCGGGCTCGTGTCGCACTTCGTCAAGGAAGCGCTGCTGACGATCGCGCACGACACGGACGTCGAGACGGCGACGCCGGCCGACCGCGCCGGCTGGGCGGCGCTTGCCGAGCAGCTTGGCGTCCGCGTCATCCACATCGCCGAGCGCGACACACAGGTCGCGGGCGGAAAGGCCAAGCAGCCAGGCGAATTCGTCAACACCTGGTCGATCGACGGCTTCGTCAGCGAGGGCTGTCAGCCGGCGGAGCTCGGCTGGGGCACGCATGAGCGGACCTTCCCGCCCGACGGACGCCGCCACGAGTTCGGCCGCGAGAGCGCCATCTACCTGGAGCGCCCGGGCGCCGGCACGCGCGTTCGCACCTGGACGCCGCTCGAGGGGCCGTTTCACGGCTTCCTCGTCACGCACAGCGAGAGCATTTCGATCAGCGACTACTACACACGGTACGACGAGACGGGCGCGGTCGCCTATCGGCCGACGGTGCACTACGCCTATCACCCGTGCGACGACGCGGTGCTGAGCCTGCATGAGCTGGCCGGCAAGAACTGGACGATGCAGCCCGTGCAGCGGCTGATGATGGACGAAATTACGGACGGCATCGACGAGCTGGGCGTGCTGCTGATGGGTCACGCGCGCGGCGCCTATTGGTTCGGCTCGCGCCTGTCGATCGAGGAGGCGCGCCGTCTCGTGCCGCACAACAACGCGACGAGCCTACAGGTCGCGGCGACCGTGCTGGGCGCGATGGTGTGGGCGATCGTCAACCCCGAGCGCGGGATCGTCGAGCCGGACGAGATGGACCACGATTTCATACTCGAGGTCGCGCGGCCCTATCTCGGCGAGGTCGTCGGCGAGTATTCCGACTGGACCCCGCTCGACGGGCGCGGCAGCCTGTTCCCCGAGGCGCTGGACCCATCGGACCCCTGGCAGTTCGAGAACTTCCGCGTCGTCTGACCGATCACGGGGTACGGCATGGATACGGCGGCACCGGTCAAATCAAACGCGCCGGTGCCGCTTCCGGCGCTGCTCGCCGTGTTCCTCAAAATGGGCATGGCGAGCTTCGGCGGTGGCCTGTCCGGCTGGATGCACCGTGAAATCGTGCTGCAGCGCGGCTGGATCGACGATCGCGCCTTCTTGACGGGCGTGGCACTCGGGCAGGTCATGCCCGGGCCGAACTCGGTCAACCTCGCGATCTTCATTGGTCAGCGGCTGCGCGGCGCGCCGGGTGTCGCGGTCGCCTTCTTCGGGATGCTGACGCCGCCGTTCGTCTTCATCCTGCTGCTCGCGACGCTCTATACGCGGCTTGGCGGGGCCGCGCATCCGAGCGTGCATTTCGTGCTGAGCGGCGTCGCCGCGGCCGCCATCGGGCTCACCGTCGTGCTCGGCATTCGCGGCGCGCGGCGCATCGAACAGGCGTCACACGCACTGGTTGCTTTTGCAACTTTTGTTGCCGTCGGCGTGCTGCATTGGCCGACCATTCCCGTCGTCCTGGTTGTCGTGCCGATCAGCATCCTATTGGCGCGCTGACGATGGCACGGCTCTTCGTCATCTTTCTCGTCTTCGCGCCGCTGTCACTCGTGTCGTTCGGCGGCGGGCCGAGCATTTTCGCCGAGATGCAGCGCCAAGCCGTCAATGTGCGTCACTGGATGACGAACGCGGACTTCCTCGATCTGTTCGCGATCAGCCGCGCCGCGCCAGGTCCAGGGACCCTGATTTCGGCGCTCGTCGGCTGGCGGGCGGCGGGCGTGCCGGGGGCTGCGACGGCCGCTCTCAGCCTCTACGTGCCGTCCGGCCTGCTGTTTTGTGTCGCCGGCCTCGTCTTCAACCGTCCAGGCGAACCCGCATGGCGAAAGACGACAGAGCGCGCGCTTGTCCCGGTCGCGGTCGGCCTCATTTTCGCGGGTGCGTTGTCGCTGTTCAGCGCGTCGGACGGTAGCTGGCTGCAAGCGATCACGGTGCTCGCCGCAACCGCGATCCTGCTGCGCCCAAATGTCAGCCCCTATTGGGTAATGGGCGGCGTCGCGCTGATCTACGCCGCGGTTGCCGCCGCCGGGATCTCGCCTCACTGATCCCGGCAGCGGTATCCAGTGATGTCAGATGATCAGATGACGTGAAACAGCAGCAGCAGGATAACAACCGACAGCGGCACGCCGAGCAGCCAAAGAATGATAGGCATCGCTGCCTCCCTTTTGGTTGGTTACAACTTCACTGAAAACGATTTCCGCTTGGACGAGTTCGCTTCGTCAACGCGGTCACGTTTCGAGTAGTCAGCAATCGGCGCGCGTCATTGCCGCTTGTTGCCTAATGGCGCATCGCCGCTTGCGCGCTTCAGCCGATCGATAAGCCAGCGACCAGCAGGACCCGGAGGGGTATCCGTCCGATAGATGACCGACATCGCCATTGTGATGCTCGAGTCCATGTCCTCGAGCGCGAGCGGGACGAGCGCCCCACTCGCCAAGTCGGCCTCGATGACGTCGCACGGCATGCCGCCCCAGCCGAGGCCCGCCCGTAGGAAAGCGTGCTTTGCCCCGAGATCGGACAGTCTCCAGGTCCGGGGTGACAACACACCGAAATCCTTGCCCTCCGACAAGCGCGACCGGTCGCTGAGGACGAGTTGGACGTGCCGCGCGAGCGTGCTGGTCGGGATCGGACCTGGATGCGCCGCCAAAGGGTGGCGCGGCGACGCCACCATCTGGAAGCGGACGCCGAGCAGGTGCTCGGTGGTGAACTCCGGCGGCGAGATCGGCAGGGAGCCGCGGATGCCAAAGGCACAGCTTCCATCGAGGACGGGCTCGAGCACGGCCCCCAGGGCCTCGACCGAGATCCGGAGCGGCGTGCTCGGGAACTCCGACTGAAAAGCGGCGACGGCGCAGGTCAGCACCGCGGTCGGGAACATCACGTCCACAACCACGCTCAGCTCCGGCTCGAGGCCGCCCGCGAGGCCCCTCGCCCGTGCCTTGAACAGGTCCATGCTGCCCGCGACCGCGCGGGCATCGACGAGCAGCGCCCTGCCCTCGGCGGTCAGGACGGGATAGCGGCCGCCGCGTTCGAAGAGCCGCACGCCGAGCTGGCCTTCGAGGTTGGCCAGGGTCTGGCTGACGACGGACTGGGCGCGACCCAGCCGACGGCCCGCCGCGGAGAAGCTGCCCGCATCCGCGGCGGCGATGAAAGTGCGGAGTTGGTCGAGTGAGACGCCGTCGAGCACGTATCGTCCTGGACGATGGATTGTATCGAGACATATAGGCTCCCTCGCTGGTGCGGAAGGGTCCATTTGCCGGGAGAACGGGGCGCCAGCGCGCCCCCGCAACCCTCAATCAACCGTGGAGACTAACCGTGAAGCTCCTGCATCTCGATTCCAGCATCCTTGGCCAGGGCTCCGTGAGCCGCACGCTCTCAGCCGAGATCGTCGCCGCCCAGCTTGCGATCCATCCCGGCATCGAGGTCATCTACCGGGATCTGGCCGCCATCCCCCTTGGTCACCTCGACGGCGCCCATCTGGCCGCCGACCAGGGCGCCGTGCCCGCCGACCCGGCGATCGAGCGGGACATCGCCGCGGGCCAGGCGGCGCTCGCCGAATTCCTTGACGCGGATATCGTCGTTGTTGGGGCGCCCATGTACAATTTCGCGGTCCCCACGCAGCTCAAGGCGTGGATTGACCGCATCGCGGTCAGGGGAAAGACCTTTCGCTACACCGAGAAGGGGCCAGAGGGTCTTGCCGGGGGCAAGAAGGTGATCGTGGCCTCGTCGCGCGGTGGCCTCTACGGGCCCGGCATGCCCGCCGCCGCCTTGGAGCACCAGGAGACCTACCTGCGCGCCGTGTTCGGCTTCTTCGGCATCACGGACGTCACGTTCATCCGCGCCGAGGGCGTGGCCATGGGACCCGAGGCGCGTGAGAAGGCCATCGAGGCCGCCAAGGAAGAGGTCACCAAGCTCGCGGCCTGACGCACGGACGGCGGGGCGTCAAAGTGCGCACGGCTCAGCGCCAGCGTGCGAGACGCTCCGCCGCTTCCGCCATCGCCTCTTCCGGCCCGCAATAGGAAAAGCGAAGCGTGGTCGCGCCGCGCGCCGCGTCGAAATCGACGCCGGGGCTCGCCGCAATCCCCGCTTCGGCCAACATCCGCGCGCAGAACGCGACGCTGTCGTTCGTGCGGTCGGCGATGTCCGCGTAGAGGTAAAACGCGCCCTCGGCCGGCGCGAGGCGTGGGAAACCGGCTCGCGGCAGGGCCTCCAACAGCAGCGCGCGTGAGCGGCGATAGACGGCGACGTTTTGTTCGAGTTCGTCCGTGCCGTCGAACGCAGCTTCGGCCGCGATCTGCGCGATATGCGGGGCACTGATGAACATGTTCTGAGCCAGACGCTCGACCGGTCGCACCAGGTCGTCGGGCAGAACGAGCCAGCCGATCCGCCAGCCCGTCATGCTGAAATACTTCGAGAAGCTGTTGACCACGATGGCGCTCGGGCTGAGCGCGGCGGCGGTCGTGAGTGCGCCGGTGTGGTGCAGGCCGTGGTAGATCTCGTCGCTGATCAGCCGGACGCCGGCACGGTCGCACCATGTCGCGATGGCGGCCAATTCGTCCGGGTGCAGCATCGTGCCGGCCGGGTTGGAGGGACTCGCGACGACCAGCCCGTCCGGCCGCGGATCGAGCGCGTCGAGCATCACGACCGTCGGCTGATATCGGCTGTCGGCGCCGGTCGGCAGGATGACCGGCTCGATCCCGAGCGCGGTCAAGATGTTCACGTACGGCGGGTAATAGGGCGCGGCGAGCGCCACGCGGTCGCCCGGGTCGAATGCAGCGAGGAAGGCGAGCGGAAAGGCGCCGGACGCGCCGACCGTCACCGCGATCCGCGCCGGCGGCACCATGGCGTCGTACCAGTCGGCGTAGTGACGCGCGATGCGGGCACGGAGGCTCGGCAGGCCGAACGCCTCCGTGTAGCCCATCGGCGCGCCGGAATTCAGCGCGGCGACAACCGCTTCGGTCGCCGTGCGGGGCGCGCCGGTGCCGGGCTGGCCGACCTCCATACGGATGATGCCAGGCGCGCCCGGCGCGAGCGTCGCGGCGCGCGTGTTGGCGGCGGCGATGACGTCCATCACGATGAACGGCGGCACGGCGGCGCCGCGCCCAACTTTCAGCATAGAGCAGTGGCCTCTAGTTGCTGCCGGCGATGAGGCCGGCGCCGCGCGGGTCGGTCGCGGCGGCGCAGGAGCGGTCGTTATCCGGCAGATAGCGGCCGCACGCTATCACGTTCGCACGGCCAGGATCGGGGACAGCGGCGACAATCGTCTCCGGCGTCGCCGCCGCGCCGCGCAGCACGGCCGCGAGCGCGGACGCGGCGGCGGTTGCGGCCGCCTCCTGCCCCGAGCCGCCGACGGCCGCGCGAAACCCGTGCAAGTGCTGGTTCCACGCGACGGCGACCGACAGCAGCGGGCTCGGCACCGATGCGGGCGAGGCGGCGAGCAGCATGCCCGTCGTCGGCGCGATACGGCCGGTGCCGAACAGATTGTTCATCGACTCGGCGCACACGACGACGTCGCCGTACCGGTCGAGCGTCGCGAACGTGGTCGAGGCCGGCAGCGGCCCGCCCGATGCGGCCGGCGTTGCGCCGCCCGGCGCCCCTCCTGGCGCTCCAAGGGCGGCGATCAGCGCCGCACCCCCCGGCACCGGCGGCGGCGGCACGCTGATCTGATCGCGGCCATAAGTTGTCGTCAGCGGCGGCACGACGTGCGGCAGGCTCTTGCGCAGGTCATTGATCGTGACCGGCCCGCCTGCCGCCGCCGACGCCTGCACGAAGCGCCGCGCGAGTTGTCCTTCGTACAGGTCACCCACACCGAGCGTGCGGAGCTGCGCGATGGTCGAGCCGAGTTCGGGCTGGGTCATCGTCTGCCCCTCCGTGAGGGGCACGCCGTTACGCGAGAACTCCCGCGCCGCGCTCAGATCGGCGAACAGCGGGCCGGAGACGACCGCGAGGTCGCGGACGAAGGCGCGCGACGCATCGACGCCGAAACGGGCGGCCTGCTCGGCCGGGGTCAGCAGTGACTCGAACGGCAGCTTGCCGTAACGGGCGTGCAGTGCGAACAGCCCGCGCGCCACCATCGGCACCGCCGCCGGGCGATCTCCGCCGCCGGCCGAGGGCGCCGGCGCGACGTACAGCACCGCCTCCGGCACGCCGCCGGCGACGCTGTCCTCGGCCGGGTCATAGGCAATACAGGCGCCGCCGCCGCCAAGCCCGGCGCGCGACGGATAGGTGACGGCGAGCATGAACCCGAGCGCCACCGCCGCGTCCGCCGCCGTGCCGCCCCTTGCCAGCACGTCCCGCGCGGCGAGCGCGGCACGTGGCTCATCGGCGACGGTCGCGCCGAGGAAGCCGTTGATGTGCCCGGGCGTCCCTGACGTGCCGCCGAAGAACGTGTTGCCGACCGACGACATCGTGTCGCACGCGGCCGGCGACAGCCCAAGCATCAGGAGCAGTGCCGCGCGGGTCAGTCGCCGCACCGATAGTCCAAATCCGCCCACTATCATCGACCCTTCGCGTCCGTCCCAGCGTGCGTTGGCTTAGCGGGAACGTCGCGGGCGCGGCAATGGCCGTCCGGCGTCGAGACGGCTAAAAGCGACGCTTCGCTGAACAGGATTTTTCCCGATGCGCCGTTTCGCCTTCCGCCGCCTTCGCCCACTGGCGGCCGCCCTCGCCCTGATTCTAGCGCTTTGCGCCGGCCCCGCCCGCGCCGACTCGCCGTCGCCGTTCACCCCGGCGCAGCGGAACGCGATCATCGCGATCATGCGCGACGCGCTGGTGCGCGACCCGACGATCCTGCGCGATGCGATTCAGGCGATGCAGGAGGCGGCCGCGAAAGAGCAGGCGGAGGCGAGCCGGCAGGCAATCGCGGCCAACGGCGCCAGTCTGGTCACCCCGGCCGACCCGGTCGAGGGCAACCCACATGGCGATGTGACGGTCGTCGAGTTCTTCGACACGCGCTGCCCATATTGCCGCAAACTGAATCCGACGGTCGCGGCGCTGCTCGCATCTGACCATGGCGTGAAGCTGGTGCTGAAGGACCTGCCGATCCTCGGACCGCCGAGCGTTCTCGGCTCGCGCGCGCTGCTGGCGGCGATGCGTCAGCGGGACCAGATTCCGAACGCCTACCAACGGCTACGCGCCGCAATCATGGCGCCAGGCGTGTCCGACACCGAGGCTTCGATCGTGCTTGCCGCTCAGCGCATGGGACTCGATCCCGACCGGTTGCGGCAGGACATGGCCGACCGGGCGATCCAGCAGCAACTCGATGCCAACGTCGCGCTGGCGCGGTCGCTGCACATTGACGGCACACCCGGCCTCGTCATCGGCAGCCAGCTGATCCCAGGCGCGGTCGATCTGGCGGAATTGCAGCATGCCGTCGCCGACGCGCGGGCCGAGGCGCACGCCTCCGGCGCGGCCGCGCCGCACAGCGGCGGTTAAGTCGACGATGCCGATCGCACTGTCATCGAACGACGCGCACACCGTTCTGAACGCGGACGCGGCGCAGGTCGCCGATCCGACGGGCCGGTTGGACACACTCGCCGTGATCGACCTCGCCGGCGCGGCGCCGGTCGTGCGCGACGTAATCGCAGTGCCGGGCAGCGTGGTCGGGCCACCGACCGCCGTGTGGCTTGCGCCGGACGAAGGCTGGGCGATCGTCACGTCGGCAACGCGGGCGGACCCGGCGGGCCCAGGCGGCATCGTGCCGGACGATCGGGTGAGCGTGATTGACCTCGGCGCCCGGCCGCCGCGCGTGACGCAGTCGCTGCGCGCGGGCGCGGGGGCGACCACGGTGCGCCTCTCGCCGGACGGCTCGCTCGCGCTGATTGCGAACCGGATGGCGGATACCGTCTCAGTGTTCACGGTCCGCGACCGGCGGTTGGTTCCGGCCGAAACGATCGCGCTCGGGCCGCAATCGGGTCCGAGCGGCATCGGTTTTTCCGGGGATGGACGGCTCGCCCTCGTGAGTTGCTGTTTCGACCATCGGATCGCGGTGCTGCGGCTCGGGACGGGCGGGCGCGTGACACTCGATCCGCGCCCGGTTACGTCCGGCCTCGCGCCCTACACGCTCGATGTGCGTGCAGATAGTCGGATGGCGGCGGTCGCGAACATGGGGCGGGGCGACGGCGACATTGATACCGTTAGCCTGATTGACCTCAGCGCCGAACCGCCGCGTGTCGTCAATACGGTCGCGGTCGGCTGGTCGCCGGAGGGGCTGACCTTCGCGCCGGATGGACGGACGCTCGCGGTCGGCCTCGTCAACGGCACGACGCGGCCGCCGGGCTCGCCGTTTCGCCGGCCGAATGGGATGCTGGCGATGTTCGCGGTCGAGGGACACGATCTGCGGCTTCTCGCCGAGGCGCCAATCGGCGGCTGGTCACAGGGCATCGCCTTTAGCCCGGACGGGACGCGCGTGCTGGTGCAGTGCATGACCGAGCGGCGGATCGACGTGTTCGGCTGGGATGGCGGCAAGTTGACACCGATGGCGCCACTGACCTTCGCCGACGCTGGCCCGGCCGCGATTGCGACGCCCTCGCGTCGCTCCGTTTAGGCTCGCGTCGCCAACGCCACCCCGCCGAGCGTCAGCCCGAGGGCGGCGATCTGACGGACGCCGAGCGGTTCGCTGAGCATCAGCGCGGACGCGAACACGCCGACGACGGGGACGACGAGCGTCGCGATCGCCGCCGTCGAGGCCGGCAGCAAGCGGAGCGCTCGGAACCATGTCAGGTAAGCGAGCGAGAGGGGCAACACGCTCAGATATAAGACCCCCGCCCAGCCGAGCCCGCTCAGCCGGTCGAGCGTCGGCCGCTCCAGCGCAAACGCCAGCAGCAGCAGCGGCACGGCGCCGAGCAAAATCTGCCACGCGACGGCCGAGGTCGGCGGCATCAGGACGGGGCGGCGCTTGGTGATGACCATGCCGAGCGCGAACAGGATTGCGCCGACCAGGCCGAAGCAGAGGCCGGGCAGTTTCGACCACGAGGCGCGAAGCTCCGGTCCCATCAGCACGCCGATGCCGGCAATCCCGATCACGAGTGCCGCCCAACGGATCAGCGTCGGCCGCTCCCCGAGCATCGGCCAGGCGAGCAGCGCCGCCCAGATCGGAAGCGTGTAGGCGACGATCACCGCCTCGGACGCCGACAGCCAATGCATGGCGGTGACCGAGCAGATCATGAACGCCGAGAAGTTGAGCCACGTCGAGACGACGAGGCGCGACCACTGGCCCGGCGGCGGCATCATCCGCTCCCCCTGCACGCGGGCGAGCGCGAACGTGAAGCCGGCGCCGATCAGGCACGTCAGCACCCGCATCTGATACGGGGAGACCTCGCTCAGTAGGAACTTCATCACCGGCCAGTTGACGCCCCAGGCCAGCGCGGTGAACGACAGATAGCCGAGGCCGCGGAGCGACGCGCCGCTATCGGCCGGACGGACCTCAGCGGACGTAGACACGAACCTCGGTCGCGGTGAGGCCGGGGACGGCGCGGGCACCGAGATGGATGCGCGTCGCCGCGACGCCGAGCGCGACCATGGTATGCGCGACGTCCGTTCCCTGCGTCGCCGCGGCGCGGCCGGCGGCGGCCGTCTGATCGGCGATCGGGCCGGTTGCGGGCACGGAGGCGACCACATCGAAATCGCTGCCCGGCCGGCGCGCCGCCGCCTGTTTCAGCGCGTAGGTGAGCAGGTCGCGATAGTTCGGGTTCGGCACGTCGTAGCGGATGGTGACGAGCGGGACACGCGGATCGACCGGCGTCGAGACGACCGGCGTCGCCGGCGCGGCGGGCTTGGGCTCTGGCGACGGCGCGAACGTCGTCTGATCGATCAGCGTGCAGCCGGACAGCGCGGCCCCGGCGGCGAGCGCGATGAACAGCCGCCGGAGCCCGGCACCGCTTAAGCTGAGGCGCATGGCGTCTTCGTCCGGTTAGGCGCGCCAGCCGGGCGCGTCGCGGTCCAGCACCCGTTTGATGCTTTCCATATGCAGCCGCGCGCTCTCGTCGCCGCTGCCCCGCATCTGCGCGGCGGTGTACTCGACGATCTCGGGCGGAATGGGTGCGAGCGCCCTTCCGGTGGACATCGCGAGACGCTGCGCCTCGCACGCGCGCTCCAGGTAGTAGAGGTCGTCCCACGCCTCGGCGATCGTCTGGCCACAGACCATGACGCCGTGGCTCCGCATGAAAATGATGTCGGCATCACCGATCGCGGCGGCGATGCGATCGCCCTCATCGGTGTCGAGAGCGAGGCCCTTATAGACGGGATCGACCGCCGTCCGGCCGAAGAATTTCAGCGCCGTTTGCCCGGCAAAGACCAGCGGCTCGCCCTCGGTCATAGCAAGCGCGGTCGCGTTCGGCATGTGCGTGTGGAACACGACGCGGGCGCGGGCGTGCGCGGCGTGCACGCGGGCGTGGATAAAGTACGCCGTCGGCTCGGGCACGCCATCGCCGTCGACCACGCGCCCGTCGAGCGAGCAGACGAGCAGACGGGACGGGGTGATTTCCTCAAAGCTGTAACCGTACGGGTTGACGAGAAACAGACCGTCCCGCCCCGGCAGCATGGCCGAGAAATGGTTGCATACGCCCTCATGCAGCCCGAGCCGGGCGGCGGCCCGGAAACAGGCAGCGAGGTCGGTGCGGGCGGCGGCGATCGCGGGGTCGGATAGATCGAGATTTGTCATGAGCGGAACGGTAGGCGGTCGGCGCGTTGCCGCCAAGCCGGGACGGGGCCTAGGGTCGCCCCTTCTGAGCGGATGGAGCACGGACGAAGCAATGAGCGGCGGGACCAACCAACGGATCGACGGCAAGCGGCTCTGGGCGAGCCTGATGGACATGGCGCAGATCGGCGCGACGCCGAAGGGCGGCGTGCGGCGGCTCGCCCTGTCGGATGTCGATCGTCAGGGGCGCGACCGGTTCCGGGCGTTGTGCGAAGCGGCGGGGCTGACGGTGCGAGTTGATGCGTTCGGCAACATGTTTGCCCGCCGCGCCGGGCGCGATCCGTCGCGGCCGCCGGTGCTGTTTGGCAGCCATCTCGACAGCCAGCCGTCGGGCGGAAAGTTCGATGGCGCGCTCGGCGTCATGGCGGGGCTTGAGGTGATGCGAACGCTCGATGATCTCGGGCTGGTCACCGAGGCACCGCTCGAACTGGTGAACTGGACGGACGAGGAGGGTAGCCGGTTCGGGCGGAGCCTGATGGGCTCGGGCGTCTGGGCCGGTGCTTATCCGGTGGCGATGACCGAGGCTCTGACGGACACGGAGGGCGTGACGGTCGGGGCAGCGCTCGACGCGATCGGCTATCGCGGCGATACGCCGGCCGAGCCGTTTCCGGCGGATGCGTATTTCGAGCTGCATATAGAGCAGGGTCCGATCCTCGAGGCCGAGGACCGCATGATCGGCATCGTCACCGGTGCGCAGGCGCAGGTCTGGTACGACGTGACGGTGACCGGGCAGGACGCGCATGCCGGCACGACGCCGCCCTCCGCGCGTCGGGACGCGCTGGTCGCCGCGGCGCGGATGATCGACCTTGTTGACCGCATGATGCGCGCACGCGGCGCCGAGGGGCGCGGCACGGTGGGCGAGGTGCACGTCTCACCAAACAGCCGCAACGTCATTCCGGGCGAGGTGCGGTTTTCCGCCGAGTTTCGCCACCCGGACGATGCCGAGCTTGACCGGTTGGACGCGCAGTTTCCGCGCGAGGTCAGCTTCATCGCCCGTGATTCGAACGTGACGGTTGCGGTCGACCGGTTGTTCAAGGTGGCGGCGCAGCCATTCGACCCGTCGTGCGTGGCGTTGGTGCGCGAGGCGGCGGCAGCGAACGGGTTCACATCGCGCGAGATCGTGTCAGGCGCGGGGCACGACGCGGTCTATGTCGCGCGGCATGTGCCGACGGCGATGATCTTCACGCCATGCCTCGATGGCCTCTCACACAACGAGGCCGAGAGCATCACCGAAGCGCAAGCGGAAGCCGGCGCTCAGGTATTGCTCTCGGCCGTTTTGGCGCGGGCGAACCGGCCCCGCGCGGACTGATCCGCACGAGGCCGTCCGACGCGATTAAGACCGCGCGGCGCGGCGGCGAACGAAGCCGCCGAGGCCGAGCAGACCGCTGCCCAGCAGCGCGATCGACGCCGGCTCCGGAACCGGGGCCGGGTTCAGCGTGACGTCGGCGTTGAAGGTCAGCGACGCCTGCGTCGGGTACCGGTCGGCATAGAACACGTCGACCGTGTGCGTGCCGGCCGACAAATTCGAGATCTTCGTCGGCACGACCGTGTTGGCGTGGACGCCGCCGTCATCGACGACGAGCTTACCGTCGAGGAAGATCCAGGCATCGTCGTCGGAGCCGAGGCTGAACGTGACGTTGCCGCCGGCCGGGGTCGCGAACGTCGCGTCAAAGCGGGCGGAGACGAAGCCGGACGAGCCATCGTGATTGGAGCCCGGCGGGAAGAGGGCGTTGTTGCTGTACGGCAGCGAGACAGTGCTCGTGGAGCTGAAGGACACCTTGCCCGCCTGCGGCGTCCACCACAATAGCTCACCAGTGATCGGATTGATGTCCCTGAAGTGGTTCGAGCTGCCAATCGGGAAGTTCGTCAGGCCGTACGTCGAGGCGACCGGCAGGCCATCCGGCCCGAGCGTCGAATTGACGAGACCCGTCGTCAGGCCCGTGATGTTCTCGTTAACGTCCGGGTTCGCCGGGGACATCACGTAAAACGACGCCGTGACCGCCGATGCGTGGGCGGCCGGCGCGGCGAGCATGGCCCCGCCGAACGTGAGCGCCAGCGCGCTCGTAGCCAATGCGATTTTCATCAGATCATCCTTGGTCGCCTGGGGCACTGGCCGGCGACGGTCGCCGGGCCTTTCCCAATGGACATTCTGCAATGCACGGGCCAGTCGAGTGGTCCGTTATAAATCAACGAATTAGCTGATGGCCCGCTTTCGGAACGACACGAAGGTGTAAAAGCCGCCGACGCGCGTACCGCGAGACGGCGGCTGCAGGTAGGGGGTCGAACTAGGGCGTGACGCCCGCGATCCCGAGCGCGAAAGCCGCCATCCGCTCCGCCAGCGCTGGCGCCGGCAGCCGTCCGCCCGGCCGGTGCCACGTGTAGGCCCAGCTGACCATCCCGCCGATCGCCAGCGCCGCGACCCGCGTGTCCGCGATGTGGAACTCACCGGCCGCCACGCCCTCGTCGAGCAGGCCGCACAGCACGCGGTCGAACTCGCGGCGGAGCGCGTCGATTTCAGCCGCCGCCGCCGGTTGGAGGTGCTTTTCCTCGCGGAAGAACACCGCGATGTTCGCCTGCCGCTCAATGATGACCTGCGTGAAGGCGGCCGCGAGGACGCGCAGACGGTCGGTGCAGGAGCCCGGGCTCGCGACCCCGCGGCGTGCGGCCTCGACCGACATCTCTATCGTGGGCCGGCAGATCTCGGCCAGCAGTTCGCCCTTGCTGCGGAAATGCGCGTAGAGCGCCGGCTTCGTGACGCCAAGCTCGTGCGCGATGTCGTCCAGCGTCGTCGTCGTGAACCCACGTCGGTAGAACAACGCGACGGCGGCGCGCAGAATGCGCTCGCGCTTCGCGGCGTGCAGCTCGTCACGGGGGCCGGAATGCGGCCAGGGTTCGGGTGCGGTCGTCGTCAGATGGTTCACCGTAGCGACATAAGCGCTGAATAAGGCGCAAAAAGGGAGAAACGGCACATGACGGATTTGCTTGATGGACGGGTTGTGCTCATCACCGGCGCCGGCGGCGGTATCGGACGCGCAACCGCGATCGCGGCGGCGGCCAACGGCGCGCGCGTTGTGCTGGCCGACCAGAACGCCGCGACATGCGAGGAGACAGCCAGCATGGTGAGAGGCGCGGGCGCAGAGGCGCGATGCGTCGGCGGCGACGTCGCCGATCCCGCGGACGCGGCGGCGCTGGTCGATGCGGCCGTGGCCGCGTTCGGCCGGCTCGACGGCGCGTTCAACAATGCGGGAATTTCGGCGGTCCACGTCAACGCCGCCGGCTGCAAGCTTGCCGACTGGTCGGACGATGGCTTCGCGCGGATGATCGCGGTCAACCTAACCGGCGTGTTCCTCTGCATGAAGCACGAGATCCGCCACATGCTCGGCACGGGCGGCGGCGCGATCGTTAACACGGCTTCGATCGCGGGCCTTGTCGCGATACCGACGGCTGCGGGATATGTCGCGGCGAAGTACGGCGTGATTGGGCTGAGCAAAACGGCTGCGGTCGATTATGCGACGGACGGCATCCGTGTGAATGCTGTCTGTCCCGGCTATGTCGACACGCCGATGATCGTCGAGACAATGCGGCGGCGGCGCGACGAGGTGATGGCGCGCATCCCTGGCCACAGGCTCGGGCAACCGCATGAGATCGCGTCACTGGTTGTGTGGCTGCTGAGCGACGCGGCGAGCTTCGTCACCGGCGCGGCGTGGCCGATTGATGGCGGCTACACGGCGAACTGAGCATCAGGCGTTCGTTAGCCCGCCGTCGATCGTCAACGTCTGCCCGGTGATGTACGTGGAGTCGGGCCCGCATAGAAAGCGGATCACGCCCGCAACCTCTTCCGCACGGCCCCAGCGGCCGATGGGGATCTGCGACTGATACACGGCGCCGCGCTGCGCGATGAGCTCGGTCGTCATTGGCGTTTCGATAATGCCGGGCGCGACGGCGTTGACCAGGATGCGTGGCGCTAAGCGTCGGGACAGCGCGCGCGTCAACCCGACGATGCCGCCCTTCGAGGCCGAATACGCGATATTGTTTGCCCCGCCACGCCGGAACGCAATCGAACTGGTCAGCACGATGCGCGCCGGCTCCGCATCGGTCGCGGGACGGGCGACACGCGCGAAGCCGAGTGTCATGTCGTACGCGTTCGTCAGGTTGGACGCGATCGCGCGTTGCCAGACCGCGCGGTTATCGCTGTCGATGTCGTCCACCTCATAGAGACCCGCGAGATGCACGAGTGCGAACGGCGGCGCCGGCGCGGCGGC
>CAYSTX010000027.1:0-4549 GCA_964434035.1 uncultured Acetobacteraceae bacterium
TCCACCAGACGCATGCGCATCCGCTCCGGCAGGCCGCCGACATTGTGGTGCGACTTGATCGTGACACTCGGGCCGCCGGTCGGGCTCACGCTCTCGATCACGTCGGGGTAGAGCGTTCCCTGTGCGAGGAAATCGGCGCCGCCAATCTTCGCCGCTTCTTCCTCGAACACCTCGACAAACAGGCGGCCGATCGTCTTTCGCTTCACCTCCGGGTCCGTCACGCCCTCGAGCGCGCCGAGGAACAGATCGGACGCGTCGCGATGCACGAGCCGAATGTTGAAGCGCTCGCGGAACGTCGTCACCACCTGCTCGGCCTCCCCGCCGCGCAGTAGTCCGTGGTCGACGAAGATGCAGGTGAGCTGGTCGCCGATCGCCTCGTGGATCAGCACCGCCGCAACCGCGCTATCGACGCCGCCCGATAGCCCGCAGATCACCCGCCCCTGCCCGACCTGCTCCCGGATGCGCGCGGCCTCGGCGTGACGGAAGCCGGCCATTGTCCATTGCCCTGATAAGCCGACAACGTTACGAACGAAATTATGCAGAAGTGCGGCGCCATGCGGCGTGTGCACGACCTCCGGGTGGAATTGCAGGCCATAGAAGTGGCGCGCATCGTCGGCGATCGCCGCCATCGGCGCGCCGTCGCTGATGCCGACGACGCGGAAGCCGGGCGGCAGGCGCGTCACCCGGTCCTCATGGCTCATCCACACCTGCTCACGCCCGCCCTTCTCCCAGACGCCGTGAAACAGCGCGCAGTCGCCGGTGATCTCGACGTGCGCGCGGCCGTATTCGCGGTGGTGCGACGGCTCGACCGCGCCGCCTAGCTGCGCGACCATTGTTTGTTGGCCGTAACAGATTCCGAGCACCGGCACGCCCGCCGTGAACACTGTCGCGGGCGCGGACGGCCCGGCGCCGTTGGTGACGCTCGAGGGGCCGCCCGACAGGATGAACGCGCGCGCGCCGAACGCGGCGATGCGGTCAGGGTCGGCGGTCGCGGGCCAGACCTCGCAGTAGACGCCGGTTTCGCGGAGCCGGCGCGCGATGAGTTGCGTCACCTGGCTGCCGAAATCGAGAATGAGCACGCGTTCGGCGGCGAGCGCGTCTGGCGCTTCGGGCTCGGTCAATCGGGTTTCTCCTTCAGAGGGCGGCGGTAGGGTCAACGCCGTGCGATCAGTGCGCTTGGGGCGACGCCTGCAACAGGCGCTCGATCGGGTCCCAGGCAAACGCCGTCTGCTGCACCGGCCGCCCGCCGACCTGTGTGGTCGATTCCGCCACCGGCTGCCCGCCGAGGCGGCTGTAAAACCAGCGGCTAGGGTTGTCGCTCAGCACCCAGACATGCGCCGAGCGGCACCCGGCCTCAATCAGATGGGCGGCGGCGGCGCGCATCAGACGGCGGCCGATCCCGCGGTCGCGCCAGTCATCCAACACATAGAGTGTCTCGATCTCGCCGCCCGTCAGGTTGACGCTGTCAGACAGCGCCCGCGCCTGTCCAGCGGTCGCGAAACCGATGACGCGGGGGGCGGCACCGCTCGGCATGTCGAGGCCGGAGGCGACCGCGACATAGACGGCGGCCGAGCCGGTGCGGATCGCGTGGTCGTATTGCGCCGCCTGCCGCGTGACCGAGAGGCGGGCGAGATAAGCGTCCGGGAGGATCCCGGGATAGGCGCTGCGCCACGCCGCGACATGCACGGCGCCGATCGCGACCGCGTCCGCCGGCCGGGCACGGCGGATCGAGATCATGCCAGCCGCTCCAGCACCGCCGCGAAAAACCCGTCGGTACCGGCCGAGCACGGCGTCAGCGACAGGGCGTCGGCCGAGAGGCTCGGCGGCGCGGGCGCGTCCAGCATCCAGGCCCGGGCAAGCGGGACGACCGCGAATTGACCCGGGTGTCGGGCGACGAAGGCGGACACTTGGTCCTCGTTCTCCTCGGCAAGCATCGAACATGTAGCGTAGACCAGCCGGCCGCCGATGCGAACTAGTCGCGAGGCTGTCTCAATTATTGTCGCCTGCTTGACTGTGAGCTCGGCCAAATCCTCTGCCCGCGTCCGCAGCCGCGCGTCCGGGTTGCGCCGCCAAGTGCCGGCCCCGGTGCAGGGCGCGTCGACGAGGACCCGGTCGAACTGAAGGGCGCGGCGCTTGGCCCATTTGTCGCCGGGCACGATCAGATGGCGCTCAGCATTGTGCACGCCCGCTCGCCGCAGCCGCCGGACCGCGCCCTCGAGCCGGGGGGGCGAGACGTCGCAAGCGACGATGTGCCCCTCGTTGCCCATGGTCATCGCCATCGCCAACGTCTTGCCACCTGCGCCCGCACAGTAATCGACAACCCGCATCCCGGGCGCGGCGCCGACCAGGGCGGCGACGAGCTGGCTGCCCTCGTCCTGGATTTCGACCATCCCGGTCTGAAACGCGGCCCCGCTTGTGACCGCCCGCCGCGCGGCGATCCGCAGGCCCCAGGGCGAGTGCGGCGTAAGCGTCGTCTCGATCCCCTCGGCGAGCAGCGCCGCCTGCGCCGCCTCCCGCGTGGTGCGGAGCATGTTGACGCGGAGATCGAGCGGCGCGGGCTCGGACAGCGCGGCGAGCTCGGCCTCGAGCACGGGACCGAAACGCCGCCGCAGATGCGGCAGGACCCAGTCGGCAACTTCCAACCGCACGGCGTCCGGCATCTCGGGGTGGTCGAGCGTGTGACCCTCGATCCGACGCAGAACCGCGCGCTCGTCCGGGGTCAAAGCGGGGGAGCCGAATTGTCCGCCCGAGAAGGATTGCCCGACGCCGTCGAGCGTCCAGCCCTCCGTAAGCAGCGAGGCGGCGACGATCAGCCGTGGCGTCTCGACAGTCGCACCACCGCGCTGCAACCACCAGCCGAGCCGCCGACGGGCGCGGAGTGCCGTCCAGGACCGGCCCGCGACGGCTCTTCGGTCACCCGAGCCGATATAGCGGCGGTCGCGGAAGAAATCGTTGGCGACGGCGTCGGCGGGTTTGCGGGGCGCGGCCTCGATTGCCGCCAGCAGCTCGATCGCGGCGGCGAGCCTGGCCGCCGGCGTCACCGCGCCGCCGAACCGGGCGGGCGCACGAGGTCGGGCAGCGCGGCGAGGCCGGCGATCTCAGGCACCGTGCCGCGGAGGCCGTATTCGTCGACGCCGCCCTTGCGGTTGAGCCAATGGACGGCAAACCCGAACGCCCGCGCGCCGAACGCATCCCAAGCGTTGGAGGAGATGAACGCGACCTCGCCGGGCGTGGTGACGCGGAAATGGTCGAGCGCCAACTGATAAACGCGCCGGTCCGGCTTGTAGACGCCGACCGCCTCGATGCTCAGCACCGCGTCGAGATCCTGCGCGATCCCCGCGGCACCGACCGCGGCGTCGAGCATCGCGGGCGAGCCGTTGGACAGGATCGCGGTGCGGAGCCCCCGCTCGCGGAGCGCCGCGAGCGTCGGCGCCGCGTCCGGATAGGCGCTCAGCACGCGGTAGTCTTCCATCAGCGCATCGAGCAGCGGCGCGTCGTCGATGCCGTAGCGGCGGGCGACGAAATCGAGCGCATCGTGCGTCACCTGCCAGAAATCCCGGTGCTGCGCCGGCCCGGTGAGGCTGCGGACCCAGCTGTATTCGAGCTGCTTGATGCGCCACGCGGTGCTGATATCGGCCCAGTCGTTGCCGAGCCGCCCGGCATGGCGGGCCATCGCCGAATGTACGTCGAGCAACGTGCCGTAGGCGTCAAATACGACGGTTGAGATCATTGTTCCGCCCGGTAGTTTGGCGCTTCCCGCGTGATCGCGACGTCATGGACGTGGCTTTCGCGCAACCCTGCGCCGGTGATGAGGCGGAACCGCGCGTTCCGCTGCAGGTGCCCGATCGTGGCGCTCCCCGTGTAGCCCATGCCGGCGCGGAGGCCGCCGACCAGCTGATGCACAACGGCGGAGACCGGACCCTTGTAGCCGACACGGCCCTCGATGCCTTCGGGCACCAGCTTCAGCGTGTCGGTGATCTCCTGCTGGAAGTACCGGTCGGCCGAGCCGCGCGCCATCGCGCCGATCGAGCCCATGCCGCGGTAGGATTTGTAGGAGCGGCCCTGATACAGGAACACCTCGCCCGGCGCCTCATCGGTTCCGGCGAGCAGGCTGCCGATCATCACGCAGTCGGCCCCGGCGGCGAGCGCCTTGACGATGTCGCCAGACGTGCGGATGCCGCCATCGGCGATCGCTGGCACGCCCCGCTCGGCGCAGGCGGCGGCGGTTTCCAGCACCGCCGTGAATTGCGGCACGCCCACGCCGGCGACGACGCGCGTCGTGCAGATGCTGCCCGGGCCGATGCCGATCTTCACGCTGTCGGCGCCCGCTTCGATCAGCGCGATCGCGCCCTCGGGCGTCGCGACGTTACCGGCGATCACCTGCACCGAATTCGACAGCGCCTTGATTGTGGCGACCGCTTCGAGCACGCCGGCCGAGTGGCCGTGCGCGGTGTCGATGCAGATCACGTCGCAGCCGACCGCGAGCAGCGCCTCGATCCGGGCCTCGCGGTCGCCGCCGACGCCGACGGCCGCGCCGACCCGCAGCCGG
>CAYSTX010000027.1:4559-14108 GCA_964434035.1 uncultured Acetobacteraceae bacterium
TCGACCACGATCACGTCCACCTCGGCCGCGATCAGCGCCCGCGAGCGCGCGACCCCGTCCGGCCCAACGCCGGTGGCGGCGGCGACGCGTAGCCGGCCCATCTCGTCCTTGATCGCCGTCGGGTGCGCCTGCGCCTTGTCCATGTCCTTGACGGTGATCAGACCGATGCAGCGATACGCGTCATCGACCACCAGCAGCTTCTCGATCCGGTGCCGGTGCAGAAGCCGCCGCGCCTCCTCCGGCTCGATGTCGTTCGACACGGTGACGAGGTTTTCGCGCGTCATCAGCTCGTAGACCTTGACGCCGGGATCGGTCGCGAACCGGACGTCCCGGTGCGTCAGGATGCCGACCAGCCGCCCGGTTTCGCGCTCCACCACCGGCACGCCGCTGATGTGATAGGCGGACATCAGCGCGCGGGCGTCGGCGAGCGTCTGATCCGGATGAATGGTCAACGGGTTGACGACCATCCCACTCTCGAACTTCTTGACCCGGCGGACCTGCGCCGCCTGCTCCTCGACATCGAGGTTCTTGTGGATGACGCCGAGGCCGCCCGACTGTGCCATCGCGATCGCCATCGCGCTCTCGGTCACCGTATCCATGGCCGAGGAGATGAGCGGGATATTGAGGCGAATGGACCGGGTCGCCGCTGTCGTCGTGTCCGTCTGCGCGGGCAGCACCTGCGAATAGGACGGCTCGATCAGCACGTCATCGAAGGCGAGTGCGGGGAGCACGCGGGGCGGCGCGGCGCGGGCATGTTCCGCCGCGATGCCGGGCAGACTGTTCGGCCGGTCGTTGTCGGGCATGCGGGCTCGCCTCTCCGCGGCGGCGGTGAAGGGCGCCGCGATCCTTGGCACGCCGACATAGGGGTCCGCGCCGCGCCGCGCAAGCAGCGCTAGCCGCCGGTCAGTCCGCCGCTGCCTGCAATGCGGCCGGGGGCGCCACCGCGGAGGTCGCCGGCAGGATGAGGGTCGCGATCAGTCCCGGCTCGGCATTGGCGAGCGTCAGCATCCCGCCGTGCAGCCCCGCGACGGCGGCGACGAGGGCCAGACCGAGGCCGGAGCCCGGTGTATTGCGAGCGGCATCGGCACGGAAGAACCGCTCTGTCGCGCGCGCCAGATCGGCCGGGGGCATCCCCGGCCCCTCATCGGCGACTGTGACCCGCACCGCGCCGTCCTTCAGGTCGCCACCCAGGGTGACGGTGCCGCCAGGCGGCGAGAATTTCAGTGCGTTGTCGAGTAGGTTCGCGACCGCCTGCTGGATCATTTCACGGTCGCCGAACGCGGGCAGCATGTCGGCCGCGCGGAGCTTCAGGCGAAGCCCACGCTCCTCGGCGACCGCCTCGTACAGCTCCCCGATATCGGACAGAACTGGCGCAAGGTCGATCGGCGCGAAAGCCGAGCGGCGGGAGCCGGCTTCGATCTCGGCGATCCGCAACAGCGCCTGAAACACGGCGACGATGCCGTCGAGATCCATCGTCGCGCGCTCGATCGCCGCGTGAAGCTCGGCCTCCGTCGTCGCATGGAGCGCCGCGTCCTCGAGCCTCGTGCGGGCGCGCGTGATGGGCGTGCGAAGGTCATGCGCGATCGAGTTCGACACCTGCCGCACGCCGTCCATCAGCCGGCCGATGCGGTCGAGCATGACGTTGATCGTTTCGGCTAGCTGGTCGAACTCATCGCCACTGCCGGAGAGACGCACGCGCCGCGTCAGGTCGCCGGCCGCGATCGCTGCGGCGGTCGCCGAGATGTTGGCGATTGCCCGCTGAAACAATCCGCGCACCAGGACCGCGCCCACGACGCCGAGCGCTATCAACACGAGGAGCGCCCAGAACATCGCATTCGCAATCAATGCCCGAAGCTGCGCTCTCGCCCGCACGTCACGGCCGATCAGGAGGTGATATCCGCCGAGCAGATCGAACCGCTGCACGCGCGCGAGCGAGCGGACGCCGGATCGCTGCACCGGCAACTCGTACCACGCGCCGGCGATGGTGACGCCCGCCGGCCAGCTCGTCAGGTTGCCGGCGATACGGTGCGCCGAGTTGTCGACGACGAGATAGATCGCGTCGTCATCCACGTTCTGCGCGATCCGGTCCTCGATCGTCAGCACGAGCGCGGGTAGCCCACCCTCCTCCCACCGCTCGGTTAGGCCCTGCGCGTCGGCGCGAATCGCGGCGTCGGTCTGCCGGTCGAGCAGGCCGGCCGTCTGCCACCAGAGGAAAAGCCCGACAGCGATCGAACTCGCCGTCAGCAGGACCGCATAGACGATCGCGAATCGGACCCCCGCCGACCGCAGGAGCCGCCCGGCGCCGGCCGATTCGGGCGGCGCCCCAGGACGCGGCTCGGGCGGTCCCTCGCTCAGGGCGCCTCCGGCCGGAGCATGTATCCGGCGTTGCGGATGGTGTGGATCAACGGTGTCGCAAACGGCTTGTCCACCTTCTGCCGCAAGCGGGAGACGTGCACGTCGATCACGTTTGTCTGGGGGTCGAAATGATAATCCCACACGCCCTCAAGCAGCATCGTCCGCGTCACCACCCGTCCGGCATGGCGCATCAGGTATTCGAGCAGCCGGAACTCCCGCGGCTGCAGATCGACCTTCTTGCCCGCGCGCCGCACCTGCCGCGACAGCAGATCAAGCTCGAGGTCCGCGACCTCCAGCCGCGTCACCGGACCGTCCGCCTTGCCGCGCCGCGCCAGCGCCTCGACTCGGGCGAGCAATTCGGAGAAGGCAAACGGCTTGGTCAGATAGTCGTCGCCGCCAGCCTGCAGACCGCGCACGCGGTCATCGACTTCGGCCATCGCCGACAGGAACAGTACCGGCACAGAGTTCTTTTGTGCGCGCAGTGTCTCCAGCAGGCGGAGACCGTCGATCCCGCCGGGCAACATACGATCGAGGATAACGGCGTCGAACGGCTCGCTCGCCGCCAGAAACAGGCCGTCGCGTCCGTTGTCGGCGTGCTCAACCACGTGCCCAGCCTCCCGTAGTCCGCGTACGACGAAGCCGGCGACGTCGCGATCGTCCTCGACCAACAGGATCCGCATCGACATGGTCGGCGTCTCTCCTTCTTTCTGCCCGGCGGATGTCATCCCGCCTGTTCGGCCGGCCGGCGACCGACGGTCACCGACATTTCGATCTCGTGCCCATTCCGGCGCAACGTCAAGGTTAGGCCGCGGCCGGGCGAGACGGCCGCGACCGCCTTAATCAGCCCGCGCGCGCTGTCGATATGGGTGCCGTTGACGGCGACCACGACATCGCCGGGGCGAACGCCGGCGCGGGCGGCCGGGCTGCCGCGCTCGACGTCGGCGATTCCCACTCCGCCCGACTGCACGTCCTGCACCGAGACGCCGAGCCAGCCGCGATCGATACGGCCTTTCTCGCGCAGCTCGGTGACAATTGGGGCGACGATCTCGCTCGGGATCGCGAAGCCGATGCCGACCGAGCCGCCGGTCGGCGAGACGATCGCGGTGTTAATCCCGACCACTTCGCCGTCCATGTTGAAGGTCGGACCGCCGGAATTGCCCGGGTTGATCGGCGCATCGAGCTGTAGGAAATCGTCGAACGGCCCGCTGCCGATGTCGCGGCCTCGCGCCGACACAATGCCCGTCGTGACCGAACCGCCAAGCCCGAACGGGTTGCCCGCGGCGAGGATCCAGTCTCCGACCTCAACCTGCCGGCTGTCGCCCCAACTGACGGCCGGCAGCGGATGCGGCGGATTGACTTTGATGACCGCGATGTCCGTCAGATCATCGCTGCCGAGCAGCCGCGCCGGCAGCTCCGTGCCGTCGGTCAGCGAGACGACGATCTTATCGGCGTGTCCGACGACATGGTTATTCGTCACGATCACGCCGGACGGATCGAGGATGAAGCCAGACCCGGCGCCCATCATCTGCTCCGACCGTCCACGGAATCGGTTACGAAACTGCTTCTCGAACGGCGTGCCGCGCAGTTCGGGCGGCAGTTGCGCCACGATATCGCTGCCGGTCACCGTCTCGGTCACCGCGATGTTGACGACAGACGGCAGCACCTTGTGCACGAGCGGCGCGAAGCTCGCCGGTGCGTCGCGCGCGACAGCCTGCCCGCTCACCGTCGCGCAGGCCGACAGCGTCAGCGCAAGCAGCAGGCAGATCGCTCGGAGGCGGTCAAGGGCGTAAACGCGGGCGGACGCGGACATCGGTAGGCGCCTCCAGAAAGCGGAAAAGTGATCGACCCGCCTTATTGGGCGACATGGCATGTGGATGCTGGACCAACAAGTGTTCGCGTTCACGTCACTTAAGCGCGGCCGGGAGTGATCGCGCGCACACGCCCTCGATCGGCCGCGTGGGACGGATCTTCCGGCCAATCATGGCGGGGATAACGACCCCGCATGTCACGCCGCGCGTCGGTCCATGCGCCGCGCCAAAAACCCGGCAAATCCGCAACGACCGCGATCGGCCGGCCGGCCGGTGACAGCAGCGCGAGTCGCAGCGCGATTCGCCCGCCGGCGAGCGTCGGCGTCCGATCGAGACCGTAGAACGCCTGCGCCCGCGCCGCCGCGATCGGTACCGGCGCCGCGTAGTCGATCGGCGCGCGGCCGCCGGGCAATGTGAGTGCCGGCGGCAGCGCAGCGTCGAGCGCCACCATCCGCGCGTGACCGAGCTCGGCGCGCAGTACGGCGAGCAGATCGAGTGCGTCGAGATCAGCGAGTCGCGTCGCTCCGTCGAGCCATGGCCGCACCAACTCGGCGGCGCGTGCGTCCAACGTCGCGTCAGACAGATCAGGCCAGCCATCCGGCTCCAGCCCGCGCATCAACGCGACCCGCGCCTGAAGATCACGGGCCGCGTCCGACCACGGCAGCCTTCCCGCGGCTGCGGTGGCGAGCGCGTCAGCCGCCTCGGATGGTGCCGCCGGTTCGGTGCGGTCGCGCAACACCAGCGCGCCAAGTCTGAGGCGCCGTCGCGCCAGCACACGGCCGCTGGCTGGATCGATGCCGGTTGCCGCCGTCTCGGTCACGCGCGCGCAGAGCGCCGGCGGCAGGCGGTCGGGGTCGAGCGGGGCGGCCATGCGGATGCGCGGCGACCGCGCGACATCGAGCACAGCGACGGCCAGCAGTGCGCGCCGGGCCATCGGGTCCGTGGCCGGCAAGGACGCGCCGCCGCCACCAGCCAGGCGAAACGTTCCCGGTTCGCCCCTCGCCTGCGCGATACGGTCGGGAAACGCGGCGGCGATCAGCCGGCCGAGGGACGCGCCGTCGGCTTGCGCCGGCAACGTCGGCGGCACGCCGAGGCGACGGCGGAACTGTTCGGCGGCGCGGCGAATGCGGGCGACCGTCGCCCGGTCGGCCGCCGCATGCGCGCCGGCAAGGGCAGCCAGGCGGTCGCCGATATCGGAAGTCGGCACCTGCCGCAGCGGGTCACGCTCCTCAATTAGCGCGGCGAGATCGGCGGCGGTCGCGCGCGAGGGCGCGTCATCGGCCGCGAGCATCATCGCCGCGAGACGCGGGTGCGCGCCGAGTGCGGCCATGCGGCGGCCGGACGCGGTGATCCTGCCGTCGCCGTCGAGCGCGCCGAGATCGATGAGCAACGCCCGCGCGGCGGCCAGCGGACCGGCAGGCGGCGCGTCGGGGAAGCCGAGCGCCTCCGGCGCCGTGCCCCAGGCGGCGCAGTCAAGGACAAGGCCGGACAGTTCCGCCTCCAGCATCTCCGGCCGATCGAACGGCGGCAGGCCGCGATGCGCGGCGGCGGTCCAGAGTCGGATCGCGACACCCGGCCCCAGCCGCCCGGCGCGGCCCGCGCGCTGCTCGGCGGCGGCGCGGCTGATGCGGGTGGTGACGAGGCGCGTGAGCCCGGTCGCCGGGTCGAGCCGTGGCGCCCGACGGAACCCGCCATCGACAACGATCCGCACGCCCGGCACGGTCAGCGAGGTTTCGGCAATCGCCGTCGCGAGCACGACACGCCGGCCGCCATTGTCGAGCGGCCGGAGCGCGCGGTCCTGCTCAGCCGGCGGCAGATCGCCGTGCAACGGCAGCACCACGGCGCCACAGCCGTCGAGCGCCGACGCGGCGCGGCGGATTTCGGCCATGCCCGGCAGGAAGGCGAGGATGTCGCCCGGGTGTGCGGCGAGTGCGGCACGGACCGCGCGCGCGACCGCCTCGGATAACGCTCGCAGCCCGTCAACGCCCGCCGGCAGGTCGCGCCCCGCGTGGCTGACGGCGACCGGATGGGCGCGGCCGGCGCTCTCGATCACCTCGGCGTCCATGAGCGCCGCGAGCCGGGCGCCATCGGGCGTCGCCGACATCGCGAGCAACCGCAGCTCCGGCCGCAGCATCCGCCGCAGGTCGAGGCAGAGCGCGAGTGCGAGATCGGCCGGCAACGCCCGCTCGTGCACCTCGTCCAGCACCACGCAGGCAACGCCGTCGAGACCGGGGTCATCGATCAGCCGCCGGACCAGCAGCCCCTCGGTCACGACCTCGATCCGCGTCTCGGCCGAGACCGCGCGTTCCAGACGTGTCGCGAAGCCGACGCGGCGTCCGACGGGCTCGCCGAGCAGCGCCGCCATCCGCGTCGCCGCCGCCCGGGCCGCCAGCCGGCGCGGCTCGAGCACGATGACGCGACCGTCGCCGCGCCACGGCGCGTCGAGCAGCGCGAGCGGGACAAGGGTGGTCTTGCCGGCGCCTGGCGGCGCGACCAGCACGGCGGCGCGCCCGCCATCGAGACACCGCAGAAGATCGGGAAGCACCTCGGCGACCGGCAGGTCGGCCACGGCCGGGTCGGCGAGTAGGGATGGAACCATCAGGGCGGGGTGAGTATCACCGGAACCCGGCACATTCTATATGACGAGCATGATCCGAGCACTCGCCGCCCTTGTCCTGCTGGTTCTGAGCGCACTTGCCGGGATCCCCCCGGCCCGCGCCGCCGAAAGCGCGGCCGTCGGCAGCAAGCGCCTGACCGCGACGATCGTCACGGACACCGACCATCCGCAAGCCGGCGCGACGATCGGCGTCGGGCTGCGGCTCCGCCTCGCGCCGGGCTGGCATACCTATTGGCGCTATTCCGGCGACGCGGGGGCCCCCGTCGTCTTCGCCCTCACCGGCCCACATGGCGCGACTGACGGCGCGGTCACCTGGCCGTCGCCGACCGTGCTGAAGGAGGGGCCGCTCGTCACCTTCGGCTATGAGCACGACGTGCTGCTGACGAAGCAGGTCACGCTGCCGGCGAGCGGGCCGCGCGTGCTGACCGCCCACGCCGAATGGCTGGTGTGCCGCGACATCTGTGTCCCGGAACAGGGCGATTTCACCCTCGATCTCGGCCCAGCGCCCGCGCCGGGCAGCCCATCCGGCACGCAATCGGCCCAGGCGCCGCTGTTCACCGCCGCCGCCGCCGAGATCCCGCGCCCCTCCCCGTTCGCGGCGACCGTGGCGCCCGACGGCACGCTGCGGGTCGAAACGCCCGGTCTCGATCGGCGAAGCGTGCGGAGCGCGATGTTCATCCCCGCGGGTCCGGGGATCGCCGTCGGCGCGCCGCCGCCGATGACCATCGAGCCGGATCGGTTGGTCGGTCACCTCAAAGCCGGCGCGAAGGACGTCACGGGCATCCTGCGCATCGCCGATCGGGCGGGCGCCGTTTCCGATTTTGACCTCAGCGCGAAACCGGGCGCCGCCATCCCAGTGGCCGACGCGCCGCGCGCGGTCCCCAGCCTGTCGCTCGGTCGGATCATTCTGCTGGCGCTGGGCGGTGGACTGCTGCTCAACCTGATGCCCTGCGTCTTTCCCGTGCTCGCGGTGAAGGCGGTCTCAATCGCGAAGGGCGCGGAACGGGGCGCGGTCCGTGCGCACGCCTTGTTCTATAGCGCGGGCGTGATGGTGACGTTCACGGCGCTCGGCGCCCTGCTGCTCGCAATCCGCGCGGCAGGCGGGGACGCGGCGATGGCCGGCTGGGGGTTTCAGTTCCAGTCACCGATCTTCGTCGCCGCGACGACATGGCTGCTGTTCGCGATCGGCCTCAACCTCTCGGGGGTCTTCGAGTTCGGCGGCGGCTTTGTCGGCGCCGGACAATCGCTGGCGGCGCGCAAGGGCCATGCGGGCAGCTTCTTCACGGGCCTGCTCGCCGTTCTGGTCGCGACGCCCTGCACCGCGCCGTTCATGGGCGTTGCAATCGCGGCGGCGCTCGCCGCACCCGCGGCGGTCGGGTTGCTCGTGTTCGTCGCCATGGGCGCGGGCCTCGCGGCGCCAACCCTGCTGCTTGCGATCGTGCCAGGCCTCGCCCGCGCCGCGCCGAAGCCCGGAGCGTGGATGCTCGTCCTGAAGCAGGCGCTCGCCTTCCCGATGTATGCAGCGGCGGCGTGGATGCTGTGGGTGCTGTCAGTCGAGGCCGGCCCGCCCGGCGTGCTCGCCGGCGCCGCCGGGCTGGTGCTGATCGGGTTAGCCGCCTGGGTCTGGGGGCTCGCGGCCGGGACGCTAGAGGATCACGGACGGCGGCTCGCACAGACCATCGCCTTCGCCGCCTGCCTCGGCGCCGCTGCCGTGCTTGCGGGTATGCCGACGGCGACGGGGGCTTCGGGCGCCGGAACGGCTGAGGCCGCCGCGCAGGCCGGGACCGAACGGTTCTCCGAGGCACGGCTGGCCGCGCTCCGGGCCGAGGGGCGGCCGGTCTTCATCGACATGACCGCCGCCTGGTGCGTCACCTGCCTCGTCAATGAGCGGGTTGCCCTGGAGCCGACCGCGGTGCGCGATGCTTTCGCCGCGCACAAGGTAGCCTATCTGCGCGGCGACTGGACGCGGCAGGACCCGGCGATCACCCATTTCCTGCAGGCCCAGGGCCGCGACGGCGTGCCGCTTTACGCGCTTTATGCGCCCGGAGCGGGGAAGCCTGAGATCCTGCCGCAGATTCTTACCCAGCGCGTCGTGCTCGACGCGCTCGACCGGGCGACGCGGCCGCACGTTGCGTTTGACAAGGCACGATAATTGCTGCGCGCTACCGCAATGAGCGGTGGCACATTCCAGCGGGCGGCGCCGGACATCGTACTCGCGGGCTATGACCCGGGGCTCGAATACTGCGAACTGGACCGGACGCCGGAGGCAGCGACGATCCGCGCCCGGCTCGCGGGTTTCACCGTCGAGGCGCTGCGTGCCCGCGCGGCGACGGCCGAGACCGAGCTATACAATCTGGGTATCACGTTCACTGTCTATTCGGACAAGGACGCGATCGACCGCATCCTGCCGTTCGACGTAATCCCGCGCGTCCTGTCGGCGGCCGATTGGCGGCACATCGAGAGCGGTGTCGTGCAGCGGGTGGCGGCTCTCAATCTGCTGCTCGCCGACCTGTACGGTGCGCAGAAAATCATCGGCGACGGCGTCCTGCCGGCCGACCTCGTGCTCAACCATCCGCAGTTTCAGCCGATGATGCAGGGCCTGAAGCTGCGTCACGACACGTATGTGCACGTGTGCGGCACCGATATCATCCGTGACGAAACCGGACGGTTCATGGTGCTGGAGGACAACGCCCGCACGCCGTCCGGCGTCAGCTACGTCGTCGAGAACCGGCACATGATGCTGCGCGCCTTCCCCGACCTGCTGGAGGG
>CAYSTX010000027.1:14208-23744 GCA_964434035.1 uncultured Acetobacteraceae bacterium
CGGCCTGTCCCGCGTCGACGTGATCTACCGGCGGATCGGCGACGATTTTCTCGACCCCGAGGCGTTCCGGCCGGACAGCATGATCGGCGTGCCGGGCCTGATGCGCGCCGTCCGTCGCGGCACCGTCAGCCTCGCCAATGCCGTCGGCACCGGTGTTGCCGATGACAAGGCCGTGTATGCCTACATGCCGCGAATCATCCGCTACTACCTCGACGAGGAGCCGATCCTGCCGAACGTCGAGACGCATATCTGCCGCGAACCCGACGCGCTCGCCTATACGCTCGCCAATCTGGACAAGCTCGTCGTCAAGCCGGTCGGCGAGGCTGGCGGCTACGGCATCACGATCGGACCGCGCGCAAGCCAAGCCGAACTCGATGCGTGCCGGGCACAACTGATCGCGGACCCTGCCAACTACATCAGCCAGCCCTGCATCCGCCTCTCGGTCGCGCCGACGCTGGTTGAGACGGGCGTTGAGCCGCGGCACATCGACCTGCGGCCTTTCGCGATCACCGGCGCCTCCACCTGGGTCTTGCCTGGCGGGCTGACGCGCGTCGCACTTCGCCGCGGCAGCCTGATCGTCAATTCGTCGCAGGGTGGCGGCTCAAAGGACACCTGGGTGCTCGCCGAGCCGGGAACCACGGCCAGGGTGGAGTCGACCGGCCTTGGATGAGGTCCTCCTCTCCCGCTACGCCGACGCGATCCATTGGCTCGCGCGATATGTCGAGCGCGCCGAAAATCTGGCCCGCATTCTCGATGTCAACGAAACTTTCGTCCGCGACAGCCGCGGCGGCAGCGATTGGCTGCCGATTTTCCAATTGCACGACGAACTCGATGTCTTCACCGCCCGCTACGGCGACGCGGTCACGGCCAACGGCGTGCTGAGGTTCTATGTCATCGACCGCGACAACCCCGGCTCGGTCGTCAGCACGATCCGTATGGCGCGGGAGAACGCGCGCACGCTGCGGCCGCTGATCTCGACTGAAATGTGGGTTCATCTCAACATGTTCCACAACTGGCTTAGCCAGGTGAACGAGCACGAGTTCGCCCGTGGCCGCCTCACGCGGCTGTGCGCGCGCGTCAAGGAAGCGTGCCAGACGCATACCGGCATCACCGAGGGAACGTTTTACCGCGATCAGGGCTGGTATTTTTATCAGATCGGGCGATTGATCGAACGCGCCGACCAGACGACGAGGCTACTTGATTTCAAGTACCACGCGCTTTTGCCGTCGGTGGACGACGTGGGCTCACCGCTCGATGTCGGGCAGTGGAACGCCGTGTTGCGGTCGGCGGCCGGTTATCATGCGTATCGGCGGCTGCATCCGCGCGGCATGACACCGGCGCACGTTGCGGGATTTTTGCTCTTGAACCGTCGCTTCCCCAGATCCGTATATCTCTGCGTCCGCGAGGTGGAGATGTTGTTGATGGAGCTGAAGTCGCGATACCGGCTGCGCGGCGCGAACCTCGCCGCCGAGGAGCTGGACAGCCTGCGCGCGCAGCTCAGTGCGCTGACGATCGAGCAGATCCTGGCGGAAGGACTGCACGGTTTCCTCGACATGATCCAGCGGCGGCTGATCGCGATCGGCGACGACATCGCGGCCGACTTCTTCGGGATGGCGGCAGTTCCCGCATGAGCGTCCTCACGGTCGATCACGTGACGCGATACACGTATCGCCAGCCGGTCGCGTTCGGCGAACACCGGATGATGATGCGGCCGCGCGACAGTTACGATCAGCGCCTGCTCGCGGCGCGGCTGACGATCACGCCGAAGCCATCCCGCCTTCGCTGGGTGCACGACGTTTTCAATAACTGCGTCGCCCTCGCAACGTTTGACGGGCGCGCGAGCGAGCTGGTCGTGGAAAGCCACATCCGTCTCGAACACGACCAATTCCTGCCGCTCGAATTCGAGATCGCGCCGTACGCCGAAACGTATCCCTTCACATACGGCCCGGACGATATGCCCGACCTGCTCCGCTCGATCGAGCGGCTGTCGGCCGACCCGCGGCACAATGTTGACCGCTGGGCGCGGCAGTTTCTCCGTGGCGACGGGCCGACCGACACACGCGCAATGCTCGCCGCGATGAACACCGCGATCCGCGAGCGACTGACCTATGTCCGGCGCGACGAGGCGGGCGTACAGACGCCGGCCGAAACGCTGCGTCTCGGCAGCGGCAGTTGCCGCGACTTCGCGTTCCTGATGATGGAGGCGGTGCGGAGCCTCGGCCTCGCCGCGCGTTTCGTTTCCGGTTATCTCTACACGCATGACCGCGGCCATCTCGGTGGCGGTTCGACCCATGCGTGGGCGCAGGTTTATCTGCCGGGCGCCGGCTGGGTCGAATACGACCCAACGAACGGAATCGTCGGCAACCGCGACCTGATCCGCGTCGCCGTTGTCCGCGATCCGTCGCAGGCGGTTCCGCTCTCGGGCACCTGGACGGGTTTTCCGTCCGACAGCCTCGGGATGACCGTCACGGTGAAGGTCACTGAGGATCCCGTTTCCGCCTCGAACGACGACGAGAGCCATCACGACATGAACCAGGGGCAGCCCATCGACGCTGTTCATGCCGGCGCGGCCTGAAGAGGAGATCGAAGTGGCCACACGGATCCGGAATGGCTACGAAATATCCTACGATTGCCCTCGCCCGACACCGATGCTGCTCATGCTCAGCTTGCATCCGTCGCGGGAACCTGATCTCCTGACGCCTCACGCCATCGAAATCGACCCGCCGGTGCCGACGCACACGTATCGCGACTCGTTCGGCAACACCTGCACGCGGATCGTGGCCCCCGAAGGCCGCATCACGCTCCGCAGCGACTTCATCGTCGCCGACAGCGGCGAGCCGGATCCAGTGGTTCCGTCCGCCGCGCAGCAACCGGTCGAGGACCTTCCGGACGACGTGCTCGTCTATCTCCTCAGCAGCCGCTACTGCGAGGTCGACCGGCTATCCGACGCGGCGTGGTCGCTGTTCGGCGCATCGCCGCCGGGATGGACGCGCGTCCAGGCGATCTGTGACTACGTGCACGGGCACATCAGCTTCGGCTATGAGCACGCGCACCCGAGCAAGACCGCGTGGGATGCGTATATGAGCGGGCAAGGCGTCTGCCGAGACTTCGCGCATCTGGCGGTCACGTTCGCGCGCTGCATGAACATCCCGGCCCGCTACTGCACCGGATTTCTCGGTGACATCGGATTGCCGCCGCCCTATCCACCCGGCGATTTCTGCGCGTGGTTCGAGGCGTGGCTCGACGGCACATGGTACACGTTCGATGCACGCTACAACACGCCACGCATCGGCCGAGTGCTGATGACGCGCGGCCGGGATGCGGCCGACGTCGCGATCACCACGACGTTCGGGACGAGCACGCTCGCCGGGTTCATGGTGTTCAGCGACGAACTAACAGAGCCCGCCTGACCACCCGTCCCGGCTCAGTCTGCCCCGCTTAGTCCGCGACCGCTGAAAGCCCCGGCGCCGGGCGACGCACACCGTCGGCATAAGCCTGCACCGCATCACCGAAATCACTGAAGATCCGGGCCGAGACGGGATCGGTTGCGAAGTCGTTTTCCGGATGCCATTGCACGCCGACCGCGAAGCCGCGCGCGACCCCGCTCGCCGTCGACACGACCCGCACCGCCTCGATCGTACCGTCAGGCGCGACGCCCTCAACAACGAGTCCAGCAGCAAGCCGGTCGATGCCTTGGTTGTGCAACGAGTTGACGGCGATCTCGGCCGCGCCATCCGCCATCCGATGCAACCAACTGCCGGTCACGATTCGCACCGTGTGCGCCTTCGCCTGCCGCACGCGCGGATCGGGCTGCATCGCGGTCGAGTGGTCGAGCTTGTCCGGCAAATCTTGCAACCGTTGATGGAGAGTTCCGCCGAGTGCAACGTTTAGTTCTTGCAGCCCGCGACAAATCGCCAGCACCGGCATGCCCGCTGCAATCGCAGCGCGAATAAGCGGCATCGTCACGCCGTCACGCTCGGGATCCTCGGGCACGCCGTCGGGATGTGGCGGGCCATCGTACAGCAATGGTTGCACGTTGGAACGACTTCCCGTGAGCAGCAGCCCGTCGATTCGCGCAAGAAGCGATCGCACGCACAACGGCGCGCCGGATGCGGGAATCAGAACCGGAACCGCGCCGACCAACTGTTCCGTCGCGCGCACATACGTGTCCGATGCCGCGTGATTCGGCATGTTGAATACGCCAAACGCCTTTGAACAGCAGCTAATGCCGACGAGAGGCCGCATCGGCGAGAGGTCGTGTTTCATGACTCCGGAGTGTTCCAAATCGCATCGCAAAGGTGAAGCGGTATTGCACCGTTCGACTATCGAATTCTATCCACCGCCGCCGTTTTGATACAGTCTGGGATCGATGAATTCGAAAAGGCTTGGTGCGAATCGACCGCCGAGCTGCACGTTGGTGAGCGTGACGCGAGTTTGTTGTCGCTGCGCATCTGTGACGATCCATCCGAGGAGCGCGAGCGGCTGATCCTGAAATACGAGCATCAGGTTGCCGTCCCCCGGCGATGCCGCACGATCGACGGTCAGGTCGATTTCACCGGGACGATGCGTGAGCGCGAGCACGCGCACGTCGCCGGACAAATTCACGTGATCCGCGAGCAGGATGCCGAGCGGTGTCTGACCGATCGGGATGTTGCTCGTCTGTTGGTTCGACGCGTCGTGAAACACGACGAGGCCGTGTCCCGCGACGAGCAACAGCGGACTCGGCGGATCGTACTGGAATCGCATCCGTCCGGGCCGCTCCAGCCATGCCGTGCCTTCGGCGACGGCACCGTTCGGCGCGACCTGAACGAACCGCGCGGTTAGGCTGCGGAGACCGTTCAGATACGTCTCGATCCGGGCGAGATCGGGGTCGGCGGTGGCGGCTTGCGCCGCCTGGTCAGCGCGGGCGGAAAGTTCGGGGAGGGCCAGGACAGCGGCCCCGAACGCAAGGCTCAGCAGAAGACGACGTTTCATGCTTGGTAGGTGGCATCCCGCCCGAGCCGCCGCAAAGGGGCTTTGATGGTGGCAACCTTGCAATTCAGTAATTTGTTGCTAGCGGAGGAGCTTGAACGAATCGTGATGTGTGCGTACGATCGGCATTACAATCGGCGGTGGAAACTAGAAATGAATCACCATACCGAGAGGGTTGACAACGAACCCCTGATCGAAGCCGACGCGCACCCGGCCCGGTACGAACCTGCGGGCACCATCACGGCGGAGGGTGAGACCTTCGATCTTCGCGGGGCGCGCGGCTTCGCGATCACGATTGGCCTCTCGATCGCCGCCTGGGCATTCATCGTCTTCGTCTTCCTGCAGCGCTGACGCCTACCCGCCCAAGCGACCGACGAGCGCGGCTGGCTTACGGATGCGCCTGAACGCCCTTCGTCGTCGAATACTCGAAATGCAGCGCCTGCCCCGGATACACGATGGGATGGATCGCGTGGGCCGCGACCGCTGCCTCCGCGAAGCCCTGTAGGATGAGCTTCAGCTTCCCCGGATAGCGCGCGACGTCGCCGATCGCGAAGATGCCGGGCACAGAAGTGGCTGCCGTTGCCGGATCGACCACCACATGGCCGCGCTCGAGCGCCAAACCCCAGTCCGCGATCGGCCCTAGGTCCATCGACAGCCCGAAGAACGGCAGCAGCACGTCCGCCTCCAGGAACCGCCGGTCGCCCTCCAATGTCGCGACCTCGACGGAGGCGAGCCGACCGTCCTCGCCGTGCAGCGCATGCAGCTGATAGGGGATGACCATCTCGATCTCCCCCGCCTCGGCCGCGGCATCGAGCCGGGCGGCCATCTCAGGTGCGGCGCGGAACTTGGGGCGCCGATGCACGACGGCGACCGACTCGGCCACGTCCTTCAGCGACAGCGCCCAGTCCACCGCGCTGTCGCCGCCGCCGGCGATGACGATCCTGCGGCCGCGAAAATCCTCCCGCCGGCGGACGTAATACTGCACGCCGCCGGTCGCCTCGAACGCGGCGATCCCGTCCAGCGGCGGCCGATTCGGCCCAAATGCGCCGGCGCCGGCCGCGATGATGACTGCGCGGGCGCGCACCGTGTCGCCATGGTCCGTCGTAATCGTCAGCGCGCCCGGCGTGCCCGTGAGCCCGGTCACCCGCCGGCCCAGCAGCCGCGGCGCCGCAAACGGGGCGAACTGGCGCTCCAGATGCTCGACCAGCGCGCCGGCCTCGATCGCCGGGTGGGCGGGGATGTCGTAGATCGGCTTTTCCGGATAGAGCGCCGCGCACTGGCCGCCGACCTCGCCGAGCGCGTCAATCAGCACCGAGCGGATCTGCAGCATCCCGCACTCAAACACCGCGAACAGCCCGACCGGGCCCGCGCCGATGATCGCCACATCCGTCTCGATATCTGTCGTCACGCGCCCCGCCAGCTCGAACATGTCCATGTGTCGTTCTCCGCTCCGCCCGGCTCTGTTGTGCCCGTTGTGAGCGACTCCCGCCATCAGGCACAATGGGCCGATGCCGTTGGATTACGACCTGCCGGACCTCGCGGCGACCCTTGCTCTTGCCGCGGCGACGGCACACGCGGCCAAGCCGGGCGATGCGATCCTGCTGAGCGGGCCGCTTGGCGCCGGCAAGACCGAGTGGGCGCGCGGCTTTTTGCGGGCGCTGTCCGGTGATGCCGCGCTCGAAGTGCCGAGCCCGACCTTCACGCTTGTTCAGACCTACGCGACGCCGCGCGGCCCGGTCGCGCATTTCGACCTGTGGCGGCTGTCCGATCCGTCGGCGCTCCGCGAGCTGGGGTTCGAGGACGCGCGGGACGGCATCGTGCTTGTCGAATGGCCCGATCGTCTCGGCCCGAGTATGCCGCCCGCCGATGACCCGGCGACACTCCGCCTGACGCTCGCGACCCCCGACCCGGAAGCCGCGCCCGACCGACGGCGCGCGACTCTCGACGGCTGGCCGGACCGCCTGCCCACGCTGCTCGACGCACTCGGCCGATGACCGCGCGCACGGACACGATCACCGCGTTCCTGGCGGCGCATGGCTTCGGCATGGCGGCGCGGCATCCGCTGGCGGCCGATGCAAGCTTCCGGCGCTATGAGCGACTCGTCGGCGGACCGCGCCCGGCGCTGCTGATGGACGCGCCGCCGCCCGAAGACACCGGCGCCTTCGCCCGGATCGGAGCCCTGCTCACCGCGCGCGGGGTCCGCACACCGGCGGTCTTGGCGGCGGATCACGCGCACGGGCTACTGCTGGTCGAGGATCTAGGCGACACGTCGCTCGCCGACCGCATCGATACCGAACCTTCCCGCCTGTCCGACGCCGCGCGCGTGCTCGCCCGCCTGCACGCGGAAGCACCACCCGACTGGCTGCCGCGCTGGGGTTCGGCCGAAATGACCGCGGCCGCCGTCGGCACCATGTGCGACTGGTGGTGGCCCGCGACTTTCGGCGGCCCGGCGCCGACCGACGCGCGCTTGTTGCTCTCCGACGCATTGACGGCGATGCTCGCCCCGCTCGATCGCGACCCGGCGCGGATCGTCCACCGCGATTATTTCGCCGGAAACCTCATGTTGCTTCAGGACAATACGCTCGCCGTGCTCGATTTTCAGTCGGCCGCCATTGGCCACCCCGCTTACGACCTCGCCTCGCTCATCCAAGATGCCCGCCGCGACATTCCCGCCGACGCGGCGGAGGAGGCGACGAACGCCTATCTGGACGCGCGGCCCGAGCTGGACCCGGCCGCTATGCGGGCGGCGCTCGCCGTGTGCGCGGCGCAACGGCATCTCCGCGTCGCCGGGCAATGGGTCCGACTCGCAAGGCGCGATCGGCGGCCGCACTACCTGGCGCACGGTCCGCGCACCTGGCGGCTGTTGGAACGGGCGCTGGCGCGGCCGGAGGCGGCGCCGCTCGCGCACGCGCTCGACCGGCTGATCCCGGCCGCATATCGCGGCAACCCGCCGGAGACGGCGGCGTGAGGCCGCGCGCCGCCATGCTGCTCGCGGCCGGGCTCGGCACGCGCATGCGCCCGCTGACGGAGACGACGGCCAAGCCGCTCCTGGCGCTCGGCGGCCGGACGCTGCTCGACCACGCGCTCGACCGGCTGAACGACGCGGGCGTCGAGCATGTCGTCGTCAACACACACTGGCACGCCGACAAGGTCGCGCATCACCTCGCCGCGCGCGCCGACGCGGGTCTCGGCCCACGCACGATCGTCCGCCATGAGCCGGTGCTGCTCGACACCGGCGGCGCGGTGACTGCGGCGCTCGCGGACGGGCTGCTCGACGACGCGCCGTTCTACATCATCAACGGCGACGCGTTCTGGCTCGACGGTCCGCTCAACACACTGACCCGCCTCGCCGATGCGTTCGATCCCGAAGAGGCCGACGCGCTGCTGCTATTGCAACGGGCGTGTCAGGTGCTGGCCGATATCGGCGCGGGTGATTTCGCGCTTGACCCCTGGGGAATGCCGCGCCGGCCGAAGCCGTTCGAGATCGTGCCGTACATCTTCGCGGGCGTGCAGATCGCCACGCCCGCGCTGTTTGCCGACGCACCGTCCGGCCCCTTCAGCACAAACATCCTCTGGAACCGGGCAATCGCCGCCGGGCGGCTGCGCGGGCTGGTCCATGACGGGCTCTGGTTTCATCTGTCAACACCGCCCGATCTCGATGAAGCAAGCCATGCGCTGCGGCGTGCGGCACCCGGAGGGCCGTGGTGAACCTCTTTTCCGTTCCGCCGCATGCACCCTTCCTCGACGCGATCGCCAAAGCCTGGCTGGACCAGGCGGGCGACGTGCCGGAGCGTGTGGCCGACGGCCTGATCCTACTGCCGACACGCCGCGCCGCGCGTGCGCTCGCCGAAGCGTTCCTCAATGCATCCGGCGGCCGTGCGCTGCTGCTGCCGCGCATCACCGCGATAGGGGCGGCCGATGAGGCGCCGCTCGCGCTGTCTGGCGCGCTCGACCTGCCACCGGCGATCGACCCCGACCGACGGCTCGCGCTGCTCGCGCGTCTGGTGCTGGCACTCAACGGCGCGGGCGGCGCGCCGACGGGGATGGACGGCGCGTGGACGCTCGCCGCTGATCTCGCCGATCTGCTCGACGAAGCAGCGCGCGCGGGCATCGATCTCGCGGCCAAGCTGCCCGGCGCGGCGGCCGAGGATCACGCGGCGCACTGGCAGCGCACGCTCACGTTCCTGCAGATCATCACCGCGCACTGGCCGTCGCTGCTCGCCGAGGCGGGCGCGCTCGATCCTGCGGCACGGCAGGTGGCGCTGCTGCGGGCGCAGGCGGACGCCTGGAGCGACACGCCGCCTGCGCATACCGTGTGGGCGGCCGGCATCACGTCGGCGATGCCCGCGGTCGCGGAGCTCCTGCGCGTCATTGCACGGATGCCGAAAGGCGCAGTCGTGCTGCCGAACCTCGATCGCTCCCTTGATGACGACGCGTGGACGGCGCTTGAGCCGACGCATCCCCAAGCGGGTCTTGCAAACCTGATCGCGGCACTCGGCGCACGACGCGGGGACGTGCGGTCTTGGCCCGCCGCATCGCCCGACTCGTTGCGTAACGGCCGCGTG